>JALHNS010000005.1:29098-55452 GCA_022843445.1 Gemmata sp.
GTTGTTCAATACCGCGTCGGTACCGATCGGTAGATCGACGATAGCGGTGCTGGAACAGCCTTCCTCGCGCGGCATCGCAAGGCATTCTCTCGGGCGACGCAACATCGCCCTGTGGGAAACCCACGAGCTAAACGGCTCACCGATACGCGATAGCGTACTTGTGCGAGCGGCGCGCTACAACTCCCATTCGATGCCCGCGGGGCCGGCGTTCACCACCGGCAAGCCGAACAGTTCGCCCGCGGTGCCGCCGCTGCCGTGAACGTGCCCGCACACCACCAGTCGCGGGCGCACGCGCTCGATGCACGCGCGGATCGCGTCGCTGCCGATGCTCGCGCCGCGACTGCTCACGTCCACGCAGCCCTTCGGCGGCGAGTGAACCACCAGCACGCACCCGGTCGGGCACGGCGCGAGTAGCGCTTCGGCGTCGGCGTCGCTGAAGTCGTAGCTCCACGGGCCGAACGGTGTGACCGGGATTCCGCCGCCCACCCCGAAGAACGTCACGCCCGCGACTTCGGTATGCGTGCCGTGCAGCACGCGCGCCGCGGGCCAAGTCGCGCACGCGGCGCGCAATTCGTCGGTCGTTTCGTTGTTCCCCGCGACCAACACCGTTGGCGTGGTGATGCCGCTGAACGCGGCGAGCGATTCCGAAAGGCCGCGGCGCGCGTTGCAGAAGTCGCCCGCGCCGACCAGCACATCGAACCGCGGAGCGCACTTCACAATCGAACGCATCGCATCACGGTCGTTGTGCAAATCGCTGAAGAGGAGCAGTTTCATGCTTCAGAAGGTGTCGATTGCGGCGTCCGAAATCGACGGGTGCGGGTCGCGGCACAACATCGGCAGGAACTCCGCGAACGAATCCGCCACGCGCACGATCCGCGGGCGGCGGTCGTACCACGACGTTTCAAAGGGCCACGTCACCACAGACGGTTCTTTGCGGCGCTTCTGGTAGTGCAGACACAGCAGGTCGAACTCTTCCATCCCGCGGCAGTTGTGGCCCGCGTAGTCGAGGCCCGCGATTGGGAGCAGGTTCGTTTCGGGGTAGCCGAGGCGGATGCACCAGAACTCGTTGTCTTGGAAGTCCTGCACGCGGTAATCGAGGCGGATGTCCGGCCCGAGGCTCCACGAGCGCCAACTCTTCACGAACGGGGGTGTTAAGTCGTCCTTTTCGAGCCAGTTCAAGAAGCGTCCGATGTGTCGCACGCGGCCGTTGGGTTCGCGGAAGCACGCCTTCCCCGGAACCCCGCCGTGGAACAGCGAGACGTGTTCCACATACGCCGCCGGCAGCACGACCGGCCCGCGCTCCCAGTAGAAGGACAAGTGCCGCTGATACGCGATCAGCCGCTGCTCGGGGAACGGCGGCAGCAGGCTGCCCGGCTCGTATTCGAGATCGACCACGGCGCGCCTCACGGCTTCAGCGGGGCGAGGTTCTCGATCCAACCGCTCACGCTCGGTTCCATCCAGTTGAATAGCAGCACGCCCGGTAGCACGCCCAGCGCGATTGCGAGCAGCGCGAACGGCAACAGACACACCGCTTCGCGCGGCGTCAGTTCCGGGAACGCTTTCGTGTCCGCGTTCGTGCCGAGGTACACTCGCTGCCACGTCCAGAGCAGGTAAGCGGCGGTGAGGATCACACTGAGGATCGCCGGCACCGCGAGCGCCGGGGCGAAGTTCCACGCGGCCACGAACACGCAGAACTCGCCCACGAACCCGCACAGCCCCGGTAGGCCCATCGACGCGAAGAACAGGATCGCGCTGAACCCCGCGTAGAGCGGCATCGGTTCCTTCAAGCCGCCCAACCGGTTCAGGTCGCGGTGGTGCGCCCGGTCGTACACCACGCCCACAATGAAGAAGAGCGCCGACGCGGTGATTCCGTGCGCGACCATTTGGAACAGCGCGCCGTCAACGCCCCACTGCCAATACCGCGCGCCGGCGGAGCCGCCCCAACTGGCGAGCCCCAGCACCACGAACCCCATGTGCGAAACGGACGAGTACGCGAGCAGCTTCTTGAAGTCGGTTTGGCCCATCGCCACCAAAGCGCCGTACACGATGCTTACCACGCCGAGCAGCGCGAGCCACCACGCGAGTTCCATCGCGGCCCACGGGCAGATCGGGAACGCGACGCGCACGAGACCGTAGCCACCGAGTTTCAGCAGCACGCCCGCGAGCACCATGCTCACCGCGGTCGGCGCTTCGACGTGCGCGTCCGGCAGCCACGAGTGCAGCGGCACGATCGGCACCTTCACCGCGAAGCCGAGGAACAGCAGCCCGAAGATGAGGTACTGGAACGTCGGCGTACACACCGGTTGCGCCTTCAGGCGCGCAATCGCCGCGGCGCGGTCCACACCCGGTGCGAACAGTTTCACCTCGTCCGGCTTGTCGTCCTGCGACCGCTCCTCGACGATCTTCGATTTCACCGCGAGCCGGCTTTCCTGCCCACTCAGCACCAGCGCGACCGCCCGCCCGGCTTTGGCGAGCGTCACGAAGTCGAACGAGTGAACTTCGACCTGCGCTTCGGCTTCCGCGAGTGTGAACTGCGGGTTCTTCTTCTGAAACTCGGTCGCCCGCTGCTTCACCTCGGCTTGGTCCACGAAGTCGCGCACGTTCACCGAATAGAGCGCGATCATGGCGACCAGCAGGCACACGCCGCCGAGCAGCGTGTACACGACGAACTTGATCGCGGCGTATTTCCGCCGCTGACCGCCCCACAGCCCGATGAGCACGTACATCGGGAGCAGCATCAGTTCGTAGGAGACGTAGAAGAGGAAGAAGTCGAGCGCGAGGAACGCCCCGATCACGCCGGTTTCGAGCAGCAGCAGCAGCGCGAGGTACCCGCGAACCGAGTCTTCGATCTTCCAACTCGCCACCACAGCGAGCAGCATCACGAACGCGGTCAGCACCACGAGCGGGAGCGAAATGCCGTCCACCCCGAGCGCGAAATCGACGTCGAACGCGCGGATCCACGCGCGCCGCGCGACCCAATCACCGGATTGCAGCGCCTTCGGAATCGGTTGCGCCGCGTCGCTGGCGGCTTTGTCGGCGCGGTTGTCCAATCGCGTGTGAACGGAGTGCAGCGGCCGGCCGTTCGCGTCCAAGTGCGAATCGAGCAGCGTGTAGTAGCCGACGACGACCGTGAGCGCGAGGCCAAGCGTGGCGCTGCACGCGAACACCGCCCACCACCGCATCGCCTCCTTCCAAGTGGAGGGAAACAGCAGCAACCCGACGGCCGCGAGCGCCGGCAGGAACACGAGCAGCGACAGCCAGAACAGATCGGACTCGGGCATTCCTTGGCCCTTGAAGCGAGTTTAGCGCGAGAAGTAGGTGAGCATCCACAACATCACAACCGCGGTCAAGGCCAGCGCGACGACGTACTCGCGCACGCGGCCCGTTTGCGCGCGGCGGAACGCGCCGCCGACCGCCCCCGCGAGTTGCCCCACCGCGTTCAGCCAGCCGTCCAACGTGCGCAAATCCACCTTCTTCGCGTCCGGATCGTTGCCGTCGGTGGGCCGCTTGTCGGCGGCGGCGGCGGCGCGGGCGAGCGCGACCGTCGGGTTCACGAACGCCGCGTCGTAGGCTTCGTCCGCGTACCACTTGCGCAGCAGGAACGTGTACCACGCGGGGCCGGTCGCGTTCAGCACCTCAAGGGAAGGCTGCCGCCGGTAGAAGAGCGCGAACGCCACCACCGCACCGACCAGCGCGACCGCGAGAGCCGCGATGCCCGCGATGAGGTGAACGTCGTGCTCCTTCTCCTTCACCGCGGCGAAATCGACGCCGACGCTCGCCGGTTGAGCCTTCTCCAAAACGTGACCGAGCGCGCTCGCCTCCGCGTTCCACAGCGGCCAACCCCACGCCACACACACGCTGAACGCGGCGAGCAGCACGAGCGGGAGCGTCATCACACGCGGCGATTCGTGCGCGTGCTCGTGGAGCTTCGCATCACGCGGCGTGCCGGTGAACGCGAGGAACCACAACCGGAACATGTAGTACGCAGTCATGCCCGCGGTGACGAGCGGCAGCACGAACAGCAGTGCGTGTTGCGGGTGAACCGACGCGAACGCGAGCGACCCGCTCAAAATCTGATCCTTGCTGTACCACCCGCTCAGCAGCGGCGCGCCGCTAATCGCCAACACGCCCACCAGCATCGTGAACGCGGTGACGGGCATTTTCGCGCGAAGCCCGCCCATCTTGCGCAGGTCTTGCTCGTGGTGGCAGCCGTGAATCACGCTGCCCGAGCAGAGGAACAGCAGCGCCTTGAAGAAGGCGTGCGTGAGCAAGTGCAAGAGGCCCGCGACCCACGCCCCGCACCCGAGCGCGAGCATCATAAAACCCAACTGGCTGCATGTGGAGTACGCCAGCACGCGCTTGATGTCGGTTTGCACGAGCGCAATCGTTGCGCTGACGAACAGGGTGATCGCCCCGATGTACGCGATGGCGAGCAGCACTTCCGGGGCGAACAGCGGGAAGCACCGGCCCACAAGGTACACGCCCGCGGCTACCATCGTCGCGGCGTGAATGAGCGCCGACACCGGCGTCGGGCCTTCCATCGCGTCCGGCAGCCACGTTTGCAGCGGAACTTGCGCGCTCTTCCCCACGCACCCGAGGAACAGCCCGACGCCCATCAGCACGAACGCCCAATACGGGAGCGTGCCGTAATCCGTGAGAACCGGTTGGGGCGGCACGTCGAACGCTTTGTCTTGGTGCCGGCCGAACCCGGGGCCGTGGAAGTGCTCCGGGTTCTCCCACGCGATCGGAAACAGCAGCACGTGCGTACCCGGTGGCGCACCGATCGGCACCAGTCGGAACTCGTCTTTCCGCTCGCTGGCGCTCACGCGCACCACTTGGTTCGCCAGCGCGACCTTCCCGTGCGAATCGGCGGCCGGGGCGCGCACGCGCCGGTTCAGTTCCTCGAAGTTCAGCGTGCCCAGCGCCGTCCACGCGATCAGAATGCCGACGAGGAACCCGGCGTCGCCGATGCGGTTCACGATGAACGCCTTGTTCGCCGCGGCGCTCGCGCTCGGCCGCTCGTAGTAGAAGCCGATCAGGAAGAACGAGCACACGCCGACCAGTTCCCAACTCACGAACACCTGAAACAGGTTGTCCGCGATCACCAAGTTCAGCATCGAGAAGCAGAACAGCGACAGGAACAGGAAGAACCGCCCGAACCGGCCGCGGCGCGCCAGCGCGCCGGCGTGGTCGTCGTGGGCGTGCGCGTGGCCGTGGTGGTCGCCCGACGGCGGCGCGACGTGAACCGCGTGGTCCGTCACCGTCGGGTTCGTTTCGTCCTTCATGTAGCCGAGCGAGAACGCGAAGATGAGCGTGCCGATCACCGTCACCATTGCGAACACGACCGCGGTGAGGTGATCGACGCGGTAGCCCACTTCGAGCGCCAGCCCGGTGAGCGGCGCGGGCGTGGCGCGCTGCGCGTCCCACACCGGCGGCGCGAACGTGTCCGCGGAACCGATCCGAAGGAAGTCGGTTCGCGCGCTCCAGCGGGCCGCGTGTTCGGCCCCGGTGGAATGGTCGTTTAGGAACAGCACGAGGCCCGCGATTCCGCACACCGCCGCCAGCGCCATGCAAAACGTGGCGAGCAGCGCGCCGCTTCGGCGCGGGGTGTCGCCGCCGAGCGCGCGGAACAGCTTCGATGCGAGGCCCGGTTCGGCGCGAAACGGCCGGCACAGCGCGCGAGCGCCGCCCGCGCACAGCAACAGCGCGAACGCCGCGAGCGGCAGCAGCGTGCCGATCACGTACAGGCGGCCCGGCGCGTTTGTGATCCAGTCCATTCGCGGTAGTCAGTGGTCAGTGGTCGGTGGTCAGGCACCAGCAGAAGAGCAATTTGACAGGATAAACAGGATGAACAGGATTTGAAATCAACTGTTCTGAATCCTGTTTATCCTGTTCATCCTGTCAAAAAATCTTCGTCCTATTCCTTCAGTTGCTTTGCTTCGTCCACGTCCACGGTCGCGTGATTGTTGTAAAAGTTCAGCACGATGGCGAGCGCCACGGCCGCTTCCGCCGCGGCCAGCACCACCACCATCAGCGCGAACACTTGGCCGTCGAGCCGGAACGCGGGGTTGAACCGCGCGAACGCGACCAAGTTCACGTTCGCCGCGTTCAGAATCAGTTCCACACCCATCAGCACGCCGACCGCGTTGCGCTTCACCGTCACGCAGGTCACGCCACAGGCGAACAGGAACGCGCCGAGGATCAGGAACGGTGTGAGGCCCACTTCGGTCACGGGTTCACCCGGCGCTTCGCGCGCGCGAGGTACGCGGCCCCGACCAGGACCACCAGCAGGTGAACCGAGACGATCTCGAACGGCAGCAGATACGACGCGCGCGTGCGGCGCGTGGCTTTGTCCGCGGGCACGCCGGTGATCGGGCCGTCCGGTGCGGTGTCGCTCACGCCGAGGAACGCGAGGCCGAGTTGCCCGGTTCCCGGGAGCGCGTCGCCTTCCGGCGCGGTCGCCGGCGAGCCGAGTTGCAGCGACATGGCCACGAGAAGCGCGAAGAGCGCGCCACCCAGCGCGCCCCCGACCAACCATTCGCCCTTTTTGGTGCGCAGTTCGCGCAGCGGGCCGTGGGCGGTGAGCATGACGCCGAACACGACGAGCACGAGCGTACCACCGACGTACACGATGAGTTGCGCGGCCCCGGCGAACTCGGCCCCGAGGAGGAAGTACAGCAGCGCAACGCCGATGAGCGTGAACAGCAGCCACACGGCCATGCGGACCACGTTCCGCGACGCGACCACGCCCACGGCGGAAACCGCCGTTGCGGTAGCGACCACGACGAAGAGAATGACCGATAGCGACATTTGGCGTGCGGCGGCGTGGAGAGAGCGGCCCGCGGATAACGAAGTGATAGGGATAAAGGGCCGCGCGCCAACACGCAAGCAGAAAGAGTTCGCGGCCGGGGTTTCAACCCCGGCCGCGCAATGCCGGCGCGCCCGCGGCGCGGTATAACCCCACTGCCGCACAAGAGGTCCGAATGCACGCCGAACTGGTGATTGACCCGCCGCGCCTGCCGCGCCGCGCCGCCGGCGGGCACAAGGGCACCTTCGGCAAGGTGCTCGTGGTGGCCAGCAGCCGCGGGATGAGCGGCGCGGCGGCGCTCGCGGGGCGCGCGGCGCTGCGTGGCGGGGCCGGCCTCGTGCAAGTGGCGTGCCCCGCGGACGTGCAACCGGTGGTGGCCGGCGCGTTCCCGGCGTACACCACGTTCGGCATTCGCCAACACGCCGACGGCTCGTTCGGCGAGGGTGCCGCCGACGAGGTGTTGAATCTCGCACACGCGGCGGACGTGGTCGCGCTGGGGCCGGGCTTCGGGCGCACGCCGAGCGCGCAAGCGCTCGTGCGCGAAGTGCTCGCGCGGTGCGACAAACCGGTCGTACTCGACGCCGACGGGCTGTTCGCGGTGTCGCCGTTCGCCGACGAGTTCCGCCGCGACGCGCCGACGGTCCTGACGCCGCACGCGGGCGAGTTCGCGCGGCTCACCGGCGCGCCGGCCCCGCAAAGCGACGCGGGCCGTGCAGAAGAGACGGTCGCGTTCGCGCGACGGTTCGGGTGCGTTCTCCTGTTGAAGGGCGCGGGGACCGTGGTGAGCGACGGCGCGCGGCTGTACGTGAACCGCACCGGGAACGCGGGCATGGCGACCGGCGGCAGCGGCGACGTGCTGTGCGGTCTCGTTGCGGCGCTGGTGGGGCAAGGGCTGAGCGCGTTCGGGGCCGCAGCGCTGGGCGCGTGGGTTCACGGGCGCGCCGGCGACCGCGCGGCGTCTTCACTGGGGCAAACCGCACTGACGGCACCGGACCTGATCGAGTACCTTCCGCCCGCGTTCCGCGAGCTCGAACAACACTGGTAGGAGAATCGAATGCGGCAAGTCTGCCCGCACTGTTACACGAACAACGAAGTGGCCGACGAGTTGGCCGGCAAAGAGGCCACGTGTTCGTATTGCGCGAAAACGTTCCCGGTACCGGGCCGCTACACGGCGCAGGTGAGCGCGGCCGCGAGCGCGGCCGTGGCCGGTGTCATCGAGCCGGTGCGCACGTCGCCGCTGCCGGAACCGCCCGCGCCGGCCCCGGTGCCGGTCGCGCCGCCGGAGGCGCCGCCGGGGTTCCAGCCGACCGTTGACGGCTTCGTGCCCGCGACGTCCGGCGAGGTGAAGGAAATCGGGTTCAACGTCCCGCCGAAACTGGTGGCGTGGCTGCCCGCGGTCATGCTCACGCTCGTGTTCGTGCTGTCGTTCTTCCCGTGGGTGGCGAGCTATCGCGGGAACAGCACCGTGTACTCTCAGCGCCCGTGGGGCGCGCTGGTGGGCGGCACGCCGGCCCGCAACTTCAAGCTCGAAGACGGCGGCATTCCCGGCGGCTGGTTGGACAAAGTGCGCAGCGACTGGAAGTTGCTGCTCCCGTTCTTCCTGCTGCTGATCGTTGGCCTCGCGTTCGCGTGGGCCGAGCGCGGGCTGAAGTCGTTCGACCCGCGAAAGGTGCCCCCGCTGGTGAAGTTGTGGCCCTACCGCAACTTCATTGTCGGCATGTGCGCGCTCCTCGCGCTCCTCTTACTGATCGGCCAACTGCTGAACGGGTTCGGGATGGAGCGCGCGCTCCGCGCGCAGGTGGCCGCGCAGTTCGAACCACAGAAGGCCGCCGCCGGCGAGAGCGCCGCCGCCCTCGAGAAGGTGAACCACGACATCGAGCAGGAGCTGCGCAAGTACGACCTCGAGCACACGACGTGGGCGTGTTTGGCGCTCACGTTCCTCGCGCTCGCGGCGCTGGCGGCGGTAGTGCGCCCGTGCCTCGACGCGCGCGGCGACAAACCGGCCCCGCGGTTCCTGCTGCGGTACTAACGCGATTGTGACGCGGGGTGCCGTTCTCGTGGCACGGCGCTCCGCTTCACTCTTCGGCCTTGAACCGACTGCGGCGCGGAGCGCCGCACCACGATCGCGCGCCGCGCGGCGGTTTCCGTACAACACCCGCGAACCGCCTTCCTCCCCGCGCCACAACCGCCGTGCCCGAAACCCTCACCATCGATTCGTTCGGGCCGCTCCCGATGGAGCGCCCCGCGTCCGTCGCGGACCTGTGCGCGCTCGTTTCGCGGACCCGCGCCGCCGGGCAGGGCCTGTACCCGCTCGGCGGGCGCACCGCGCTCGCGCACGGCCGCGCGCCCATCAAGCCCGGTGTCGCGTGCGACCTCACCGCGCTCGCGGACGTGATCGACTACCCCGCGCGCGACATGACCGTCACCGTTCGCGCCGGCCTCACGCTCGCGGCGCTTCAGGCCGAACTCGCAAAAGAGGGGCAGTGGCTGCCGATCGACGTGCCGCACCCGGAGCGCGCGACGCTCGGCGGGATGGTCGCAGTGAACGCGAGCGGCCCGCGGCGCTACGGCTACGGCACGCTGCGCGACTACGTGATCGGCATTTCGTTCGTCACCGACGACGCGGTGGAAGTGAAGGCCGGCGGGCGCGTGGTGAAGAACGTGGCCGGTTACGACCTGATGAAGCTGCAAATCGGCGCGCTCGGCACCCTCGGCGTCATCACACAACTCACGCTAAAGGTGAAGCCCAAGCCCGAAGCGCGCGCCGCGGTGTGCTTCGGCTGCGCATCTGTGTCCATTGCTAATGTGCTGGACGTGCTCGCCGGTTCGCGCACACGACCGGTCGCGGTGGAAGCGCTGAACCCGGTCGCGGCCCGCGCCGCCTGTCTGCCGGTCGCTTCCGATTGGACGCTGTACGTGGCGTTCGAGGAGAAAGCCGCCGCCGTGCGCTGGCAGGTGGAAACGCTGCTCACTGAACTGCAACCGCACGCGGTGCAAGGCGCGACCGAAACGTCGGTCGCGCTCGAGGCGCTGACCGCGCTGCAGCGCACCGGCGCGCTGAAGCGCGGCGTGCTACCAAGCCGCACCGCGGCCGAACTGCTGGGATCGAAGGCCGAGAGCGTTCACGCGCACGCGCTTTCGGGCGTGATCTGGGAACACGGAACCGGCGCGCCGCCCCTCGAACCGCCGGCGGGCGCGGCGTGGGAACTGATGCGCCACGTGAAGCGCACGCTCGACCCCGACAACGTGTTCAACCCCGGCCGCCTGTTCGGGGATTTGTGATACATTCCGTCCACATCCTCCCTCGCGCACGCTTCACCCTATGGCTGCTACGCTCCCGAAGACCGCGCTTCCGGTTGTCGCGCCCGACGCGGCGTGCCCCAGCAAGCCGCACGTCGATTACGAACTCGTGCTCGATTGCGTCCACTGCGGCCTCTGCACCGCGAGTTGCCCCACCTATGTGGAAACCAGCAACGAGGCCGATTCGCCCCGCGGGCGCATCTATCTCATGCGCGGCGTCATCGACGGCGCGCTCGAACTCGACTCGGTGGTTAAGCAGCACCTCGATCTGTGCCTGAACTGCCGCGCGTGCGAAACCGCGTGCCCGTCCGGGGTGCAGTACGGCCGGCTCATCGAGCCGTTCCGCGAGTGGATGGCCGCGCTCGAACCCGGTCGGCAGACGCAAACGCTGAACGCGGTGCAAAAGTTCCTGCTGTTCCACGTGTTCCCGTATCGCACGCGGAACCGGCTCGCGCTCGCGCCGGCCCGCTTCGCGCAGTGGACCGGCCTCGATTGGCTCGCCGAAAAATCCGGCGTCATGAACCTGATGCCGCAATCGCTGCGCGCGATGAAGCAGATGCTCCCGAAGCTGAAGCCGCACTACGGCCACTTGCCCGAAGTGTTGGAACCGGTCGGCCCGCGCCGCGCGCGCGTCGCGCTGTTCTTGGGGTGCGTCGCCGATTCGCTGTACCCCGAAACGAACTACGCCACCGCGAAGGTGCTGCAAGCGAACGGGTGCGAAGTGTGGATTCCGCGCGCGCAACAGTGCTGCGGGGCGCTGCACTACCACGCGGCCCAAGAGGAACCGGCGCGCGCCTTCGCGTCGGCCAACTGCGACGCCTTCGGCGCGACCGACGCGTCAAAGTTCAAAGACGTGGACGCGATCATCACGAACGCGGCCGGCTGTGGCTACCAACTGAAGGACTACGCGCACATGATGCACGCGACCCCGGACGCCGAAGCCGCGGCCCGGTTCCAGAGCAAGGTGCGCGACATCAGCGAATTCCTGATGGAACTCGGCCCGGTGAAGCCGACCTACCCGCTGCACATCCGCGCGACCTATCACGACGCCTGCCACCTGCGGCACGCGCAACAGGTGTTCAAGCAACCGCGCGCGCTACTCGAGATGATTCCCGGTCTCGAACTGGTGCCGCTGCCCGAAAGCGAACTGTGCTGCGGGGCCGCCGGCAGCTACAACCTCACGCAACCGGAAATGGCGGACCAACTCGGCAAGCGCAAGACGGCCAACATCGGCAGCACCGGCGCGAAGGCGCTGTTCACCGGGAACGTCGGCTGCCTGATGCAGATCACGCGGCACCTGAAGGCCATCGACCCGACCGTGTGGTGCGCGCACCCGGTAGACGCGCTCTGGGCGAGCTACAGCGGCGAACTGCCCCCGGAACTGGCGAACTCCAATAGCTGACGCGCAACGCGGCGCGGTACAATCGGGCAACGGAGGTGCGCGATGAAGACCTATCAGATTTCGCTGCCCGACGACTTCGCGGCGTTCGTGGACAAGGCGCTCGCCGACAAGCAGTGGGATGACGCGGACCACCTGTTCCTCTACGCGCTGGCTCGCGTGCAAGAGGAACTCGCGGCCGACGCGGACGTTGACGTGGCGAAACTGCGCGCCGCGGTGCAAGTGGGCATCGACCAAGCCGACCGGGGCGAAACGGCCCCGCTCGACCTCGCGGCGATTTGGGCACGCGCGCAAGCGCAACTGGCGCTCGAAGCGGAGACCGCGCATGTCGGTAGTGGCGCGCACGCAACAGGCTGAGGACGACCTCACCGACCTGTTCGTTCAACTCGGCCGGCAGCGGCGCGGAGCGGCGGCGAAGGTTCGAGCCGCCATCGACCGCGCCGCGAAACTGCTCGCGCGGTCGCCGGGATTGGGGCGCTTGCGCCCGGAATTGCGCCCCGACATGCGCAGTTACCCGGTTCTGAACACGTACGTCATCTTCTATCGCGCGATCGACGGCGGAATCGAAATCGCGCGCGTCCTTCACGGCTCGCGCGACATCACCGCAGACATGTTCGACGACTGACCGCCGTCACGCCTTGCCGAGCACCAAATCGCACACCCAACACCCGCGAACGTGCGGCCCCGGTTCGCGGCAGTGCATCAGCACCTGTTCGTCTTCGCACCCGGCGTCTTGGAGCGCGTCCGCCAGTATCGGCATCGCGCCGAAGTCGCGCGAATCGTACATACCGCGCGCGAGTGACACCGCGGTGTCAGTGCGCCACGCGGGATCGAACGCCACCGGGCGAAACGGGTTCCCGAAGATGTCGCGGGCAAGGTTCGCTTGCTCGGCCCGCTCGGAGGCCAGTGCCCACTCAACCGCCTCTCCTGCGTCGTGCGGTGCGGCGTATTCGATCTCCACTTCAGCAACAGCTGCGGCGCAGTGCTCGGGGATTCCATTTGGTGGTCTGAACTTTGAGGATACGTCAACGCCACAAGCGGCAAGAATCGCACACGAGTCGGGTACTTCCTCTGCACCGCCGTACCAGTGGAGTGCGGCGTCTTGTGCGTGGTTGAATGCTTCGGACAATTCCGCGCTTGTCGCCAATCCGTCAGCGAACAGTTCGGAGATTTCTACAGCCCTGCGACTTCGGTCATCGGGAAATAGGGACCAGACACGGCGCATACACGCGCAAGCAAAGAGCCGCCACTTTCTGTCGCTCTCCACAATGAAATAGTGGCGCATCTTGTTCGGGTCTTCGCACGCGAGCCATTCTTCTTCGGTCATCAGCGCGCCTCCTATCGGCCGCGGAGCCAGTTCCACAGGAACAGCGCCAGCGCCGGGGTGAGGAACCACGCGTACCGCTCCTTCGGCAGCGGGATGCGGTCGTCGCTGATCTCGCGCGTCGCGTTCGGCTCGATCCGCTTGCGGAAGAACTCACCGAGTTGCGGCACGTCGCGGCGCGCCGGAACGTACTCGCCCCGCGTGTCGGTGGCGATCTGTTTGAGTGGCGCTTCCAGAAGCTGCGTGGCGACGAGGTTCTTCTCGCGCACGCCCACTTCGATGCTGCGCGGTTGCGTGTGGTTGCCGACGCCGACCGTGTGAACGGGGATGTTCGACGCGCGCGCCGCGTTCGATCCGCGCACCCATTCGTCGTCGTTACCGGGGTCGTCGCCGTCCGAGACGAGCACGATGTCTTGCGAACCGGTGAACCGCTTGTCGTGCGCTTCCACCGCCGCGACGAGCGCCGCCCCGATGCGGGTGCCGGAACTCGCGTTCGGGTCGGTGCCGGGGCGAATCTCGGCCGGCGGTGCGTCACCGTCGAGGTCTTCGACGGCCGCCCGCGCGTGGTCGTAGTCGGTGGTGAGCGGGCACAGCAGTTTGGGCTTCGCCGCGAACGCGATCACCGCGACGCGGTGGCCCCCGCGCTGCGCGAGCGTGTCCAGCAGGTCGAGCGCGCCGGCGCGGGCCGCTTCCCACCGCGTGCGGTGTTGCGAATCCGCCATGTCTTCGGCGCGCATGCTTCCGCTCAGGTCGATCACCAGCACCAGATCGCGGCCGATCGCGACGCCGGCTTCGTCGCTCTTGCCCCACCGCGGTCCGGCGGTGCCGAGCACCAGCAGCGCCCACGCGAGCGAATGCGACGCGCCGCGCCACCGCGACCGGGGCCGCGGGTGCGTGAGTTGCCCGGCCACCGCGCCCGGCCGGCCGATGAGCGCGCGCGCCGCCCGCGACCGCCGCGCGGCCCACCAGTGCAGAATGGCGAGCGGAATTGAGAGCAGCAGCAGCCACAGCACGCCGGGGCGCGCGAACTTCAGCGCCGCGAGCCACTCGCGCGCGTCGGCCGCGAGTCCGCTGAAGGCCGACGATGCCGCGAACGCTTCCATCAGTCCACCCGCGTGACCACGCGCAGCAGCGTGCGTTCGAGCACCTGCACCGCCAGAATGCAGACGAGCGCCGCCGCCGCGCACCACACGTAATACTCGAAGTAGCGGCGGTAGATGGGCGCGAGTTCTTCGGTCTTCTCCAACTTGTCGATCTCGCGGTACGCTTCGAGAAACTCCGCGCCGCTGGTCGCGGAGAACGACTTCCCGCCGGTCATCTCGGCGACCGAAGCGAGCGCCGCACGGCCGTCGAGCCGCTGTTGCGCGGCGTCGGCCGGCGCGCCGGTGGGCGGTTCGCCGCCGCAATCAATTGTATACACGCGAATACCGAGATTCGCGGCCAGTTGTGCGGCCTCGCGCGGGCGCAGCGTGCGGTTCACGCCGGGGTCTTTGGCGTCGGGCACGTCTTCGCGGAACACGTTGTGTTCGCCGTCGCTCAAGAGAATCAGCACTTTCGCGCGGCGCTTGGTCTTCACGGCGTCGAGCCGCGCGACCGCTTCGCCGAGCGCGTCGCCGATGTTGGTACCGGCGTCCGGGCCGCCCTTCGCGCGCAACTCGTCCACCACTTTGGCGAGCACCTCGTGGTTCAGCGTGAGCGGGCACGCGGTCTGCGGCACCGCGGCGAACGTGACCAGCCCGACCGCGTCCCCGGTGCGCGCTTGGAAGTTCGTGCCGTCCGGCGCGTCGCCGCCGAGGACGAACAGCTTGAACGCGCGCCGCGCGGCTTCGAGCCGCGACACCGGCGGGCTGCCGGCGGTCCACGGCACGTCTTCGGCGTCCATGCTGCCGCTCACGTCGAACGCCATCATCACCGCGATGCCTTCCGCGGGAATCGGCGTCGTGGTGTCCGGCACCCGCGGGCCGCTGCACGCGAGCACGAGCAGCAGGCACGCGAGCGCGCGCAAACTCACACTCAGGCGCTCCGCAACGACAGCGCGCCAGCCGCGGTGCCCGGCGAACCGCGACGGGTCGCTGAACCGCAGCGCCGGGTGCCGGTGCCGGGCGAACCGCCACGCCACGAGCGCCGCGAGCGGGAGCAGCAACAGGAATTCGGGGTTGGCGAACGACATGCCTTCAGCATGCGCCCCGCGAACCCACCGGACAAGCGCCGACCTACAATTGCGGCATGTCCCAATTCGATTACGACGCGGTCATCGCCGGGGCGGGCGCGGCGGGCCTCATGGCCGCGATCTTCGCCGCGGAGCGCGGCCGGCGCGTGCTGCTGCTCGAAAAGGGCAAGAAGCCCGGCGTGAAGATCCTCATGTCCGGCGGGACGCGGTGCAACATCACGCACGACTGCGACGCCCGCGGCATCGTGGAAGCGTTCGGGCCGAACGGGAAGTTCCTGCACTCCGCGCTCGCCGGCCTCGGGCCGCGCGAAACGGTCGCGCTCTTCAACGCCGAAGGTGTCGCCACGAAGGTCGAAGACACGGGCAAGGTGTTCCCGATCAGCGACCGCGCGCTTGATGTGCTGGACGCGCTGCTGAAGCGCCTGCACCGCAGCGGGGCGACGCTCGCGCTCAACGAACCGGTGCGCGACCTCGAACTGCAAAGCGAAGGTGGCTTCCGCGTCGTTACACCACTTCGCACACTCACCGCGGAGCGCGTGCTGATTACCACCGGCGGGAAGTCGTACCCCGGGTGCGGTACCACCGGCGACGGCTACGCTCTCGCGCAGAAGTTCGGCCACACGATTCTGCCGACGCGCCCCGCACTCGTCCCGCTCACGGTGCAACCGCAGTGGCCCGGCGAACTGCGCGGCATCACCATTCCCGACGTGAACCTTCGCGTGTTGCCGCCTGAAGGCAAGGCGCTGTCCCAGCGCCGCGGGTCGGTGCTGTTCGCGCACTTCGGGCTGAGTGGCCCGGCCCCGCTGGACGTGAGCCGTGCCGTCAGCGGGCACGCCGCGCCCACGTCACTCACGCTCGAAGCGGACTTCATCCCGAACGAACCGGAAGCCGCGTTCGACGAATTCCTGCGCACCGAATCGCTTTCCAACGGCAAGAAGCAACTCGCTAGTCTGCTGGCCGAAAAGCTCCCGCGACGCCTCGCCGATCAGTTCCTTTCGCTGTGCGGAATGCAACTCGACCGGCGCGCGGCGGCGCTCGCGAAACCGGACCGCGCGAAGTTGGTGGCGTGCGCAAAGCGCCTGCGCCTCCCACTAAAAGGCACGCTCGGTTTCGAGAAAGCGGAAGTAACCGCGGGCGGCGTGAGTTTGGACGAAGTGGACTCGCGCACGATGCAGAGCAAGAAGCTCGCGGGCCTGTACTTCGCGGGCGAAGTGCTGGATTTGGACGGCTGGATCGGCGGCTACAACTTCCAGTCCGCGTGGAGCACCGGCCGCCTCGCGGGGTTGCAGTTGTGACGAAAAACCGAACCCGCGGCCTTCGGCCGCGGGTTCGGTGTGGTTCACGCCCCGCCGCGCAACGCGGCTTCGATGCGGGCGCGCACTTCGCCCTTCGGGATGCGCTCCTGCTTCAGCGTGTCGCGGTCGCGGATCGTGACCGTGCCATCCTTCATCGTGTCGCCGTCCACGGTGATGCAGAACGGCGTGCCGGCTTCGTCTTGGCGACGGTACCGGCGACCGATCGCGCCGCTCTGGTCGTACACCACGTTGAAGTGCGCCTTCAGCTCGCGGTAGAGCTTCTTCGCCTCTTCGTCCATGCCGTCCTTGTTGACCAGCGGGAAGATCGCGGCCTTGATCGGCGCGAGCCGCGGGTGGAACCGCATTACGATGCGCGTTTCCGGGTTGCCTTTTGCGTCCGGCACCGTGTCTTCGGTGTACGCCTCGCACAGCACCGCGAGCGTGAAGCGGTCGGCCCCGGCCGAAGGTTCGATGACGTGCGGGACGTACCGGAACTCGGCCTTGCGGGTTTGCTCCAGTTGCTTCTTCATCTCCTCGCGCTTCGGCTTGTCGTCCTTGTACGGTTCGAGTTCCTTTTGCAGTAAGTTGTTCCAACCCTCTTCGTCGAAATAGCTGAGGTCTTTCCCGCTGCCCCCGTTCAACACGGGTTTCGCGTGCGCCCCGAGGTCGTACGCGCCGCGGTGCGCGACGCCCTCAAGCTCCTGCGGTTCGTCGGAGAACGGGAACAGGTACTCGATGTCGGTGGTGCCGATGCTGTAGTGTGCCAGTTCCTCCTTGCCCTGTTCGCGGGGAACGAGGTTGCCGCTTTTGATGCCGAGCGTGCTGTACCACTTCTTCCGCAGGTCGCGCCAGTACTCGTACCACTTCATCGATTCGTCCGGGTGGCAGAAGAACTCGATCTCCATCTGCTCGAACTCGCGGGATCGGAACGTGAAGTTCCGCGGCGTGATCTCGTTGCGGAACGCCTTGCCGACTTGCGCGATCCCGAACGGCAACTTCAATCGCGTCGAGTCGAGCACGTTCTGGTAGTTCACGAAAATGCCCTGAGCCGTTTCGGGGCGCAGGTACACCATCGTGTCTTCGGTTTGCTCCAACCCGGCGTGCGACTCGAACATCAGCGACATCTGCTTCGCTTCGCCCAGCGGTGCGCCGCACGCGGGGCACGGGTCTTGAAGCCCGGTCGCGTTCAGCTGCTCGGTGGCGAGGTGCTGAACGATCTCTTGCAAAGTCGGCGGCGCGGACGGCTGACCGTTCACGCGCGTCGCGAGCCACGAGATCGTGACTTCGGGATTTCGCACGAGAGCGAGGTTCGGCGCGAGTTTCTGGCCCTTCCCCTTCGCCCACTTCATGAGGCGCGGGGTGTCGACGGTGCCCGTGAGCGGTGTGAATTCTTGCACCAACGACGTCATCCACTCGCACTCGGCGAGGATCGACCACAGTTGGTCGGCGCGCGTGAACTTCCCGCAGCCGGGGCACTTGCGGGTCGGGTCGGAGAAGCCGTCGGCGTGCCCGCTCGCGCGCCACACTTGCGGGTTCATGATGATCGAGCAGTCGAGGCCGACCATTTTGATTTCTTGGCCGTCCGGGCCGGGCGGCGGGTTGCGGACCATGTCCTGCCACCACGCCTCCTTGATGTTCCGCTTCAGCTCCACGCCGAGCGGCCCGTAGTCCCAGAACCCGTTGATCCCGCCGTAGATTTCCGACGACTGGTAGATGAACCCCATGTCCTTGCAGAACTTGGCGAACTTCGCCATGTCGAGCTTGGCCGGCATCGAAATGTCCCCTGTGTGCGAAGCCCTTGGTCTGGACCCCGCGAGTGTGGAAGAGAGCCGCGGCGAACGCAACCGGTTCGCGCGGCGTTACCATGATACGAAGGCTGGGGCGCGCGAATGGCGCTCTCCACCGTTGGCGTCTGTTCCGAACACCGTCTCCGAACCGAAGGGGGCCAACGGGTCGAAGGGGGCCAAAGAGGGCCACCAAAGGGGGCCAACTGGCCCCCTTCGAAAACCGTCTAGAAATCCCAGCATTTCGACCAAAGGGGGCCAAAGGGGGCCAACTCTTCGCGCGCTATACCCTCTCCCACCGGCGGACCGCATTTTTGGGACTCCGCGGCCCGGTTCGCGTTCGCGCGTGTGAACGAACTGCCCTTCACCGGAGCGCGATTCGCGCCGGCCGACCACATTGTATACGCGCGTTCATTATCGATCAAGGCCCGAGTTTTCGCCCCTGCGCCCTCGCGCTTGTGGGCGCGCGGCGCGCACGGGTACAATGGGCCCACCTGCCGAACCCACCACCCGGAGTTGCCCGTGACGCGGACACTCGTCGCACTCGCACTCGTTTCGCTCGCCGCCGTTTCAGCTTTGCCCGCCGCCGAACCCGCGCCGACGCCGAAGAAACTCACCGAGCGCGAAGCGTTCTTCCGCAAAAGCCCCGTGCTGAAGATCAACATTGAGGTGGACAAGAAGGAAGTCGAAAAGCTCGGGCGCGAGCCGCGGAAGTACGCCAAGTGCACCATCAAAGAGGGCGACCTTGAACTGAAAGAGGTCGGCATCCACCTGAAGGGCGCGGCCGGGAGCTGGCGCGACTTCAACGACAAGCCCGGCCTCACCATCAACATGGACAAGTTCGTGGACGACCAACTGTTCCACGGCATGGACAAGTGGCACCTCGCGAACTCCGTGCAAGACCCCAGCTACATCTCCGAACTGCTGTGCGGCGAACTGTACCGCGAGTGCGGGGTGCCCGCGGCCCGCGTCGCGCACGCGCTGGTCACCATCAACGGCCGCAAGCGCGGGCTGTACTACCTCAAAGAGGGCTACGACAAAGAGTTCCTCAAGGAGCACTTCGGCACCAAGAACGGCAACTTCTACGACGGCGGGTTCCTCCGCGACATCGACGCCGACCTGCAACTGGTGTCCGGCGAGGGCGATGTAAAGGACCGCGCCGACCTGAAAGCGCTCGTCGCCGCGAGCCGCGAGCGCGACGAAGCCAAGCGCTGGGAGAAGCTCGAAAAGCTCCTCGACATGGACAAGTTCGTCACCTATCTCGTGCTGCAAGCCGTGACGTGGGACTGGGACGGCTACCCGATTAACCGCAACAACTACCGCATCTACCACGACCCGAAGCGCGACAAGATCGTCTTCCTGCCGTCCGGCATGGACCAGATGTTCGGCGACCCGAACGGCCCGATCCTGCCGGGCTTCCAAGGCATGGTGGCGCAGGCCGTGATTAACTCGAAGGAGGGCAAGAAGCGCTACTACGCCCGGCTGCGCGAGATCCGCGAGAAGGTGTTCCTCGTGCCCGCGTGGCACAAGCGGTTGGACGAACTCGAAGCGATCGTGCAGCCGGCGCTGGCGTCGGTGGATCAGGGCGCGGGCCGCGACTACAAGAATCAGGTGAACCGACTGCGCGAGGCGATCAAGATTCGCGCGAAGGCCATCGACGACCAACTCAAGCGCCTCCCGCAGTAGCGGCGCACGAGCCGTACGCGTCAGCGACGGTCGACAAGTTTGGACCGTCGCTCACGCTTCCGGCTCGTTGGGTTCGTCGTCACACCGCGGAAGCGCACTCCAAGCCGAAGGTTTCGGCGACCGGGCCGTTCGTTACTTTGCCGGCCTTCGCGTTCACGCCCGCGAGCAGCGCCGGGTTCTCCCGCACCGCGCGGTCCGGTCCCTTGTTCGCCAGTTGCACCGCGTAGGGCAGCGTCACGTTCGTGAGCGCGTAGGTGCTCGTGCGGCCCACCGCGCCCGGCATGTTCGTCACGCAGTAGTGGACGATGCCGTCCACGATGTACGTCGGCTTCGCGTGCGTCGTCGGCTTGCTCGTCTCGAAGCACCCGCCTTGGTCGATGGCGACGTCGATCACCACGGCGCGCGGCGGCATCACTTTCAGGTCGTCGCGGCGCACGAGGTGCGGGGCCTTCGCACCGGGAATCAGAACCGCGCCGATCACGAGATCGGACACGCGCAGGCAGTCGAGAATGTTGAGCCGGTTGCTGAACACGGTGGTCACGTTCTGCGGCATCACGTCGTCGATGTAGCGCAGCCGGTCGAGGTTCACATCCAGAATGAACACGTTCGCGCCGAGACCGGCCGCGACGCGGGCCGCGTTCGCGCCGACGATGCCCGCGCCGATCACCGTGACCGTCGCCGGGGGCACGCCGGGCACCCCCGCGAGCAGAATGCCGCGCCCGTCGAACGGCCGCTCGAGGTACTTCGCGCCCTCTTGAATGCTCATGCGCCCCGCGACTTCGCTCATCGGCGTCAGCAGCGGGAGCGTGCCCTTCGCGTCCTTGATGGTTTCGTAGGCAATGGCGGTGATGCCGGATTTCAGCACGGCGTCGGTGAGCGCGCGGTCGGCGGCGAAGTGGAAGTAGGTGAACACCGTTTGGCCGGCGCGCATGTGCGGCCACTCGTCCGGCAGCGGTTCCTTCACCTTCACCACGAGGTCCGCGCGTTTCCACACTTCGTCGCGGGTGGCGACGATCTGCGCGCCGGCGCGCGAGTACTGCTCGTCGCTGATGCCGCTGCCGCTGCCAGCCCCGCTCTGGATGAGCACGGTGTGCCCGCCGCGCGCGAGTTCCTCGACGCCCGCGGGCACCATCGCGACGCGGTACTCGTCCTGCTTCACTTCCTTCGGCACACCGACGATCATGGGGAAGGTTCCGCTACGGGAAAGAGAGGTGACGCGGGCATTGTCGGCAAGCAAAGCGGCGAATCAAGTTACACGCTTGACGAGCCGGAAGCGTGAGCGCCGGTCTTGCTCTTTGTGGCACAGGCTTTCCAGCCTGTGCTCTGCTGATTTGCAAGCCAGCACAGGCTCGAAAGCCTGTGCCACCAAACCAAGAAGAACACCGGCGCTCGCGCTTCCGGCTCATTGAATGTCACTTCGGCGGGGTGAAGTCGGCGATGTAGAGCTGCGTGGGCGAGCGGCCGTCGCGGCTGCTGGTCCACATCACCTTCGTGCACTCCGGGCTGAACACCGGCAGCACGTCTTGCCCCGGCGCGAAGGTCAGGCGCGTGCGCTTGCCGGTTTCGAGGCTCATCCAGTGCAGGTCGTAGTTGGGGCGCACCAGTTCGTTCGCGTGGTCGGCCCCGGTGTAGATGATGTGCTTGCCGTCCTTGTACCAGTACGGTGCCCAGTACACCCACTTGTCGTCGCTGGTGAGCGCCTTCTCGCCGGTGCCGTCGCTGTTAATCACGTAAAGCTGAAGCCGGTCTTTTTCCTTGCGGTCGGCGCGGAAGATGACTTGCTTGGCGTCCGGGCTGAAGAACGGGCCGCCGTTGTAGCAGTTCGCCACGTCCGTGATGCGCTTCGCGCCGGTGCCGTCCGCGTTCATCGTGTAGAGCTGCACGTTGCCCGCGTTCCCGGCGCTGTACACGATCTTCTTGCCGTCGGCGGAGTAGCTGCCCTCGGCGGTGTACACTTTGGCGTCCGGTGTGAGGCACTTGAGGCCGGTCCCGTCGAGGTTCGCTTCGTAAATCTTCATGTGCGGGTCGAAGTCCCACGCGTAGCGGCGGCGCGGCGCGCCCTTCTTCGCGTCCTCGGCGCGCTGCGCGATTTCGGCCTCTTGGTGCTTCTTCGCGTCCGGGTCGGCGTGGCTGCTGGCGAAGATCACCTTCTGGCCGTTCGGGTGGAAGTACCCGCAGGTGGTGCGGCCGGTGCCGGGGCTGATGCGCACGGGCTTCCCGGTCTTCAGGTCCATCACGAAGATCTGATAGAACGGGTTGCCGGTGCCCTTCTCTTCGGCTTGGAAGATGATCTTCGTGCCGTCCGGCGAGAAGTACCCTTCGCCCGCGCGGACGAAGTCGAACGTGACCTGTTTGATGTTCTTGAAGTGCGCGGCTTCGGCGGCCTTCCAGTCGTCCGGGTCCGCGCCCGGTACGAGCGCCAGCGAGAGCAGAAGTGCGTTCACGGGGAGTGTCCTTTCTGCGAACCTGTTGAAGCGTGGAGCGTCATTCTACGCGGCGAGCGGCGCGACGAAAGCGCGCCGGTGGAACTGCGAGCGCGCGAACATGCGAGACGACAAACCGACCCCGTGCGGGCTGTGCGGGCGCGGGTTCGACCGCGACCGTCTCACCAAGCACCACTGCACGCCCAAATCCAAAGGCGGCACGAGCGAAGACGTCGCGCTCATCTGCGCCCAGTGCCACAGCATGATTCACGCGACCTACACGAACGCCACGCTCGCCGCGGTGTACCCCACCATCGAGCAACTCAGGCAGGCACCGGAACTGACCGCGTACATCAAGTGGGTGCGGAAGCAGCCCGCGACGCGCCGCACGCGAAACAAGGAAAGGCGGTGGAAGTTGTAAGTGTTCAGTCCGCGATCCCGTCTCGGTAAGGCATCTTGTTCTCGTACCGCTTCACGCCGGCCAACGCGCGGGCGGCCTCCGCACCGGCGTACGCGGGGTGACTCGCGGCCTTCTTTTGCCAGCGCACGGCGGTGTCGAAATCGCCCGCCTCGGCACACGCAGCCGCCAGCACTTCGAGTAACTTCGGGCGATCCCATTTGGTTAGCACGCACGCACGAGTGGCATCGACTACGGCCCCCTTCCCGTCGCGGTACTTCGGGTCCGGGCACGTCGCGCGAATGAACGCGCGCCCGGCGAGCGCCTCGGCGTTCGTTGGCTCCAACCGAACCGCCTCATCGAAATCCTTCAAGGCTTTGTCGAACGAACGGGATTGCTGATGAATCTCGCCGCGCAGTTGGTGCGCGTCGGCTGCTTTCGGGTTCAGCCTGAGCATTTCGGTGAGGTCGCTCACGGCGCGCTCGGTCTTACCAAGCCCACGAAATGCAGTCGCGCGGGCGTAGAACGCGCGCTCGTATTTCGGATCCAACCGCAACACGATGGCGAGGTCGCTCACGGCTTTCGTGTGTTCGCTTTTCTCGATCCAGACGAGCGCGCGCCCGTAAACGGAGTTCACAGCGGTCGGGTCGCAGCGAATCGCCGCGTCGTAGTCGGCGAGTGCTTTGTCGAGCGCTTTGAGTTCGACGTGAGCCATCGCGCGGTTGTGGTATCCGCTGACGTCCTTCGGTGCCAAACGAATCGCTTCGGTGTGATCTGCAATGGCCTTCGCGTATTCGCCCTTGATCTGGCGCGCGATCCCGCGGCGGTTGAGCGCACGCACATCGTCGGGCGCGAGCCGCAACACGTCGGTATACGCGACGATGGCCTTATCCCACTGTTCCTGCGCGAACGCGCGATCTGCGCTGGCGCGCAACTCAGCCAACTGCGGTTCGTCGGTAGTCACAACGAAGGCGACAACCAGAAGAACACTCTTCATGTGCCCCTCATCGCAAGAATCACCGCTTCTTTGCAGTCACGACGCGCGGGTGACCGCCGCCGTCTTTGCGGGTCGGTCCCACTTCGAACTCGCTGCGTTCGGCGAGCAGCGCGCGAACGCTCGCGTCTTGCGTGTAGCCCACTTCGAGCAGCAGCGAGCCGCCGGGCTTCAGGAACGCGCCGGCGGCGCTCGCGATGCGGCGGTAGAACGCCAGCCCGTCCGGGCCGCCGTCGAGCGCGAGCCGCGGTTCGTGGTCGCGCACGTCGGCGTCGAGCGCCGCGAACTCCCCGTGCGCGATGTACGGCGGGTTGCTCGCGATCAGATCGAACGCGCTCCCAACCGGCACCGCCGCGAACAGGTCGCCTTGTCGGAATTCGACGCGCGCCGCCACGCCGAGCTTCTCCGCGTTCTTCTGCGCCACCGCGAGCGCGTCCGGCGAAACGTCGGTGGCAGTCACGCGTGCCCCCTTCGCCCGGTGCGCGATACTAAGCGCGATACACCCGGACCCAGTGCCGAGGTCGAGCACTTCCGGTGACGCGAGCTGCTTCAGGCGCTCCACCGCTTCCGCGACGAGCGTTTCGGTATCGGTTCGCGGGATGAGCACGGACGGATCGACTTCGAACGTGAGCATGAAGAAGTCGCGGGAGCCGAGCAGGTACGCGACCGGCCACCCGGCCACGCGGCGCTGAATCAGTTCGCGGAACTTGGTGCGCTCCGCGTCGGTGGGCAGTTCGTCGTACCGCACGAACAACTCGATGCGCTTGCACGCGAGGACGTGCGCGAGGAGCAACTCGGCGTCGAGTTTGGCTTCGTCGTTGCCTTTGCTCTTGAGGAAATCGATGGTCCACGCGAGGAGCGCGCGCACGGTCCACTGTTTCGGCGCAGCGGGAGTCGGCGAAGTCGGGGCCGTGTTCATGCGCGGCATTATGCCGCGCCCGCGTTCCGAAAGACAGACCGGTTGCGCCGAAAGTCGGTTCGGCAGGTTGTTGACACGGCCCCGGTGGGGTGCGATTCTAATTATGAGTGCGGGTTCCCCTCTCGGCCCGCCCGATGGAACCCGATGGCGGCTCGTTCCGACTGGTCGCGGGTGCCGCGCGCCCCTAGCATCTCCCGCGGGCACGCACTCGCACACGGTCGCTCCGGTCGGCACCACCTTCACAGGTGTCTCGAATGCCCGAACCCCCAGTCACCGGCGACGCGGTTCTCGCGCTCGTGCGCCGGGCCGAGATCGCGGACGACGACGCGCTCGCCGGGTTCCTCACCCGCTCCGGGCCGCTGCCGCCAACCGCCTCCGACACCGCGACGCGACTCGTGCAGGCCGGCATCCTCACGCCGTTTCAGGCGCGCCTCATTCTGCAGGGCAAGCACAAGGGGTTCCGCCTCGGGCCGTACCGCATCCTGAACCAGATCGGCGCGGGCGGCATGGGCCAAGTGTTCCTCGCCGAACACGCCGCGCTGCGCCGCCGCGTGGCGCTCAAGGTGCTCCCGCCCAAGCGCGCGCTCGAGGCGGAGAACGTCGACCGGTTCTACCGCGAGGCCCGCGCCGCCGCCGCGCTGGACCACCCGAACATCGTTCACGCCTACGACGTAGCGTGCGACAAGGGCACCCACTTCCTCGTGCTCGAGTACATCGAGGGCGAGACGCTCGACCGGCGGCTCGCGGCCCGCGGCCGGCTCCCGGTGGGCGAAGCCGTGGGCTACGCGGTGCAGGCCGCCGCCGGGCTCCAGCACGCGCACGAGAAGGGCGTCGCGCACCGCGACATCAAGCCCAGCAACCTGCTCGTGGACCGCGACGGCCTCGTGAAGGTGCTGGACCTCGGCCTCGCCGAGTTCTTCGAGGACACCAGCACGAAACTGGACCGCGCCGCGGCGGTCACACTCACCACCGACTACGCCGCGCCGGAACAGCTCGTCGGGGGCGACCCGGACCACCGCGCCGACATCTACAACCTCGGCGCGACGCTGTACCACCTGCTCGCCGGCCGCGTGCCGTTCGAGGGCACCACCGCGGCGAAGATGCTCGCGCACCACCTCGCCGACCCGACCCCGCTGCAGGAGCTGCGCCCCGAAGTGCCCGCGGCCCTTTCGGACATCGTCGCGCGGATGATGGCGAAGGCCCCGGTCGACCGGTTCCAGAGCGCCGCGGAAATGGTTCAGGCGCTGCTGCCGTTTGTGAACACGCCCGACCGCTACGGCAAGCCGTCGGGGAAGCTGCCGCCGCTCGCCGCGGCCGCCGCACAGCAGAGCACGGAAGCGCTCCCGATCCCGCGCGAGGTGCTCGACCTGCCGGGCGGGCGCGACGACGCGCCCGCGGTTCCCGAATTCTCTGACCGCACCGACGAACCCGACACCGCCGACGAACTCGCCCTGTTGCGCGCGGAACTCGAGCGCGCCCGGCGGCTCATGTGGCTCGCGATCGCGGGCATGGTCGCCGGCCTGTCGATGGGCTTCACGGCCTTGGTGCTCGCGCTGCTGTAGGGCGGTATCGTGGCACGACGCTCCGCGTCGTTCTGGGAAATGCGACGCGGAGCGTCGCACCACGATCAGAAGCGAACCACGCCGAGCGCGTGGCGCGCCGCGGGCGGCCCCGAGGGCGCGCCCGGGCGAATGGCTCACCGGGCGCGAAGAACTGGTGGTGCGAATTCAATCGCCTCGAACAGCGAGCCGCGAACGCGAGTGAGCGGCCGGCGTTCTTTAGCCCCGGCCGCTCACTCGCGTTCGCGGCTCGTTTGAATGCGCTTACTTCAGCGCCGCGGCCATCTCTTCGCTCA
>JALHNS010000006.1 GCA_022843445.1 Gemmata sp.
GCGAGCGAGCGCGTCGTCCAGCGCGGCATCGAGGTCGGCTCCGGTTTGGGGCGGCGCGGGCGCGCCGCAGGTGAGGCACTGGGGCGAACGCGGGGCGCGGAGCGTGTGCGCCTTGTGCGCCGCCGCGAACACGCCCGGTACCGCCCGCAGGGAGAACAACAGGGACCCCGGCTCGCCGCCCTCCAGCACCGCGAGTGCGTGCAGCGCGGCAATCGCGGCGATGCTCGCTTTGCTCGCGGGGATTCGCGCCTCTTCGCGCGCCGCGTGCGGGTCGCTGTAGTCCGGGGGCGGCGCGGGCGGCGCTTCGGTCACCTCGCGCTGGAGGAAACTCGCCACGCACCCGTAGCACGCGCCGCCGGGCGCGAACCGGTGGACCCAACCGCCGATGCCGCCGCTCAGCACTTCGCCCAGCACCCACGGTTTGCCGGCGGCGCGCATCAGGGCGTCGAACGCGTATTTTGCCGCTTCGGTGTCGGCCGCGCAGATGCCGACGTCGCACTCGGCCGCGAGCCGCGCGAACTCGGCCTGTCGCGCCGGGTCGGTAACGTCCGCGACGAGCGCTTCGATGGTGAGGTCGGGCCGGATCGCGCGCAGCCACTCTTCGGCCAGTTCCGCTTTGAGGCGGCCGACGGCGCTGTGCGGGAACAGGTGCCGGTACACGTTGTGCGGCGCGTACACGTCCGGTTCCACGAGCGCGACGCGGGTCACGCGCGGGTCGCGCGCGACCAGATCGAGCACCGCGATCCCGCCGCTCCCGGCACCGACTTGGAAGAGTTTCATCGTTCCACGTTCCACGTTCCACGTTCCGGACGTTCCAAGTTGAAGACCAAGTCAACCGACTTGGAACGCGGAACTACCTCGCTTCGGGCAGCGGCCATTCGCCGGTTTCGTGCCACACCTCGTAGCACAAGAGCCAGCGCCACGCGGCCATCACCGCGAACACGCAGGTGAACTGGCTCGCGTCCCAGCGGTTCGCGGCGCGCATCGAACCTTGCCGCCACAGGCACACCGTCTGCCCTTCGAGCAGGTGCGGGCAGTGCTTCAGCGGCGTGAGGACGCGCGTTTCCGGCGGCACGATCGGGTAGCTGGACAGCAGCCGCGTTTCGAGCCGGTACAGGTTGTGGCACGGCATCAGCGCGTAGTTCAGCACCAACCCGCCGCCCGCGCGCGCCACGGTGATGCGGAACGCGGGGGCGCGGTCGGCGTTGTACCGCTCGATGGCCGGCACCTCAACGGCCAGCAAGCGCCGCTTGCCGGGTTCGGTGTCGAGGAAACCCATTTAGTAGTGGGCAGTGAAGAGTGGGCAGTGGGCAGTTCGGAAGCGCCGCCGCTTCTGTCTTCAACTGACCACTGACCACTGACCACTGCGAACTCAGTAGTGGCACGGCACCGATTTCACGGCGGCGATCACCTGTTCGTCGGGCACCTCTTCGGCGGTGCCGACGAACCGCGTGTCTTTCGGGTCCATGAGCAGGGCGACGCCGCGGTCGGCGTTGCCGCGGAGCGCGGTGGCGACGCTGCGGCGCTCCAGTTCGGCGAGCGGACGGAAGTCCATGACACGACCCTCAAAAAGGGGCGAAGGGGACGAAGGCGCGGCGGCCGTGCCGCCGGTTCGGGACCGGGCGCGCGCTCGCGCGCCCGAAAGTGGTTGCTGTCGGTTCGGCCGCGGTTTCGCGGTCGCGATCGTGCCGGCGCAAAACGCGCCGGGTTCTGTCGGAAGAGGCCGGTCCTCGGCGTCGGGATCGGTCGTCGGTCTTTCACCGGCGCCTGTATCATAACCGCGCGCCCGCGGCCCGTACAAGAGAACTGCGCGCGAGTTCGCGCGAACACCGTATGCACACCGAACCCGCGTTCCTCGAACTGCCCGGCGGCGAGTGGCTCACCGGCTCCTACACCCACGGCACGGCGCGCCCCGCGTTCGCGGTGCTGTGGGCACACGGGTTCGGCAGTCACCGCGGGGGGGGTTGGGTTGGGTCTACAACCACTCGAACGATCCGTGCTGTGGGCACACGGGTTCGGCAGTCACCGCGGGGGCGAGAAGGCCGCGGCGGTGCGCGCCGAGTGCGCGCGCCGCGGGTGGGCGTTCGCGGCGTTCGACTTCCGCGGGCACGGCGAATCCGGCGGCACGATGCTCGACCTGCGCGCCAGCCGCTTACTCGAAGACCTCGGCGCGATCCGCGACTGGCTCGCAACTCGCGGGCACCTGCGGTTGGGCCTCGTGGGCTCGAGCATGGGCGGGTTCGCGTCGGCGTGGTTCGCCAAGCGGCACCCGGAGAGCGCGCTCGGGTGCGTGCTGCTCGCGCCGGCGTTCGGGTTCCTCGACCGCCGCTGGGACAAACTCACGGCGGAAGAACAGGCCGAGTGGCGGCGCACCGGGAAGCGGCGCGTCGAAAGCGAGTGGGTGAGCATCGAAATCGGGATCGGCTTGGTCGAAGAGCGGGCCGCGTTCGCGCCGCGGGAACTGGTGCGCGACTGGCGCACGCCGGCGCTGCTGTTTCACGGCATGGCGGATACCGTGGTGCCGGACACCGACAGCCTGTACTTCGCGCGGCACGCCAATTACGATCAAATCGAGTTGCGCCTGTTAAAGGACGGCGACCACCGGCTGACCGCGTACAAGGACGTGATCGCGAGTGCGACCGGTTCGTTCTTCGCGGGCCTTCTAGAGGGCTGAACCATGCGTGCGGTTGTGCTGCTCGTGTGCGTGTGCGGTTCGGCGCTCGCGGCCGACCCGCCGGAGAAAGACGCCTTCGGTGACCCGCTGCCGGAAGGCGCGCTGTTGCGCCTCGGCACGGTGCGCGGCCCCGCGCCGATCACGTCGTTCGGCATTCAGAAAGACGGTACCGTCGTTTCGGTGTCGGATGGTGGCGCGGGCATTGAGCTGCGCCGTTGGAAGACCGACGCGCCCTCTGCGGCCGCGCCGGTGCTGTTGCCGCTCGCGGACGGGTCGCGCGGCAGCACGGCACAAGTGTCGGCAGACGGGAAGTACGTCGCAGGGGTAGCGAAGAGCAAACTCGCGGTGTGGGATGGGGCCACCGCGAAACCGGTCGCGACATTCGAGATCGAGAGCGCGCGCGACTTCGCGTTCGCACCGAGCGGCACGGTTCTCGCCGCGGCGACCGGGGGCGATTTCACGCGGCGCAACGCGGACATTTACTTGTGCGATGTCGCCACCGGCAAGGCGCGCAAGACCGCGACCGTCGCCGGAAGTTTCGGCATCGCGCTCGCGTTTTCCGGTGACGGGAAGCGGTTGGTCGCTTTGAGCAGTACCGAACTGCTCGTGTTGGACGCCACGAGCGGGAAGCAGTTGGCGAAAAGCGCTGCACCCCAGCGCGTGCTACCGCGGTGGGCGCTGAACCGGGACGGTGACTTGCTTCTCACCAGAGAGGTCGAGTCCGATGTGCTCGTTGCGCTCGATCCGCTGACCGGGAAGCCGCGCGACAGCGTGAAGCTGCCGAAAGGCCGGTGGGCCGCGTTCACCGCCGACGACAAGGCGCTGTTGGTCGGTGAGGCGGCGCGAGTCGTTCTGTGGGACCCGCGCGACGGGAAGGAACTGCGTTCGTTCCCGATTGCGGAAAATGGCAAGGGCACCAGCGCCACGATCAGCGCGCGCTTCGCACCGGACGGCAAGGCGCTCGTCGGGTCGACCGGTTCGCGGCTGATCTGGTGGAACACCGAAACCGGCAAGCGGCTGTTCGCGGAGCACGATGCCGGGCACACCGCTGCGGTTGGGTCAATCGGTGTGTCCGCGAACGGCAGACTGTTCGCCACCCGCGGCTGGGACCATTGCGCGATCGTGTGGGACGCGGCCACCGGCAAGGAACTGTGGCGCACCGACACGCAACCGAGCCTCGCGACGCACCTCGATTTCAGCCCCGATAGCAAGTTCGTGTACACCGTGGGGCCAAAAGCGAACGAGGTGACGCAGCGCGACGCCGCTACCGGAAAGGCGGTGCGCGCGTTCGCCGCGCCACTGCCCAATGGCGGGCGGGGCGAGCCGCGGATCGAGCGCGCGCGGCTCGCGCCGGACGGAAAGACGCTGTTCACTTCGGTACACGACGCCAGCCGGCAGAAACGCGCGCAAATCGGCTGGGACACTACGACCGGCAAGGCGACCAGCGACCGGCCGTTCGAGGCTCGCCCGCTGGGTGAAATCGAGATCGCGCCGAACGGGCAACATTTTGTTCCGGGCTTTCGAGGCATTTTCGCCTTCAGCGCCCCGAAGGTTGACTTGCTCGCGGGTGCGGAACGCTCGCTGTCCGCGGCGGCCCACACCGAGTTCAGCGACGACGGCAAGTGGCTCGTTCAGGTCGGCTCGTCGGGCATCGGGAAGGCGCGCGAGTATGCCGCAACGGTCGTTTCCACCGCAAACTGGAAAGTGGTGTGTCGCGTACCGACTTCCGCCGGAGGGCGCGCCGCCCTCTCTCCCGACGGCACAACGCTCGCGGTCGTTACGGGCGACGACGTGACGTTCTACGACGTGGCAACTGAGAAGAAGTTCGGCGGGTTCCGCTCGCCGGCCGGCGCGTGGGCCGGCGATCGGTCCCGCGGCGTGCGCGTGTTACGGTTCACCGCGGACGGCACGAAACTGATTACCGCGGACATCGACACCACCGCGCTGGTGTGGCCGGTGCCCGCGCGCAAGTGAGGACGACGAAATCGGTGTGGCGCGCTTTCCGGTGCCGCCGCGCCGCGATACCCTTGCTGCGTCGCGTTTCACACCTCGCGGAGCGTTCCCGTGCGCCTTGCAATCGTTCTTGCCCTCGCCGTTGTGCCCGTTCGCGCGTCCGCCGCGCCGGACGCGCCCGCGGTGCCCACCGAACTCGCCGACTACGTCTTCAAGAAGGACGAGTCGTTCGCGTGGAAACTCGTCGACACCAAGAAGGCCGACACCGGCACCGTGTACGAACTCGATCTGGTCTCGCAGACGTGGCAGAAGATCGTGTGGGACCACAAGGTGCAGGTGTTCGTGCCGAAGGGCGCGAAGCCGCAGGCCACGATGGTGCTGTGGAACCAAGGCGGGCGGCCCAGCGGCACGTCCGCGGTGCTCGGGTTGCAGATCGCGGAGCGCGTCGGCGCGCCGGTCGCGTTCCTGTACGGCGTGCCCAAGCAGCCGCTGTTCGGCGGGAAGACCGAAGACGCGCTCATCGCCGAAACCTTCGTGCAGTACCTCGCCACCAAAGACGGCTCGTGGCCGCTGCTGTTCCCGATGGTGAAGAGCGTGGTCGCGGCGATGGACGCGCTGCAAGCCTTCGCCAAGACGGAATGGGGCTTCGAGGTCAAGTCGTTCGTCGTCACCGGCGCGTCGAAGCGCGGGTGGACGAGTTGGCTCACCGCGGCCAGCGGCGACAAGCGCGTGAAGGCCATCGCGCCCATCGTGATTGACACGCTCAACATGCCCGTGCAGATGCGGAACCAAGTGGAGGCGTTCGGCAAGCCGAGCGAGATGATCAAGGACTACACGAACGCGAAGCTGGTCCCGATCCCGGACACGCCGGAAGCCACCAAGCTGTGGCGCATGGTCGATCCGTTCGTGTACCGCGACAAGCTCACGCTCCCGAAGATGATTATCAACGGCGCCAACGACCCGTACTGGCCGCTCGACGCGCTCAACTCGTACTGGGACGACCTGAAAGGCGACAAGTGGCTCCTGTACGTGCCCAACGCCGGGCACGACCTGCGCGAGGCGGACGCCAACGGCACGAAGCAACTGCTCCCGATGCGCGCGGTGAACACGCTCGGCGCCTTCGCGCGGTGCATGGTGTTCGACAAGCCGATGCCCGGGCCGCGGTGGGTGTGCGACGAGAAGGCCGGCGTGTGCAAACTCGAAGTGACCTCCGCGACCAAGCCCGTTGCGCTGCGCGTGTGGACCGCCGAGGCCGACACGCGCGACTTCCGCAAGGCGCGCTGGAGCGAAGACAAGGCGGCGAAGTTCCCGGCGGAGGTGCGCGCCCCTGAGAAGGGCTTCCGCGCGTTCTTCGCCGAAACCGAGTACGACCTCGACGGCCTGAAGTTCACCCTCAGCACGCAGATTCGCATTCTGGAAGCGAAGAAGTGACCTGAAAGGCGAGTGGCACGCGTGAGCGTGCCGGTTTTTTGAAGCGCGATTCACCGGCACGCTCACGCGTGCCGCTCGCCTTTCGTAGCTACTCCCCGGCGCGGTCGCGGCGCTTCACGAGCGTGACGCGGTTGCCGGTCGCGTTGTACCGCACTTCGTCCATGAACGTGCGCATCAGCAGCACGCCGCGGCCGCTGGGGCGCTCCAAGAATTCCGGGTCGGTCGGGTCCGGCAGTTTGCTCACGTCGAACCCCGGCCCCTCGTCCGCGATCACGACCGTGCCGCTCACCGGCGTGAACCGCGCGGTAACGCGCACGCGGCGCGGCGCGTACGGCAGTTGATAGCGGCGCTCGCGGGCCAGCGCGTGAAACGCCTCGTCGCCGTTGGCGCGCAACTCGGAACTCACCTCGAGGTTGCCGTGGTACACCGCGTTCAGGAGCGCCTCTTCGAGGGCGATACCCGCCCGCGTCGCGCCGGTCACGTCGCACAGGCCCATTTCGATCAGGTCCTCGCGCAACTGCGCCACGAGCGGGGGCACCAGCGCCGGGTCGTTTTCCAGCACGAACTGCGTGCTGCGGCGCGTCATGCCTTGCAGCACGCGGTACCGGCGCATCTCGGCTTGGCCCGCGGAGAGCACGCGCTCCACCACCGGCACGAGGTCGTGCGCCAGTGCCTGCTTCGCCACATAATCCGCGGCCCCGGCCTTCAGCGCCGCCACCGCGACCCGGTCGTTGCCGCTGCCGGTCATCAGCACCACGGGAACGCGCGGGAACCGCGCGCGCACTTCCTCGACGAGCGTCAGCCCGTCCATCTTGGGCATGTTCATGTCGGTGAGCAGCAGTGCCGGTTCGGCGCGCGCGACCGCGGCCAGCGCCTCCTCGCCGTTGCGCGCGAACGCGACGCGCCACCCGCTCTGTTCCAGAATGCGCCCGACGTACCGCTGTTCGAGCTGGGAATCGTCCGCCACGAGGATCAGCGGCGGATCGGCCGGCGGCGCGCTGGGGGCGGACATGGGAACGGCCTCGCGGGAGACGGGATGCGCGGATTCTAACACATTCGGCCCGCGGTGGCACCGCGCAGAATTGCGGGCGCGCCCGCTTTCACTCGTTCGCGCCGGCGCGCACAATACGGCTCGCTCTCCCACACGAGGAACACGCCAATGCTTCGCGCGCTCGTTACCGTTTGTGTGCTGTTCGCGGCGCTCGCACCGGCTCGCGCCGCCGACAAGCCCAACATCGTCGTGATCGTCGGCGACGACATGGGCTACGCCGACGTCGGGTTCCACGGGTGCAAAGACATCCCCACGCCGAACCTCGACGCGCTCGCGAAGGCCGGCACGCGGTTCACGAACGGCTACGTGAGCGGCCCGTACTGTTCGCCCACGCGCGCCGGCCTGCTCACCGGGCGCTACCAAACGCGGTTCGGCCACGAGTTCAACCCCGCGGGCGGCGCGAACGTGGGCCTGCCGCTCACCGAAACCACGATGGCGGATCGGCTGAAGGCCGCCGGCTACGCGACCGGCTGGGTCGGCAAGTGGCACCTCGGCACCGGCGAGCGGCACCCGCTGAAACGCGGGTTCGACTCCGCGTTCGGGTTCCTCGGCGGCGCGCACTCCTACTTCGCCGAAAAGGGCAAGGGCGGAACGATCCTGCGCGGCACCGAAGACGCGAAGGAAACCGAGTACCTCACGGACGCGTTCGGCCGCGAGGCGGTCGCGTTCGTCGAGAAGCACAAGGCCAAACCGTTCTTCCTGTATTTGGCATTCAACGCGGTCCACACGCCCATGCACGCCACCGACGAGCGGCTGAAGAAGTTCGCGGACATCAAGGACAACACCCGCCGCACCTACGCCGCGATGATGTGGGCGATGGACGAAGCGATCGGCAAACTTCAAGCGAAGCTGAAAGCCGAGAAGCTAGACCGCGACACGCTGATCGTGTTCGTCAGCGACAACGGCGGCCCGACGATGCCGGGCACGACCATCAACGGTTCGGTGAACGCCCCGCTGCGCGGCTCGAAGCGCACTACGCTCGAAGGCGGCGTGCGCGTCCCGTTCGTGCTGAGCTGGCCGGCGAAACTGCCCACGGGGAAGGTGTACGACGCCCCGGTGATTCAGCTCGACGTGCTCCCCACGGCGCTGGCCGCCGCGGGCGTGGAAGTGAAGCCCGAATGGAAGCTCGACGGGGCGAACCTGATCCCGCACCTGAGCGGCCCGACGCGCGCCGACCCGCACGAGGCGCTCTTCTGGCGCTTCGGGCAGCAGATGGCCGTTCGCAAGGGCGTCTGGAAGTTGGTGAAATACGACGCCGTGGCCGACGGGGGTAAGGGCACGGCGCCGGTGCGCCTGTACAACTTGGCGGACGACATCGGCGAGAAAACCGACCTGAGCGCGAAGGAACCGGCGAAGGTGAAGGAACTGCAAGCCGCGTGGGACGAGTGGAACAAGGGCAACGTGCCGGCGCTGTGGGGCGGCAAGTAGGACCGGCTTCCAGCCTGTCCCGGAGCCATTCCTTGTTTCACACTGCGTCCGGTGAGTGAGAGCAACCCGGCCGGCTCACGCCGGCGGTTCGACCGAACAAGCGCTGGCGTCGTCGAACCGCCGGCGTGAGCCGGCCGGGTGAACTGCCGACCCAACGTGAAACAAGGAATGGCCCTGCAGCCTGTCCCAAATAGGTGGGACAGGCCGGAAGCCGGTCCTACATTAAGCCAGATGTGGCCGCGCGGCCGTTACTGACCACTGACCACTACTCCCTCGACAATGGCGCAAATCTTCTTCCACGCCGGTTCCGTTACCCGCGACGAGCGCGCGAAGGTGCTCAAGCAAACCGGGGCAACGCTGTGGTTCACCGGGTTGTCCGGGTCCGGCAAATCGACGCTCGCGATGGCGCTCGAACAGGTGCTCATTCAGCGCGGGCACCCAGCCTACGCGCTCGACGGCGACAACATCCGCTTCGGGCTGAACGCCGGGCCGAAGATCCTGACCGAAACGCGCGGCTACTCCGACGAACAGGCCAAGCGGTTCGGCCTCGGGTTCAGCGCCGCGGACCGCGAAGAGAACATCCGCCGCATCGGGGAAGTGGCGAAACTGTTCGCCGACGCCGGCCTGTTCGCGCTCACGAGTTTCATCAGCCCGTACCGCAAGGATCGGGACGCGGCGCGGAAGGTTCACGAAGCGAACAAGGCCGGGGCGATCCCGTTCATCGAAGTGTACGTGAACACGCCGATCGAAACGTGCGAGAAGCGCGACCCGAAGGGCCTGTACAAACAGGCGCGCGACGCGGTGGCCGCGGGGAAGGGCATGGGCTTCACCGGCGTCGACGACCCCTACGAGCCGCCGACGAACCCGGAAATTACCTTCGACGCGACCAGCCACACGACCGAACAGGGCGTGGAACTGATCCTGAAGTATCTCGAAGCGAAGAAGTTGATCGGGTGAGCCGAGTTTCCGAACGAGCCGGAGGCGCGAGCGACGGTCCCCTCGTTGGTGAGACAGACCGTCGTTCGCGCTTCCGGCCCGTTGATACAAGTCACGCGCACGGCGCGCCGGTGTCGCAGCGGTCGGGTACCGGCAGCGCCTCGGTTTCGCTCGGCAGCGGCAGCGGGCCGACCACCGTCGCGCCCGCGGGGAGCGCGGCGCGGTCGAGCGCCGCCTTCATGCCCGCGTTCCACGCCGCCGCGGTGTACTTCTCGCGCACATCGGCGCGGGCCGTTGCGCCCAACTCGCGCCGCAACTCCGCGTCTTCCACCAACCGCGAAACGGCTTCCACGATCCCCGCGACCACCCGCGAATCCGGCGTGTACATCGGTTCGTAGTTCTCGCGCAGCATCCCGGCTTCGGTGTCGGCCCACGACGCCACGCCGTAGCGCCCGCGCACGACGAGGCCGTTGCGCCCGTCTTCGAGGTACTCTTCCATGCCCCAGCCGTCGGAGCCGACCACCGCGAGGCCGTACGACATCGCTTGCAGGAGCGAGACGATGTGCACGCGCGCCGCGGGCAGCAGGAACACGTCGCTGGTCGCGTGCAGTTCGGCCATCTCGTCGTCGGAGAGGAACCGGTTGATGACCCGCACGCCGGGTTGTTCCAGCACGCGCAAATAGTGGTCGTCGAGGGCCGGCAGTTGCGTGCGAATCGTGAGCGTGAGGTTCGGGTACTTTTGCTTCAGAACGGCGAACGCTTCGAGCATGTCCAACCCGCCGCGCACGTAGAAGTTTTCCGGCACTTGGCACCACGAATTGATGAACAGCAGGTTCACCGGGGCAAGCGCGGGGCGCGGCTCGTGCGCTTGGAACCGCGCCGGCAGTTTCACGCCCAGCGGCGCGTGCAGCACCTTCGCGCGAATGGCGTCGCTCTCGAACAGCGCGCTCACGAGTTCCGCGGTCGATCGCATGTGCGTGAGGATCGCCTTGCACGAGTCGTGTTCGAGCAGCGCCTTCACGATGGGGAAGTACGGCGACGCGCGCAGGTCCAGCCCGCAGGTGTGGCCGTTCTGGATCAGCGGGTAGAAGAGCGTGGTGGGGTCTTCGATTTCGATCACCCACGGGCTTTGGCCGAACGTGTACGGCATGCTGGTGAGGAACACGAGATCGTGTTTCCCCAACTGCAATTGCGAGGTGAGGTGCCGCGTGCGCAGGAAGTTCAGCACCGCGAGGGGCTTGCCGCCGCGGCGCAGGAGGTAGAAGAACAGGTTCACGAACGCGACGAAGACGGCCCACCGCGCCCCGAGGCTCACGCCCTTCGCGGGTAGCACGAAGGTGAGCGGCACGCGCGCGAGGTAGTACGCTTGGCGCGCGCCGCGCGCGAGCTTACCCCACAGCCGCGACACGAGCGCGCCGACGCGCGACGGCCGATCGACGGTTTGCGGCGGCGGGTTGTGCGTGAACCGGTAGCCCGGCGGCGGCGTGCCGGTGTGCTTGAACTGCGGGTGCGCGCCGCAGTTCCCGGACACCGCGAAGATGGGCATCCAGCCGCCGAACTCGACCGGCGCGCCGGCCGCGAGCTGTTGCACCGTGCGCTCGAGGTCTTCGGCGGTCGCCCCGGGAATCGCCCCCGCGCGCTGCCGGTCTTCGGCGCTGTCGAAGTCCACGCCCGCGGCGCTGCCGGGCACGGCGTAGAACTGCCCGCGGTGCGCCACCAGCGCATAGCCCGCCACTTCCTTCAGCACGGTCGGGCGCGCCGCGGAGTGATCGTAGGCGTCGATTTGTTTGCACAAGTCGTCGAGGTTCGACGCGCTGAGTACGCCCGGGTGCCGGAACATGAGGCCCGGCGTGTGGGTGACGCGGTGGAAGTCGAGGTGCGGCGGAAACGCGAACACGCGCCCGTGCGTGCGGATCAGCCGGAACCCGTTGTACTCGGCCGGGAAGGGCACCTTGTCGCGTCGTCCCAGATGTTGCATCGTCGCGCGCTCCGTCGCGTGTGTTCGGAAGGTCGGTCCGCCCGCCGCGCGGCGGCTAGAACAGGCTCGCGAGGTTGCGCCGCACGCGGCGGATCACGCGGCCGGGCAGTTGCGCGATCGGCTTGCGCCCGACCTTGCGCAGGTTGTACGTGAGCGTTTCGCCCCAGTTGCGGGCGCGCAGGTCGGTGCCGTAGGTCATGTTCAGGTACACGTTCCGCGCCTGCCGCTTCACCAGCTCGAACCAGTACGCGTTCTTCGGGCCGACGAGGTTCGTCAGCTCCATGTTGTTGTAAGTGTTCGGCGTGGTGCTCGCGGGGCGGTCGCCCGCGCCGCCGCGCCGGTAGAACTCCTCGTGCGTCTTCCAGATCACGACGCCGTACAGGTCGTACAGCGCCACCGACAGGCCCATGAGCCAGCTATCGACGTTCGCCTGCCAGCCGAAGTTCTGGCACACTTCCATGAGCCGCGCGCTCATCACCGGCGACCACGGGCCGAACGCCACCACCCACTCGCGCACCGCGTCGTCTTGCTCCCAGCGGCCCTTGAAGCTCTCGATGAGCGGGCGGCGGTGCCCCATGATGACGAACTCGTCTTCTTCCGTGAGCACGTCCGAGACGAACCCGCTGCGGGTGAACACGAAGTCGTCGGCGGTCATGTACAGCATGCGCGACCGCGGGTCGCGCTGCGCGAACAGGTACTCTTGGGCGTGGTGCAGCCCGTGCCGGCCCTCGCCGCGGGACCACGTGAACGTTTTCACCGCGAACGGGAACTTCGCGAGTTCAGTGTCGGTGAGGTGTTGGTCGTCGTCGGAATCGAACTTGATGAGGAACTCGATGTCCGCGCGCTCGGCGGGCGTGGTGCAGTCGGCGGCCGATTCGAGCATGCGCGCGAGGCCGCAGTCCGGGTTGTCTTTCGCGCGCGAGCAGAACAGTACGCTCAGCATGGTGGGGCCGTCCTTAGCCGTGTGAGAGGCGCTAAGATACGGCCGCGGCGAAAGGCGTGTCAAGGCGGGGTGGTCCCGGGACCGGGGCCGTCTCGGTCGCACGCGCACGAATCGGCGGCCGAGACGGCCGCGGTCCCGCACCGCCCGTCACGCCGGGAGCATGCCGACCTTCTTCGCGTACTCGAAGACGCCGCCGGCTTCGATGATCGGCGCGACCTCGCCCAGCGGGTGCAACTCGAACGTTTCGCCGCTCGTTTCGTTGGTCAGCGTGCCCGCGGCGATATCGATTACCAGTTTGTCGCCGGTGCAAACGCGGTCGATGAGGCGCGCCTTGCTTTCGAGCGGAACGAGGTAACCGCCGTTTACGCTGTTCCGATAGAAGATGCGTGCGTAGAATTCGGCTACCACCGCGGTCACGCCCGCCGCGGCCAGCGCGATGGGGGCGTGCTCGCGGCTGGAACCGCAGCCGAAGTTCTTGCCGCCGATGATGATGGTGTACGGCGAGACGAACTCGTCCGCGCCCGGCGGGTGGAACGGGACGTGGCCCTTCGGCAGCCCGGCGGCGGCGTCCGGCACGCCCGCGAGCGCGTACTTGCCGAACATCTTGTACTCGGCCGCGATTGCGGGGTTGAATGTCAGGTACTGAGCGGGGATAATCTGGTCGGTGTCGACGTTGTCGCCCAGAACGTACGCGACGCCCGCGATTCGCGTTTGCATGTTCGCTCCTTTCGCCCCGGCGCAGTTGCGCCGTGCCGTCACCTTACGTCCGACGGCGCGCCCCGGCACGCGAAACGCGTGCTAAAGTTCATCGTACCGATACGGTTTGCCGCGCGCGGCTCCCCACCGCGCGCGACCGGAGCTTCTGCCGATGCGCGCGCGACTGACACTGGAATCCGGGGATTGCATCCCGCCGAGCCTCGACCTGTCCCCCAACGGGCAGCCGGTCACGCTCGGCCGCAGCCGCGACAACACCATCGTGTTGCGCGACGAACTGGCGAGCCGCTTGCACGCCAAAATTTACTTCGAAGACGGGCGCTGGCACGTCCGCGACTTCGGGCTGAACGGCACGCGCGTGGACACCGCCCGCGTGAACGGGTCCGCGGCGCTGCAAGACGGCCAGCGCGTGAAAATCGGTGAGGTGGCACTGAAATTCGTGCTGGAACCGAAATCGTCGCTCGCGGGCCTGCCCGCGGCCGGCACGCCTTCGCCCGCCGCGCCGCAGACCATGCGGATGCCGCCGAACATGGTCGAGAACCCGCACAAGGCCACCAAGGTGGTGGAAATGCCGGGCGAGCGCATGGCGCGCACCCCCGAACCGGACCCGAGCGACAAACAGTTGCGCGTGGACGAACTCACCGCGCTGTGCAAGTTCATGTCGGCCGCGGTGGAAGCCCGCACCCCGCACGACCTCGTGAACTCCGCGCTGCGCGCCATTCTGAACCAGACCACCGCGCGCATCGCCGGCTACCTGAGCTTCGACCCGGACGATCCCGGCCCCAAGATCGTGATGCCCGAATCGGCCGCGATCGACGTGCCGCTCAGCCGCCGCCTCACCGCGCAGGCGCAGAAGCAGGGCAAAACGATCTGGCTGTTCCCGGCTCTCTCCGCGTCGCACCCGCCCACGGACTCGCTGTCCGCGTTCGCCGACGCGGTGTGCGTGCCGCTGAAGGGCGAGAACGGGCCGTTCGCCACGCTCCACGTGTACCGTACCGGGCGCGCGTTCGCCGAGCGCGACGTGAAGTTCATCGAAGCGGTCGCCGGGCACCTGTCGCACGGCCTGTCGATCTTGCGCGCGCGCCGCACGCTCGAAGCCGAGAACTCGCGGCTCCGCACGCACACGCCCGCGGCCGACGACATCATCGGCAGCAGCAACGCGATCATGCACCTGCGGCAGCAAATCATCAAAGCCGCGCCGCAGCCGTTCACGGTGCTGGTGCAAGGGGAGAGTGGCAGCGGCAAGGAACTCGTCGCGCTCGGCCTGCACCGTAACGGAAAGCGCGCCGACGGCCCGATGGTCGTCGTGAACTGCGCCGCCATCGCGCCCACGCTGCTCGACGCCGAACTGTTCGGCTACAAGAAGGGTGCGTTCAGCGGCGCGGACCGCGACCACCCCGGTCTCTTCCAACAGGCCGACGAGGGTACGCTGTTCTTGGACGAAGTGGGCGAACTGTCGCTCGAATCGCAATCGAAGTTGCTGCGCGCGATCGAGGGCAAGGCGTTCCGCCCGGTCGGCGGCACCAGCGACATTAAGGTGGACGTGCGCATCGTGGCGGCGACGCACCGCGACTTGGAAAAGGACGTGCGCGCCGGCCGGTTCCGCCAAGACCTGCTGTTCCGACTGCGCGTGATCGAACTCCGGGTGCCGGCCCTGCGCGAGCACCCGGAAGACATCCCGGAGTTGGCCGCGTACTTCTTGGCGAAGGTGTCGGCGCAGTGCCGCCGCAACTTCCGCCTCACGCACGCGGCGCTGAACAAGTTGCAGGGCCACGCGTGGCCGGGGAACGTGCGCCAGCTGCGCGCCGCCATCGAGAGCGCCGCGGTGATGAGCGAGTCGGACGCGATCGACGCCGACGCGTTCCACTTGGTGGGCTCGGCGCAGGAGCCGAGCGCCGCGCCCGCGGCGGCGGTGCCCCCGGCGCTGATGGACACCCCGCCGAGCCTGAACATCGACGAGATCGAAGAGTGGGCCATCTGCAAGGCGATGCGTCAGACCGGCGGGAACGTGAGCCACGCGGCGAAGCTGCTGAACATGAGCCGCGACACCCTGCACAACAAGTTGAAGAAGCTGAAGGAAAAGGGCATCGATCGCGCGACGCTGACGAGCACGCCGGCCCCGCTGGTGGCGAGCGAACCGGCCCCGGTGTAGCGCGGTGCCCGGCACACCTCACGGTACGCGCGAACGGCCGGCACGAGCCGGCCGTTCGTCGTTTCCGAGCGCTCAAAAGCGGCCCTACTTGTAGCTGCGCTCGGCGAGTTTCACCGCTTCGTACGTCAGCGGTTCCGTGTTGCGCAGCGGCGGCGCGTCCATGCCGCGGTACTCCCACGCCGCCACGTGGCAGAACTCCGCGTCGTTCCGCTTCGCCTCGCCGTCGGGGGTCTGGTACTCCGTGCGGAAGTGCCCGCCGCAGCTCTCCTCGCGCGTGAGCGCGTCGCGGGCCATGAGTTCGCCGAACTCCAAGAAGTCCGCGACGCGGTTCGCGCGCTCCAGCGCGGTGTTCAGGTCCGCGTCGGTGCCGGGCACGTTCAGGTCTTGCCAGAAGTACCAGCGCAGCTCCTGAATCTTCTTGATCGCGGCTTCCAGCGACTGCCGCGAGCGCGCCATGCCCACCTGCTCCCACATCACGTGGCCGAGTTCGCGGTGGTACTCGATCGCCGTCTTCTTGCCCTTGATCGCGAGCAACTTCTTGAGCTTGTCGGCGGCCTCGGCTTCGGTGCTCTTGAACGCGGCGTGGTCCAGCGGGGTGACGCCGGGCTTCTCGCCCGCGAGCCAGTGCGTGAGCGTGTACGGCAGCACGAAGTAGCCGTCGGCCAGCCCCTGCATGAGCGCCGACGCGCCGAGCCGGTTGGCCCCGTGGTCGGAGAAGTTCGCCTCGCCGATCACGAACAGCCCGGGCACGTTGCTCATCAGCTCGTAGTTCACCCACAGCCCGCCCATCGTGTAGTGGACCGCGGGGTAAATGCGCATGGGGCGCTCGTAGCCGCTCTCGGCCGTGATGCGCTCGTACATCTCGAACAGGTTGCCGTACTTCTCTTCGATGCGGGCGCGGCCCTGCTTCTGAATCGCCGCGCCGAAGTCGAGGTACACGCCGAACCCGCCGGGGCCGACGCCGCGCCCGTCGTCGCACGCTTCCTTCGCGGCCCGGCTCGCGATGTCGCGCGGCGCGAGGTTCCCGTAAGACGGGTACTTGCGCTCCAAGAAGTAGTCGCGCTTGTCTTCGGGAATCTCGTTGGGGTGCTTGCCGCAGTCGGCCTTGTCCTTCGGCACCCACACGCGGCCGTCGTTCCGCAGGCTCTCGCTCATGAGGGTGAGCTTGGACTGGTGATCGCCGCTCACCGGGATGCACGTCGGGTGGATCTGCGTGTAGCACGGGTTGGCGAACGCCGCGCCGCGCTTGTACGCGCGGTACGTTGCGGTCACGTTGCACCCGATGGCGTTCGTGCTCAGGTAGAACACGTTGCCGTAGCCGCCGGTGGCGAGCACGACCGCGTCCGCGGTGAACGACTCGATCTTGCCGGTTTCGAGGTGCCGCGTGACGATGCCGCGGGCGCGCCCGTCGACGGTCACGAGGTCGAGCATTTCGCACCGCGGGAACATCTTCACGGTGCCGAGGCCGATTTGGCGCGACAGCGCCTGATACGCGCCGAGGAGCAACTGCTGCCCGGTCTGCCCGCGGCAGTAAAAGGTGCGCTGGAGTTGCGCGCCGCCGAAGCTGCGCGTGTCCAGCAGGCCGCCGTACTCGCGGGCGAACGGCACGCCCTGCGCGACGCACTGGTCGATGATGTTCACGCTCACTTCCGCGAGCCGGTGAACGTTCGCCTCGCGCGCGCGGAAGTCGCCGCCCTTGATGGTGTCGTAGAAGAGCCGGTGAACGCTGTCGCCGTCGTTGCGGTAGTTCTTCGCGGCGTTGATGCCGCCCTGAGCCGCGATGCTGTGCGCGCGGCGGGGCGAGTCTTGGAAGCAGAAGCTGAGCACCTTGTAGCCCAGCTCCGCGAGGCTGGCCGCGGCGCTCGCGCCCGCGAGGCCGGTGCCCACCACGATCACGGTGTACTTGGACTTGTTCGCGGGGCTGATGAGCCGCTGGTCCTTTTTGAACCGCGCCCACTTCTCCGCGACCGGCCCGCCGGGAACCTTCGAATCGAGCTGCATGGGTCGTCCCGTCCGAAGAGAGTTATCCGCAGATTTCGCAGACGAACGCAGATTTCAAATCCAAGACAGTTTCGACGGGATGACAGGATCAAGAGGATACAAGGCGAAGACAGACGGTGTTCAAACAGCCCGTATCCTCTTGATCCTGTCATCCCGTCGAAAACTCTTCTCTTCTGTCTTCCAATCTGTGTCCATCTGCGAAATCTGCGGATGAACACCTCTTCTCTTCTAGCGCAGGGGCGGCGCGAGGCCGGCCCACACGCCGCACACGATGAACAAGTTGCCGATCAGGATCGCGCCCGCGACCGCCACCCCCAAGAAGCTGATCGCGGCGCGGAACCGGGCGTTCTTCAGCCCGAGCGTTTGGAACGCGCTCTGAATGCCGTGCCGCAGGTGAACGAACAGCAGCAGTTGCGTGACGATGTAGAACGCGCACAGCCACGGCGTCGTGAACCCCGCGACCACCATGCTGTACACGTCGTGCCGCCCTTTGGCGTCTTGCAGGTCGAGGTAGCTCACCACCTTGCCGTCCGGCAGTTCGGCCCCGTGCACCCACGCGAACGTGTAGTGCGCGAGGTGGAACAGCACGAACACCAGCACCACGAGGCCGGTCATCAGCATCGTGCGGCTTTCGGGCGTCGCCTGCACGCTGTTCGGGTACGCGTACGGCACCGGGCGGGCGGCCCGGGCACGAGCCTTTAACCGGAGGGCCAGCGCGAGGTGTAACACGAACAGCCCCAGCAGTCCCGCCCGCGCGATCCAGATGAGCGCGCCGAGGTCGTGCTTCAGGAAGTGCGCGTAGGCGTTGATGGCGTCCGGCCCGCTGAACACCTTTAGGTTCCCGATCATGTGGAACACGAGGAAGGTGACGAGCGACACCCCGGTGAGGGCGACGAGCACTTTCGCGCCGACGCTGCTGTTGAGCGCGGCGGCCGCGAACGGCCCGGCCCCGCCCCCGGCGGGTGCGGACGCGGAACCTTTGGGGTTGATAACGGTGGACGCGGACATCGGCAGGCCCGGTGGTCGCGAGTGTGTGATCGGTTCCGCGCTATTGTAGCGCCGCGACCACAACCGGACACCGGAATCGCGCGCAACACGCGCGGCCAGAGGAAGCACCGGGCGACCACCGCGGTTCGATACCGGGTCCCGGCTTTCTTGCCGACTCGCTCATCCGTTGGCACAGATGTTGTCCACGGGCCGACGAGAGGGAAAAAGGCGACGGATTAACGCACTCGAGCCACGAGGCAGTGGTGCCACTCGACATCGACAAAGAAACAGCTGCGCCCGATAAGATTAGATACAAGTAGTTGAGCTTCCGAGTTCCCTTGGGAAGGCTAGGGGTCGATGCCATGTCCGCCGTTCAGAGCAAGAACGGGTTCTGGTGGTGGGCCAAAGAGAACGGTGCCGGATTGTTCTTCCTCCTGCTGGGCTGCGGGACGGTCTCCTACCACGGTTTCAACGTCTACGGTGCCGACCGCTGGCTGCGTGAGGCCGAAGGGACGGTTGTGACAGTCACTCCGGACCGGATCGACCCGGCTAATGAAGGGCGGTTGGTTCACGTCGTCGCTCCACTCACCCGCACCCCGGACACCCATACCGACCCGTGGACCGGCACGACCGCGCGCGCGTTCGCCTTGGTTCGTGTACTGCAGACTTACGACGATGCGGCCGGCCGTGGGGAGAACACTTCGGCCGGTTGGCGCAACCATGGTATGCATGTTGTCGGTGAACCGCTCCCCAAGGGGCGCGAGCCTGACGTGTGGCTGTGGCTACCGAAAGTTGTCCGCGCGGGGAAGTTCTCCCTCGCACCCGAGATGATCGCGCCGCATTTTCCTCGCGGCGCGGTGCACCTGACCGACGGCCTCCTTGAACGAATCGGTACCGCCTTACCGAAAATGCCCCGCGAGACGTCTGCGCTCCCGCCGACTGGCTGGGAACCCGGGTCCGACGGCTGGTTCTATATGCCGCCGCGAGGTTCCCGTCCGCGGGCTGACGACCGCCGTGTGGCCTATTTCCGGGCAGATTTGCCGGAAGGCCCGATAACAATGATTGGCCGTCAGCGGGGCGACCGACTCGAACCTGCCGAATGGAAGGGGGGCCGGTTTGCGTTTGTCGGTGTTGGGGAAAAGGAAATCCGAGCTGCCTTCATCGAGGCACGGCAGGAGAACGCCACGTCATTCCCACTCGTGGCAATAATCGGGTCCGCGTTCGCCGGTGTCGGTTTGTTGATCATCGTGTGCGCCAATTTGGATGCGTACGCTGCACGATCCAGAGGCGAAGGTCTGGCCAAAGACCAAACTCCACCGCCATCGGCACCTCCAGCACCACAGGCGTGAGTCCTATCCAAGGGGCCAAGCGTTACCGCCTGTGCGCCTGCACGGACGCGATCTCGCGGTTGCGTCCGTGCCCGTCCCGGCATTCGCCGTCCAAGGAGTTGGTACGCCCGGTCTGCAACGCGGTAGCTCCACATCCGTCGCCCGCCCGCGACCAACCGCGGGCGGGCGCTCTGGGGAGCAGCACGCGAAAAGGGCATAACCCGAGCGCGCGAATTGGTGCGAGTCAACCGAGCGGTTTACCGACCTCTGGCGCGACTACAGACATCTTTCCCGTTCAGTACACCCGAGAGGATTTGAACCTCTAACCCTCGGTTCCGAAGACCGATGCTCTATCCCACGATGTGCTGAGATTTCCTGCACTTCAAACGCACTCAACACTTCGGGAGCAGCACCGGGAGCAGCAACCGCGGCGTTCCCGCCGGACCTCGCTTCTGTGATCGCGGCGTGGGGAACCCTAACAGACCCTATCAAGTTGGCGGTGCTGGCGCTGGTTCGCAGCGCGAGCGGCGGGGCCGGTGCGCGCTGATGCTCACCCCTTCCCCCTAAAGGAGGGAAAAGAATCGTCCCGGATCGTCCCATCGTCCCACCCCCGCGCGAAACCCTGAGATTCCCTGAGCTTCGCGTGGTGTCGGGGCGGGACGATGGGGCGGGACGATCCCCGTTGGGCGGGACGATGAGATCGTCCCGCGGCGGCACGAGCGGAGCGGCGGGGCTGGTGTGCGCGTCAGCGCCCCCTTCCCCCTAAAGGAGGGAAAAAGATCGTCCGAGATCGTCCGACCGTCCGGCGCGCGTGCGGAAGCCTGAAATTTCCAGTGTTTCGCGCGGGTGCTGTTTCGGACGATGGCCGGACGATCCCCGCCGGTGCGGACGATCATCGTCCGGGTTCGCGCGACCCGCGGCGGCGCGAGCGGGGCAACGGTGCGGGGCGTAGTACGCGCGCGGGAGGGTGGTGATATGGGTTGGGAAGTACGACGTGGGCGGCGGTACTTGTACCGCAACCGGCGCGCGGGCGGGAAGCCGGTGAAAGAGTACGTCGCGGCCGACGGTCCCGCGGGCGAACTGCTCGCGCGCCTGCACGACACCGAGCGCACCGAGAACGCCGAGCGGCGCGCCGACGTTCGGCGCGAGCGCGACGCGGTGCGGGCGCGGGCGTCGGAGTTGCTGGCGGTGGGTGAGGGTGCGGACGCGCCGGTGCGGGTCGCGGCGGGCGGGTTGTTGGCGGCGGTGGGGTTCCACAGGCACAAGCGCGGGGAGTGGCGCATGCGGCGCGAACTGAAACAGCTTCAAGACCTGACCGAACGCACGCGCGAACTCACCGCGAAGGTGCGCGACATCCGAGCGGCGCGCGAAGTCGCGCCGCTGGTGCGGTACGACGCGCCGGCGACGGACGCGGAGGCGGTGGCGCTGTTCGCCGCGGCGCGGGCCGGCGATGCGCGTGCGCGGGAGCGCGTCGTGGAGTTGGTGAAGGCGCGCGGCTGGGTGAATTGGTTGGGGGATTTGGGCCAGCAGGCCACGCGCCAACTGGTTCACCGCGCCGCGGGCGGCGACCCGGTGCTTGCGGTCGGACTCACCGAGAAGGCCGTCGCGCTGCGCGCTCAGTTGCTGGGCGACGCGCCGAGCGTGCTGGAAGACCTGTTGGTGCGTCGGGTGGTGAACGGGTGGCTGACGGTTCACTTGCTCGAACTGGAACTGACGGTGCGCGCCCCGGCGGACCTCAAAGCCCGCGAGCACCTCGACAAGGCGCTGACCCGCGCACAGAAGCGGTTCGCGGAGGCCGTACGCGAGCTGGCGCGGGTGCGGGCACTGGGCGCGCCGGCGCGGGTGACGCAGTTGACCGTCGCGGCGCTGCCGAGCGCGGGTTGAGTGTACCGGGTAGGCTTCACACGGAGGGGGAACTTCGATGCCGTTCGCGGACGTGGAGAAGGCGAGAGGCTATCAGCGCGAGTACCGGCGCACGCGCCGCGCGGGGGACCCGTGTACAACCCCCGGTACATCCCCAATCCCGGTCGCGTTCCGACTCCAAACGGCGCAGGACGTAATCGACCTGTTGCAAGAACAGGTGGCGCTCGTGCGCGCGTCGGAAGAGGCCGGGGCGCTGGAGAAGGCGCGCGCCATCGGGTTCTTGGCGGGCGTCGCGCTGAAGGCGATTGAGGCGGGCAACCTCGCGGCGCGCATCGAATCGTTGGAGCACGTGCTCAAGGCCCGCACCGAAGGGGAGCGCAAATGACATCGGCGAAGCTGTCGAAGCACTACGGCGCGCTGGGCGCGGCGGAGCGGCTGGCGCTGCTCCTCGCGGCGGGCGCGCGAAGTGACGACGTGGAGCGCGAGCGGCTGATGGGCACCGCGCCGCGGGTCACGTGGCAGGTGCCGGACACGTTCGGGCGCGCGCTGGCGCTGCTCGTGGTGAGTTCGCAGCAGCGCATGAAGTTGCTCGAACTGGCGGCGCTGTTCTTCCGCACCCGCGCGCTGGCCAACGAGATGCAGGGCCGGAGCGCGAAGCGCATGGCGAACGTGGCGGGCGTGTACGGCTACCTGCTCCGCGCGCAGTCCGACGGGTGGGCGCAGTTCTGCGCCGCGGAGCAATTGGACCCGACCGTGTGCGAGCGCGCGGCACCGGGCGCGGACGTGCTCGCGCTCGCATACCAAGAGGCCGAAGCGTTCGGGTTCGGCGAAGAACAGGCGCGCGCGTTCGTGTCCGGTGAGGGTGCGACCGGTCCCGACGCGCTGCTCACCGCTGCGGCAATCGCAGCGCGGTTGCGCGACGGGTTTGAATCACTTCTGCAACAGTGGTCGTAACGCGCTCGCGCGGTTGAGCTTGTTACAATTCAATGAGAGCGTGGCTTTCCACGCATTTCGACTTCGCTCCCGACGCGCTTGATCGCACCATCTTCAGTTCCAATCAGGTCTTTCGTCGCCGGAACCCTCGCAGCGTGCAATTCAGGATCGGCGCGAATTTTCCGAGTGATGCGCGAACTGGCAAACGAACAAGCGAATTTCTGTTGATCTCGTCCAGTTGGTGTTTACCATCCCATACAGTTCGCTTCCGTTGGTTATCGTTCGGCCCCAACTCCCCTCTGGGTCGCTCCGATGAAGCCGCGCAACTGGCACCGCGCCCTGTTCCCCGCCCTTCGTGCGCTCCGTCAACTCACCCGCGCCCGCCGCGCGCCGGAGGCCGCGCGCCGCGCGAAGCTGGAACTGGTGACGCTAGAAGAGCGCGTGGTTCCCGACGGTCGGCCGCTGCCGCTGCCGATCATCTACGCGGGTTCGGGGGTGGGCGAAGCGCCGCTGGTGCGGTCCTACGACGCGGAGCACGGCACCGAACGGTTCTCCGTGTCGCCGTTCGGCGCGAGCTATCGCGGCGGCGTGGCGGTGGGCACCGCGGACCTGAACCTCGACGGCATCCCCGAAGTGTTCGCCGCGCCCGCGAGCGCGGGCACCGCGCCGGTGGTCAAGGTGTATGACGGGCGCGCCGGGGAAGCGTTCGCGGGGCCGCTGGCGGAGCTGCGCCCGTTCGAGCGGTTGCGGTCGGGCGGGTTGAGCGTGGCGGGCGCGGACGTGAACGGCGACGGGCGGCCGGACATCATCACGGCGGCGGTCACGCCCGACGGCGCGAAGGTGCGTGCGTTCAGTGGGCGGGACGGGGCGCAGATTGCGGACTTCGCGGTGTCGGGCTGGCGGTTCGGTGCGGGGCTGACGGTGGCGGCGGCGGACCTGACCGGCGACGGCCGCGCCGAAGTGCTGGTGGGCGCGGCGGTGGGCGGCGTGGCGCGCGTCTACGACCCGCGCACCGGCGCGGTGCTCACGGGTCCGTTGGGCGAGTTCAAGCCGTTCGGCGCGACTTATACCGGCGGGGTGAACGTCGGTGCGGACGCGCTGGCGGGTGACGTGGACGGCGACGGGCGCAACGACGTGGCGGTGGGGACGGGCGCGGGTTCACGGTCGCGGGTGCGGGTGCTGAGCGGCGCGACGGGCGCAGTGCTGCACGACCTGCGCCCGTTCGGGGAGCGCGCGTGGGGCGGGGCGCGTGTGGGCTTGGCGTATGTGGACGACGACGCGCGCGCGGATGTGGTGGTGGGGCGCGCGCTCGGCGGTTCGGAGGTGCGGGTGTTCAACGGGATCACGGGGCGGCAGTTGTTGGTGCCGGTGCCGGAGTACCGGCCGTTCGGGGATTCGCTGGGCGGCGTGTTCATCGCCGCGACCAACGACCCGGAAACCCCGTTCCCGCAGTGGATCAGTTATCCGTCCAGTAGCGTCGTCGGGCAGACGGTGCGCGTGGTCGCGCGCGTCACCGGTCTCACGCCTCCCCCGGTGCTGCCGACCGGCACCATGACACTGACCGCGACGAGCGGGAGCACGAGTTACACGCTGGGCACGGTCGCGGTGTACGATTCGGGCAACGGGTACGAAGCGGACGCCGCGTTCGAGTTCGGGACGCTGCCCGAAGGCACGTTCGATCTGACGGCTACCTACAACGGGGACGCGAACTACAACAGCGTGACCACTCCGTCCGCGTTCACCCTGTATGTGAACGCTCCGTCGTCCGCGCCGGCGGCGCTGGCGTCGGGCGCGGGGGCAAGTGGGCCGGAGTTGGTGTACAACCCGGCGGGCGCGGGTCAGGCGCGGGGCGGGCGCACGGTGACGGGCGTGAACGTGGCGAACGGCACGCTGAGCGTGGACCGCACGGACCTGATGTCGGAATCCGTCGGTGACATGTGGGGCGTGAACTGGTCGTGGACGAGCGCCGCGAACTACGCCGACGGCACCAGCGGCGGCGGGGCCACGAGCGCCCAAACCGCGCACTTCGTGCAGGTGAGCGGCAACGACGCGCTGGCGCTGGTCACGAGCGCCGGCAACGCGCTCCACTTCGACAAGGTGAACGGCGCGTATGTGACGCGGTACGGGCACACGTCGAAGCTGGTTCATAACACCGGCACGTCGGAGTTCGTCGTCACCGACGGCACCGGGCGGGCGCTCACGTTCCACGACTTCACCAATGGCACCACCGGGCTGCGCGGGAAGCTCAAGAAGATCACCGACGCCGACGGGCAACTCACGGAAGTCACCAGTTGGTCCGGCAGCAATGCCACCGAAGTGCAGCGCGTCACGGGCACCGGCGGGAGCGCGCGGACCGAGTCGTTCGTGTACACCTACGTCGCGTCGGGGACGAACGCGGGCTTGTTGGAATCGGTGTTGCAGCGGGTGAAGGTCGGCACGGGGTCGTGGAGCACGGTGCGGTCGGTGGAGTACACCTACCACGACGGCACGACGAGCGTGGGCAAAGCCGGTGAATTGCGCACGGCGGTGGTGAAGGACGCGAGCGGCACGGCCATCGACACCAGCTACTACCGGTACTACACCACCGGTTCGGAGTCGCGGCTCAAGTACGCGTTCGGTGGCGACGCCTACGGGCGGCTCGTGGGCGCGCTGGGTTCGTCGGTGGATGCGCTGACCGACGGTCAGGTGGACGACTACGCGGACAAGTACGTGGAGTACGACGCCACCAGCGGGAAGGTGACGAAGGTGGTGGACGCCGCGGCCGGGTGCTCGGTGTGTTCGGGCGGTCAGGGCGAGTTCACCTACACCTATTCCACCAACACCGCCGGCGGGCTGATCGACGCGAGCACGTGGGCCACGAAGACCATCGAGACGCGGCCCGACGGTTCGACGCTGACGGTGTACGCCAACGGGTTCGGGCAGGTGATGCTCAGCGCGCTGTCGGACGGGACGAGCACGTGGCGCGAGTACGCGCAGTACGATTCGGCGGGCCGGGTGACGCTGACCGCCGGCGCGAGCACCGTGACCGGGCTGAGCGAATCGAACGCGGACTTGGTGGGGTTCAGCGGCGGCAACGCGACCTACCTGAGCGACACCGCGGGCCAAGTGACCACCTTCGCTTACGGCAGCAGCACCACCGCGACCAGCTCCACCGCCGGCGACGCGCTGGGGTACATCAAGAGTACCAGTATCAAGCAGGGCAAGACCGGCACCGCGGTTTCGCAATCCGCGTTCGACTACATCAAGCGCACCGCGAACAGCACCGACCACTTCTTCACCTCGAACGCCACGCAGTATCGCAACGACAACGGCACCGGCGCGCAGACCACCAGCTACGCGTACACGTGGAAGAGCGGCACCGCGCAGGCGGAGTCGGTGACGACCACGTTGCCGACCGTGACCACCGCGCAGAACGGGTCGACCAGCGCGACCACCGCGACGAGCGTGTACGACGCGTTCGGGCGTCCGGTGTGGATGAAGGACCAAGCCGGTTTCATCCGGTACGTGGAGTACGACACGCTCACCGGCGCGATCCTGAAAGACATCGTGGACGTGGACACGACGCAGACCGGGACGTTCTCGAACTTGCCGAGCGGGTGGAGCACGCCGTCCGGCGGCGGGTTGCACCTCACCACGACCTACGAAGTGGATTCGCTGGGCCGGGCGACGAAGGTGACGGCCCCGAACGGGCGCGTGGACTACCTCGTGTACGACGACGACGCGCTCGAAATGCGCCGGTATTCGGGCTGGGATTCGACGAACAACGTCGCGACCGGGCCGACCGTCGTGACGCGCGAGGACCGCGCCGGCAACTACACCGAAACGCTGACGATGAGCGCCACGCCGACCGTGAGCAGCGGGCGACCGACGGGTGCGGAGAGCATCGGCAGTTTGCAATCGCTGTCGCGGAGCTATCGGAACGCGGCCGGGCAGAACACGTACTCGGACAGCTACTTCGACCTGAGCGGGCTGACGTACTCCACTTCGACCACGTTGGGCACTGAGAACACGCACTTCTACCGCACCGAGATGCAGTACGACACCACGGGTGCGGTGAAGCGCGTGGAGACGCCGTTGGGGACCATTACGCGCACCGTGCGCGATTCCATTGGCCGCGCGGTGAGCGAGTGGGTGGGCACCGACGACACGCCGACTTCGGGGAACTGGTCGCCGACGAACACGACCGGCACGAACTTGGTGAAGGTGCGCGAGTACGAGTACGACGGCGGCAGCGTCGGCGACGGGAACGTCACGAAGGTGACGGAGTACCCCGGCGGCGGGGCCAGCGCGCGCGCCACGCAGACGTGGTTCGACTGGCGCAATCGCGCGGTCGCGGTGAAGTCGGGCGTGGAGGGCAGCGAAAGCACGAGCGTGAACCGGCCGCTCGCGTACTACGACTACGACAACCTCGGCAACGTGACGAAGGTGCGCAGCTACGACGCGGACGCGGTGACGCCGAGCGTGACGAGCGGCGTGCCGCAACCCCTCAGTTCGAGCCTGCTCCGCGCGCAGACGACCACGAGCTACGACGAGTTGGGGCGCGCGTACCTGAGTGAGGTGTACAGCGTCGATCCGAGTAGCGGGAGCGTGGGCGGCAACACGCTGAAGAGTCAGACGTGGTTCGACGCTCGCGGGCTGACGGTGAAGACCAGCGCGCCGGGCGGCGCGGTGCAGAAGAGCGCGTTCGACGGTGCGGGCCGGCTCACCGCCAGCTACGTGACCGACGGCGGCGGCGACAGCGCGTATGCGGACGCCGACGACGTGACCGGCGACATTGTGCTCGAACAGGCCGAGTACACCTACGACGCTTCGGGGAACGTGCTCACCGTAACCTCGCGCGCCCGGTTCCACGACGCGAGCGGCACCGGAGCGCTGGGCACGCCGTCCAGCGGGATCGGTGCGCGGGTGAGCTACAGCGGGTTCTACTACGACCTCGCCGACCGGCAGACCGCAACCGTGGACGTGGGCACCAACGGCGCGTCGGCGTGGTCGCGGCCGGGCACGGTGCCGTCGCGCTCCAGTACGGTGCTGGTGAACTCGGTGACGTTCGATGCCGCGGGGCGGGTGTACGAAGTGACCGATGCCGCGGGGCGCGTGATGCGCACGACTTACGACGCGCTGGGGCGCACCACCAAGACGGTCGAGAACTATGTGAACGGGACGGTGAGCGACGGGGACGACAAGACGACGGAGTACGCGTACAACGCGGCCGGGATGACGAGCCTGACCGCGAAGCTGACCGGCGGCGGGGTGCAGACCACCGAGTGGGTGTTCGGCGTCACGCAGGGTTCGGGCAGTGCCGTGGACTCGAACGACGTGGTGGGTGCGACCAAGTGGCCCGATCCGACGAGCGGCGCGGCGAGCAGCGGTCAGCAGGAAACGACGACCGTGAACGCGCTCGGGCAGACGCTCACGATGACTGACCGCAACGGCAGCACGCACACGCTGACCTACGACGTGCTGGGCCGCGTGGTGTCGGACGCGGTGACGACGCTGGGCAGCGGCGTGGACGGCGCGGTGCGGCGCATCGAAACGGCCTACGACGGTCAGGGGCAGGCGTACTTGGTGACGAGCTACGACGCGGCGAGCGGCGGGAGCGTGGTGAATCAGGTGCAGCGCGCGTTCAACGGGCTGGGTCAACTCACGGCGGAATATCAAGAGCATTCAGGCGCTGTCAATACGTCTACATCGCCGAAAGTACAGTACGCATGGAGCGAGATGGCGAGCGGCGCGAACCACTCGCGGCCGACGAGCGTGACGTATGCGAGCGGATATGTGTTGACGTACACCTACGCGAGCGGGTTGAATAGTGATATCAGCCGGCTCACCTCGCTCTCGGATGCGAACGGTACTTTGGAAAGCTACGACCACCTCGGCTTCGGCACCGTCGTTCGGCGCGGGCACTCGCAGCCGAACGTGGACCTGTCGTTCATCAAGCGCAGCGGCGAGAGCAACACGGACGCGGGCGACCAGTACACGGGTCTGGACCGGTTCGGGCGCGTGGTCGATCAGCGGTGGATGGACGCCACTAGCGGCACCGCAAAGGACCGGCTCCAGTACGGGTACGACGCGATGGGGAACCGGCTGTACCGCGACAACCTCGTGAACACGGCGTTCGGGGAGTTGTACGCCTACGACGGGCTGAACCAGTTGACGGGGTTCGACCGCGGCACCCTCAACGGCACCAAGACCGGCCTGACCGGGGCGGCGAGCGCGACGCAGACGCTGGACTTCGACGCGGTGGGGAACTGGGAGAGCGTGACCACCAACGGCACGACGCAGACGCGCGGTCACAACAAGCAGAACGAGATCACCAGCGTGAGCGGCGCGACGACGCCGACGTTCGACGCGAACGGGAACATGACCGGCGACGAGACCGGGCGTCAGTTCGTGTACGACGCGTGGAACCGCATGGTGGAAGTGAAGAACAGCGGCGGCACCTCGCTGAAGACGTTCGAGTTCGACGGCCTGAACCGGCGCATCAGCGAGACCGCGAGCGGCACCACCCGCGACCTGTACTATTCGGCGCAGTGGCAGGTGCTCGAAGAGCGCGTCGGTGGTGCGACCGAGCGGCGCTATGTGTGGAGTCCGGTGTACGTGGACGCGCTGGTGCTGCGCGACCGCGACACGAACGCCGATGGTAGTTTGGATGAGCGGCTGTACGTGATTCAGGACGCCAACTTCAACGTCGTGGCGCTGCTGGACACGAGCGGCAACGTGGTGGAACGCTTCGCGTATTCGCCGTTCGGCGTGCAGACCGTCTACGACGCCAGTTGGACCGTGCGCGGCGGCGGCAGCGCGTACAGCTTCACGCACGGGTTCCAAGGCATGGCGTTCGATGCGACGAGCGGCACGAATAAGTCGCGCGGTCGCACCGACTACTTCCCCACGCTGGGCCGCTGGGGGGGCATCGACCCGATCCACTACACCGCCGGCGACGTGGTGCTGTATCGCTTCGTGAGTAATTCCCCAATCGTGGCTACTGACCCAACGGGACTTGACCGCTACTTAATGATGGATGATCTGACGCACATGTGGATTGAAGTTGATGTATATGACAAGAACGGCAAGGTCACTGGCCGCCTGAAACTTGATCGGGCCTTCGCTGGTGCCGATCGTATGCCGGACTGTAAATCGCACTGGTTTACTGTCCCCGTTCCGCTCACTGGCGGAAATGGAAAACAGCAGAGCCACCAGAAGTCAACGCAAGAGCAGGATGAACGACTCGTTCAATTCTGGGAAAAACAAAAGCAAAATCCGAGCGCGCCAAATAACTACATTCTGTGGAACCCATGCCACATCTCAGCCACCTTGCATTTCCTCTATGGCGTGACATGGCAATATCCAAACCACGATGATACGAAGAAACCAGAAGTATACATTCCGATTACTCATCCAAATACGAATATTCCGATAACGTCAAAATCATTCGAGCGTGACCTTGACCGGTCTCTGCCCGGTTCTGCGCTGAAAGCTGGTCCCAAGAATTAACTTTAGCAGGAACGCCATCTCACTTTGGCGTCGACTCGCGTACTTGGTCTCTTTGAGGTGATTATGCGATATTGCCACGCTGTAGCTACGATCTTTACTGTCGGAGTGTGTATCGCTGCATCTGCGATGGCACTCTACGGCTATCGCACAATTTGTCGATCAGAGAGTGATCGTTATGCGATAGTGGAATTAGCCAAAGTGCCGGACAACGAAGCAAATTGGCAGCAGCGCGGGGAGCTTGCTGGAAAGCTGTCTGCTGAGTATCGGGGGTTTACAAGTACCATTGTCACAATTGGTCAGGTCGGCTGGTCTTGCACGGCAATAGTATGCGGAGTGAACTCCATTATTTTGATTCGGCGGTACACGCGAGCCGCGCGAACCACTCGCGGCTCACCAGCGTGACGTATGCGAGCGGATATGTGTTGACGTACACCTACGCGAGCGGGTTGAATAGTGATATCAGCCGGCTCACCTCGCTCTCGGATGCGAACGGTACTTTGGAAAGCTACGACCACCTCGGCTTCGGCACCGTCGTTCGGCGCGGGCACTCGCAGCCGAACGTGGACCTGTCGTTCATCAAGCGCAGCGGCGAGAGCAACACGGACGCGGGCGACCAGTACACGGGTCTGGACCGGTTCGGGCGCGTGGTCGATCAGCGGTGGGTGCTCACCAGCAACGGGACGGCGAAGGATCGGTTGCAGTATACGTATGACGCGATGGGGAACCGCACGCTGAGGGCGAACGTGGTGAACAGCGCGTTCGATGAAACGTACACTTATGACGCGCTCAACCAACTGTTGAGCTTCGCGCGCGGGAGCGACGCGCAGAGCTATGACTTCGACGCGGTGGGGAACTGGGAGAGTGTGACGACCAACGGCACGACGCAGACGCGCGGTCACAACAAGCAGAACGAGATCACCAGCGTGAGCGGCGCGACCACACCGACGTTCGACGCGAACGGCAACATGACCGGCGACGAGACCGGGCGTCAGTTCGTGTACGATGCGTGGAACCGCATGGTGGAGGTGAAGAACAGCGGCGGCACGTCGCTGAAGACGTTCGAGTTCGACGGCCTGAACCGCCGCATCAGCGAGACCGCGAGCGGCACCACGCGCGACCTGTACTATTCGGCGCAGTGGCAGGTGCTCGAAGAGCGCGTGAGCGGGGCGACGGAGCGCCGCTATGTGTGGTCGCCCGTGTACGTGGACGCGCTGGTGCTGCGCGACCGCGACACCGACGCGAACGGCTCGCTGGACGAACGCCTGTATGTGGTGCAGGACGCGAACTTCAACGTCGTCGCGCTGCTGGACACCAGCGGCAACGTGGTGGAACGCTTCACCTACACGCCGTTCGGCGTGCAAACGGTGTATGATGCGAACTGGACCGTGCGCGGCGGCGGCAGCGCGTACAGCTTCACGCACGGGTTCCAAGGCATGGCCTTCGACAGCGTGGCCGGCCTCAACCCGCAGCGCTACCGCTGGTACTCGCCCACGCTCGGCCGCTGGGTCACAATGGACCCCATTCGGTACGAAGCGGGGGATGTGAACCTGTATGGATTTGTTTACAATGGTGTTTTAACTCGTACTGATCCACTCGGCTTACAGCCCCCAAAGGATGCCAGAAATTTAGTCCCCGGTGATCCACCGTCAAAGAATCCACCTTTACCTAAAGAACTCGTCGGTACTTGGCTGCAGATCGAGAATCTCCTGAAACAAACAGGTAGATTCGGCGATGATCCTGTGGGGGCGGTTGTGAATGCTCTGCCCAAGTTCAATTTATTTAAGGGAGATAAGACGCGCTGTGTATGGGTGGAGATTGATATGAGTGTAATGAGTATCTATGCTCTTCCGCTCGATCTTATGACGGGACTTATCGGGCCCGATCTACATAGCCCCAGATCAAAGGTATTGCTGGCATTAGCTTCGAACGAGGCACTCAAGAGCTACTTCCCGCGTTCGTATCAAGATTGCGAGTGCGCGGCTCCAAAAACTTGCAAGAACTGGAGGATGGTTGATTCAACGAATTATTTCATCAAATTCGGCGATGGTAAGGTGTCCCTGAATGCGGCTAAAGTGCCGGGCAAGAATCCAGTCGATACGGCAATTTCAATTGAGAATACTCCGATTAATGTGATGCTAAACGGCTTGACTCGTGTAATTCTTGGAGCAGAGTTGGTCAAGGCGCCGAATCTCAATTACGATATCAATGGTATTATTATTGTCAAAATGACAAAATATTCTGGCGAGTGTTCTTAAGTGGATCTTGATGAGGAATGAGTTGTGTTGATGCCGGCACGACTCGCGAGGCGTGCAAGAATTTGTGGCATTAGAGTGTTGACATTAGGTGCGATTCACAAGTTTCCAGCGTGCTAATGACTTGGCTGTTTGCAGCCTTCTTGCGTGCCCGCTCAACGTGATATCTTGTGCAGCGATGCCCTGAGGCTGTAATTGGGAGTTTTTCTATGCGAGTGTTGCTTCTCTGTTCAGTGATTGCCGCTTTGTACGGGTGCGAGAGGATGCAGAATAAGCAAGTTGAAGTAGTGTTCGGTCAAGTGGAGCAAGCGATTCGCACTGACCTCGTTCAGAAATCGCAAGATGCAGCAAGGCCACTCCAAGCTATGGCAATCGCAAGTTCCGTCGGTGTGGCCTGTCCCCCGAATGGCGTGCCGGTTGCGATGATTGGTTGGAACGTGGCAGCGTGGGATCAGTGTTTGACGTCGCATTTTCAGTCTCCTATCAACCCTGCGCACGTTAATGTTGGCGTTGCTGACTTGTTTATGCAAGTAAAGAAATAAGCCGAATTTGTTGAAGCGACGTTGAGATCATATCGGTCGCTAAAGGTAGTATGAAAAGTTACGACTACTCGGGTAGCGGCGTGTGCCCGCCCCGCCGAACGTCGAGCTATTGTTTATCAAGCAGGGGGCGAATCGAATGCCGATGGGGGACCAGTACATCGGGCTGGATCGGTTCGGGCGCGTCGCGGACCACCGATAGGTGCTGACCAGCAACGGCACCGCCTACGAAAGCGATGCACAGCGAGACGCACCGCCGCGTTCCCACTCCGAAGCGACACGCGAAGACGCCCGGTAACTTTCGGTGAAATTCGGGTACGTCGGCACTTGCGTTGTAAACGCGCGTACATTAATCTCGGTAGTGTGGTCGTCCCCACACCTACCGGAACACGCCCGTGGCGCGCACCTATTCCCCCAAGTCCGTACTGCGGCAACTCCCGCTCGCGCTCCTCCGCGCGTTCCTCGCGCAGCAGCACGTTCCCACCGGCACCGAATGGGACGCGCTCGCCGAGAACGACACCAACGCGCTGCACCTCGCGTGGGTCAATCTGCCACCGGCCGACCGCGCCCGCGTCGAACACATGCTGCGGCAGGTTCACGAACTGGCGTCCGAAGTCGGCGCGCAACTGCTCGTGCGCGAGGCCGACGCGCGGGGCCACGACATCGCCGCGTGCGTCGGCGAACTGGAAGGGCACCACGCCCGCGCGCTGTGGGTGCTGCTGAACCACCCGCTCGCGTTCCACACCGCGCGCCAACTGCTCGCGGCGCAGTCCCCGGTGGGCCGCTTCTGGAACCTCACCACCGACTTCGACGGCCGACCCGCCTGCACCGACCCCGCGAGCCTGCAAGCGTTCAAGAGTGCCGTGGCGCTGCTGTACCGCGAACAGGGCCGCGGGCACCGCTGCACGGTGGAGCACTACGAGCGCGACGAGTGCGTGTACCTGTTCGCGTATGTGGACGATTACGTCGAGACGCACACGTCACACGACGATCGCGGCACGCTGCGGCGCACCCCGCTGCGGCCCACGTTCGAGGTGGTGTTCGTGTACACCCGCACCGCGGGCACGCTCGACATGTACGCGAAGGGCGACCGCCGCTGGCGCGCCACCTTGCGCGACACGTTCTGCGAACACATTTTGGGCTGCGCGGTGCCGGCGGTGGAACAGGGGCGGCGCAACTACGAACTGAACGGGCTGATCGACCGCACGTTCCCGCTGTCGGTGGACCCGCCCGGCGGCATCATGTTCGCGGACATCAAGCGCATGCGCGTGTTCCACTTCCGCAACTCGGCGCGCCGGGTGACGCTGGAAGCGGACCCGAAGCGGCACCGCGACGTGTACGACATGCTGGACGAGCACTTCCCGGTGGAGCGGTTCCCGCGCGACCAGTTGTGCGTGAATCAGGTGACGTTCACCATTCGGTACGTCGCCGACGGTGAGGACCGCGAGCGCCCGCTCACGTTCGACGTGTCGTTCCCGGACGCGTGCAACCTGAAGAGCCTGTCGCCGGACCAGCGCGCGGTGGGCGAGCGGTGCCTGCGCGAGTGGGGGATTCTGTGTGAACCGGGCGACCGCGACGACACCGAAGGCGACGGCGAGCGCGATACCGGCGGACCTGTGGACCCGAGCCGAGCGGCCTGAATCGGCGCTGTCGGTGCGCGAACTGGCGCGCTGGCCCGCGGCGCTCCGTTCGGCGTTGGAACGCGCCGGCGCGCTGGTCGAAGCGGGTACCGCGTCGTCGGTGAGGTGCCCGGCGTGCGACGCCCACCACGTCGAACTGGTGGATTGGGTGCGCGCACCGGGTCTTGCGCCGCGGGCGTTCGTGTCGTGCCCGGAAAACGGGCCGGTGCGCGTCGAACCGGACTTGCTGTGGCAGTGGGCGGTGCGCCCTTCACCGCTCTCGGCGCTGGTGGCGAGCGCGCTGGGCGCGCTGGGCGCGCGGGGCGGGACAAGCGAACTGGTGCCGGGCCGCGTATGGAAGTTGGGCACCGTGCGGGCCGGGGGCGCGCCGCGGGCCGCGTTTCTCGCGCTGGGCGCGACCCAAGCGGACGCGCCCGCGGTCTTCGCGCGCGTACCCGAATTGACGCTCCCGAACGCGCTGGTGCTAGTGCCCGCGGTTCCGCCGGCGAACGCGTGGGGCGAACGCGCGCCGGTGGTGGTGCCGCTGTCCGACGCGCTCGCGGTGGGCGCGACCGGGTTGGAACTCGTGCCCGGTGCGCTCGATGTGTTTGCGGCGGCGGTGCCCGTGCGCAAGGGGCCGGCGCGCACGTTCCCCGCGCCCGCCGGCACGACGTGGGACGACGTGGCGCTCACGGTCGAAGAACACCGGTTGCACGTCTCGGCGCGCGGCGAAACGCGCACGTTCGGGTTCTCCGAAGCCGGGTTCGAGAACCGGCGCAAGAAGAACGCGCCCGACGCGCTCTGGGTGCTGCTCCGCGCCTTCGCCCGGTGCCGCGGCACGCTCGCGCCGCGCGACCTTTCACCCCACGACCGGCTCACCACCAAACCCGACGCGCTCAAGGCCCAAGTGGGGAAGCTGCGGGCGGCGCTGTGCGCGCTGGTGGGCATCGAGGGCGACCCGTTCCACCGGACCCGGCGCGGCAAGCCGTACCGGGCGCGATTCGCCGTGAAGTTGGGCGGGCCGGTGACGTGTTCGTTGCCGGCGGGCGCGACGTGGGACGACCTCACGCTCACCGCGACCGCCGCGGGCGTAAACGTGTCGGTGACAACCGACGCGCGCGGCACCGCGTTCGCCGACGACGGCACCCGCGAAGGTTGCACCGACACCACCGAGCGCGAGTTCGCGTACACGTTCGCGGAAATGGGTTGTACCGAAAGTACCGAACGCGCGCTGCGTGTGGTGCTCTCGGGCCGCGGTCGGGTATCGCGCCCCACCGACGACGCGGACATGTTGGCGCTGGGCGGTGCGCTCACGACGTTCTTCGGCATCACCAGCGCGCCGCCGTTCGGGTACGACCGCGCCCGCGGGCAATGGGTGGCGACGTTCGAGGCGCTGCCCGCTCCGGCCGAACGGTAATCGATTACCGACCCGAAACGGAGATCGGTAATCGATTACCGATCTCCCCCGCGCGATTTCCTTTTTTTAGGTGCCGGTTTCTCGCCGCGCCGAACCGCGGGTTTTGAGGCGTTTTCACCATATCACGCCGTTCTCGCGGCTTCCCGGCGCTCGTTTTTTCGCGCCGTCGGTAATCGATTACCGGCCCCCTTCGTCGGCCGCACCCGCGACCGAACCCCGGAGGGAAACCGTCATGCCGACCGCCGTTGCGACCAGCGCGCCCGCGCCCGAACCGACTTCCACAGACCACACCGACGAACCCACGTCCGAAGACCGCGACGAGCGCACGGGCCACGCGCGTTTGCTTCGGCGCGTGGCGGCGGCGCGGTTCTGCGGGTTGGGGGCTTCGACGTGGGACCGCCTGTCGGCCGCGGGGCTGACGCCCGCGCCGATCCGGTTGGGCGGTTCGGTGGGCTGGTCGCGGCGCGAGCTGGCGCTGTGGATCGACCACGGGTGCCCGCCGCGCGCGGAGTGGGAACCGATCTGGGCCGCGGTACTGCGCCGCGCCGCCTGACCGACCTTCCCACATGCCAAACCGGACCTTCACATGAACACACCGCTACCACTTTCCGACGCGCACCGCGCGGACCTGCGCGCGTCCGGGCTGTTGGACACGTTCATCGCCGCGGCCGGGCTGTACACCGAGTACGACCCCGCGAAGGTGGCGAAGTTGCTCAACTGGAAGCGGCCCGCGCCGGCGCTGGGGCCGTGCTTGTGCTTCCCCTACTTCTCGCCCGACGGCACACCGAGCGGCTACGCGGTGTTGAAGCCGACGACACCGCGCGAGCGTGACGGCAAGAAGGTGAAGTACGAAGCGCCGCGCGGTGTTCCGCTGCGCGCGTACATTCCGCCCAACACGCGCGCCGCGCTCGCGGACCCGAAGGTGCCGCTGATCTTCACCGAAGGGGCAAAAAAGAGCCTGAAGGCCGATCAAGAGGGGTTCGCGTGCATCGGGCTTTCGGGCGTGGAAGGTTGGTCGCGGAAGCGCGCTCGCGGCGAAGACCAGAAGCCGAAGGGGAAGCGCGAACTGCTGCCGGACTTGGCGGCGGTCGCGTGGGTCGGGCGCGAAGTCAGCATCGCCTACGACAGCGACCTCGCCACTAAGCCCGAAGTGGCCCGCGCCGAACGGCACCTCGCGGCGGCGCTCGCCGCGGCCGGCGCGAAGGTGAAACTGGTGCGCCTGCCCGCCGGGGCCGACGGCGCGAAAGTCGGGCTGGACGACTACTTGCTCGCGCACACCGCGGACCAACTGCGGGCGCTGGTCGCGGCGGCGGTGCCGTTCGACCCACGCGCCGACGCGCCAGCGAAGACCGAGCGTCCGCCGAGCGCCGCGGAGGTGCTCGTGTGCATCGGGCGCACGTTCGACTTGGGGCACGACGGCGCGGGCACAGCCTACGCCACCGACGGCCGGCGCACGCTCGCGGTGCGCGGCAAACAGTTCCGCCAGCGGCTCACGCACGCCTACCTGCGCGCCACCGGCAAACCGCCCGCCGGCGACGCCCTCAAGACCGCAACCGACACCCTCGGCGCGCTCGCCGAGTGCGAAGGCCCGCGCCGCGCCGTTCACGTGCGCGTCGCGGCGCACAACGGGCGCGCCTACTTGCACCTCGCCGACGACGCCGACACCGTACTCGAAATCGACGGCGACGGGTGGCGCGCGTGCCCGGACCCGCCGGTGCGGTTCCGAACGCCCGCCGGCGCGCACCCGCTGCCCGTGCCCGTGCGCGGCGGAACGCTCGACGAGCTGCGCGCGTTCGTGAACGTGCCCGACGACGGCGACTTCGCGCTCTTGGTCGCGTGGTTGTGCGGGTGCCTGCGCGCCGACGGGCCGTTCCCGCTGCTCGTACTTGTGGGCGAACAGGGCACCGCGAAGTCCACCACCGCGCGCGTCGCCAAGCGGCTCATCGACCCCGGCAAGGCGCTGGTGCGCTCAACCCCGAAGGAAGGGCGCGACCTGATGATCGCGGCGACCAACTCGTGGGCGCTGGCCTACGACAACGTGTCCACGCTCCCGGTGTGGTTGAGTGACGCGCTGTGCCAAATCGCCACCGGCGGCGGGTTTGCCACGCGCGAACTGTACTCGGACTCCGACGAGTGCATTCTGGACGCCAAGCGGCCCGTGATCCTCAACGGCATCAGCGATTTCGTCACCCGCGGAGACTTGCTCGAGCGCGCCGTTCTGCTGCGGCACCCGCCCCTGCCCGAACGTGCGCGGAAACCCGAATCCGAATTGTGGGCCGCGTTCGAGACGGCGCGCCCGCGCATCTTGGGTGCGCTGCTGGACCGCGTGTCGGCCGGGTTCCGTGCGCTGCCGAACGTGAAACTGGAGCGGAACGTGCGGATGATGGATTTCGCTTTGTTCGCGGTGGCGTGCGAGCGCGGGGCCGGCGACGCGCCGCGGTTCGAGCGCGCGTACGCCGAGAACCAAGCCGGCGCGCACGCCCAAGCGCTGGACGACTCGCCGGTGGCGTGCGCGCTCGTGGCGCTGATGGCCGACCGCACCGAGTGGACCGGTTCCGCCACCGAGTTGTTGAAGGCGCTGGCGGCGCTCGCGTCGAACCCGCCCCCGCGCGACTGGCCCAAGCGCCCCAACGCGCTGAGCGGCGCGTTGAAGCGACTCGCGCCGAACCTGCGCGCGGCTCACGGGCTGAACGCCGTGGAGGGGCGCAGCAGGGATCGCGCCCGCACCCGGTTCTTGCACATCACGCGACTACCCGAAAGCGGGCGGGAACCATCGTCCGAGATCGTCCGACCGTCTGCGCCGGACGACCCCGCGGACGATCATCGTCCGGCGGGCGCGGAGATCGTCCGACCCATCGTCCGCACCGGAGAGCGCGCGAAACCCTACGAATCCCAGTGTGCGGACGCGCCGTCGGACGGTCGGACGATCCCGGACGATGTTTCGCCCCCACTTCCGGGGTACCGGTTCCGCAACGACGACCGGCGGTTCGACTCGGAGGGCAACCGATGGTGACGACCGCACAACCCGCACGCACGGCACCGGCGCGCACGGCCCGCGAACTACTCGAACTGGTGCGGCACCTCGCCCCGTCGGTCGAAGGGGGCGAACTGGTATTCGGCGCGAACGTGCCCGCGGACCTGCTCCCGGACTTGAAGGTGCTGCACACCGGGGTTCGCGCGCTCCTCACGGGGCGCGCGTGGTGGGGAAGTTCGACCGACGCGCCGGCGCGCGTGCGGGTGCTGAACCCGAACGAACCGTTTCCCAACGGCATCGGGCTGTTGTGCGTCGAAGGTGACGCGCGCTGGGATCGCATCCCGCCCGCGGCCCGCTGCGACTGTCCCCACCTGTTCGCTGAAGTTGCGCCCCGCCCGGCTCGCGGGTCCTTCCCGCGACCGCACGAAACGCGCCCCTCACGGGAACAGGCACGCATATAGACAGAGTTTATTTTTTGGACCTGCGAAGCGTTGAACCGACCTCGCGCGCCGCTTCGGTGGTGCGTATACTTCAGTACCCGTAAGCCGTCGTTGGTGCTCATGCACCCTCACGAAAGGGAACTTCAATGGCAACGCTGTTCCGGCCGACGCGCCCGTACCCGCTGCCCGCGAACACCGAGATCGTGGACAAGGACGGCAAGCCGCACGCCCGCATCCGCGACCGCGGCAAGTGGGTGCTGTTCCCGCTGAGCGTGGACCGCACGCAGTACCTGAAGCCGGCGGCGAAATGGGCCGCGGACGTGCGCCTCGCCGACGGTACGCGCCGCCGGATGCGGTTCTCTCCGAACCGCGACGCCTCCGCCGTCATGCTCGCCGACCTCATCAAGAAGATCGAAGCCGAGCGCTCCGGCGTCCGCGACCAGTACGCCGACCACCGCGTGCGCCCGCTCAACGAACTGCTTGCGGAGTACAAGCAGCACCACAACGACCGCGGGAACACGCCCAAGCAAGCGGAGCAAACTCGGCGGCGCTGCGAACTGGTGTTTGAGGGCAACGGGTTCGTGCTGTTGTCCGACCTCGACACCACAGCGGTTGAGCGCTGGCTTGCCGACCGCCGCGGGCTGACGCGGGGCGAAGGCGGTATCTCGGCGCAAACGAGCAACCACTACACAACCGCGCTGAAAGCGTTCGGGAACTGGCTCGTGAAAGCGCGCTGCGTGAACGAGAACCCGCTCCGCCATCTCGGACGGGTAAACACGCGAGTGGACATTCGGCACGTCCGCCGCCCACTCACGGCAGACGAATTCGCGCGACTGCTCGCGGCCGCTCGCGCCAGCGGTTCCTTTCGTGGCATCTCAGGACCGGATCGCGGGATGCTCTACTTGGTCGCGGGCATGACCGGGCTTCGCGCGTCCGAACTGGCAAGCCTCACGCCCGATTCGTTCTCTCTCGATGCGCCGACCCCGGTTGTTGCGGTCGCGGCAGCGTACTCGAAGCACCGCCGGCGCGACGAAGTGCCGCTCCACACGGACCTCGTTCACGAACTGCGCGCGTGGCTCGATGAACGGCCCGAAGGTGAACCCGTCTGGGGCGGGAAGTGGGCCAAACACAATGAGGGCGGAGACATGATCCGGCGCGACCTTGATGCCGCGCGGCGCGCGTGGCTCGCGGAAACTGCGACTGATGACGAGCGCGAGCGGCGCAGTGCTTCGGACTTCCTTCTGTACCGCGACAGCGAAGACCGCGTTGCCGACTTCCACGCACTACGGCACACGTTCGTTACCAACCTCGTGAACGCAGGCGTTGCTCCGAAGGACGCGAAAGAACTGGCGCGGCACTCCACCATCACGTTGACGATGGACCGCTACGCGCACGTTGGCGTCCGAGACACAGCGGCGGCGCTATCGAAGCTGCGCCTTCCGGCGCAGACGAACGCACGCGAGAGCAGTTCGGGAGCAGCAACGGGAGCAGCAGACAGCGGTAACGAGCAAGGACGGGCGGAGACGAACGGGGAAACGCCGAGCGCGGGGTCAAACAGCAATCCCCCGGAATCCCTTGGAAAAGAGGGGTTCCGGGGGCAAGTGAAGACCGGTGAGCAAGTACACCCGAGAGGATTTGAACCTCTAACCCTCGGTTCCGAAGACCGATGCTCTATCCAGTTGAGCTACGGGTGCGTGCCGGAATTCTAGGCCGCGGGCCGTGTTCGCACAAGTCCGCGCCGTCAGCCGAACAGGTCGGCAACCTTGCACGAGAAACCGGGGAGCACGTCGGCCCCGTCGAGTGTGTCGCTTTCGTCCAGTTCCGTGCCGCGCATGCTGCCGCGGTACACGGTCACGGTGCGCGTTTCGGGATCGACCAGCCAGATGAGCGACACGCTGTAGAACAGATACTCTTTGATCTTCGCGCGCAGGTCTTTGCGGCGGTCGTCGGGCGATTGCACTTCGACCGCAAGGTCCGGCGGAATGAGGAAGTACCCTTCGGGCTGCTGCGGCTGCCGCTCGATGCTCCAGAACGCCACGTCCGGCCCGCGCACCGTGTCCGGTTCCTTCTCCAGAATCACCCCAGTGTCGTTCGACGTTACCCAACCGAGCTTGTTCGGTTCGACGAAGTTGCCAAGAAAGCGGTTGATCCGCGAACACACGATCCCGTGCTTGCCTTTGGGCGGCGGCATTTCGACGATTTCCCCGCGCACGAGTTCGAGCCGCGACCCGTCGGCCGGGTCGGGCATGCGCGCGAACTCTTCGGCGGTGACGAGCGGCTGTTGGACCGTGGACATGCTTTGCTCCTGCGGTGCCGGCAGCATACCGCCGCGGCGCGCGTTCGCACAAGGTCGGCGCGCTCCGGACCCGGGACCGCGGCCGTCTCGGCCGCCCGAGCGTGGCACAACCGGTGACCCGCGACGGTTGCCGAAGCGCAAAGGTCGAGCGGCCGAGACGGCCGCGGTCCCGGGAATCGGCTTCGTCACTCCTTCTTTAGCGGCGGGAGCGGGAGGCGTACCGCGGGGTCGTCGCCCTTCGGGTCGTCGTCGAACCAGCGGCCCTCGTCGTCCTTGCCGTTCGGTCCTACGCTGTGGAACTTGTAGCCGTCGGCCGTGCGCGCGTAGACAAGCGGCTTCCCGCTGAACACGTCGCCCGGTACCGCGTTGAGGTACTTCGGCGCGAGCGCGTCGAGCTTTTCCGGGTAGCCGCGGTGGTCTGCCCGGTGCGCCGCGAGTGCCAGCGCCACGCGCGTGTTGCGGTCGAACTGCTCCGTGCGGTCGGCCGCGTCTTGCACCTTGCGCACCGCCGGCGCGAGTAAGCCCACCAGTACCGCGCCGATCTGCGTGCCGGCGGCTTTGCCCGCGCCGGCTTGCGTGACCAGTTTCATCAGGTCGCGCTCGCCCTTCTTCTTCACCAGCAGCGCGAGGTCCGCTTCGAGTTCGTCGAACGCCTTGCTCCGGGCCGCGCGGTCCTTGAGGCGCAGCGCGGCGGTCATGCGGTCGTAGGTGCTGTTCAGCGTGCGCAACGGGATGGTCCAGTCGATCGCGGCGAGCGCTTTGAGGTCTTCAGGGGTGAGCTTGCCGCCGGGCTTCTCAACGAAGTCGCGGCCGGAGCGCACCAGTTGCACCGAATCGAGGCCCATGAACCGCTCGCCGAGGTCGATCTTGTCCGCGAGCGCCGGCATCGGCGGTAGCTCTTGGAACTCGTTCAGTTTCGCGAGCCACTGCTTGCCGGTGAGGTCCGCGCGCTCGATGAACGCGACCGTGGCGTTGCAGGCAATAGCGTGCAGCGCGTAGCCCACGAGCGATTCGATCAGACACGCCCCGGAGCCGACGTGCCGCGCGAGCCGGTGGCACGCGACGATGTCGGCCCACGCCTCCTCCGGTTTGCCGCTGCCGAGTTTCAGCATCGCCCGCGCGCAGAGCGCGGTGCCGATTTCTCGGCACTTCTGAACGTTCGGCAGCAGGCACGCGAGGAGGCAACTCGGTTTGCCCTCGTCGCGGCGCGAGCACATCGGGTTGAAGTAGTGGGGCCGCTTTACCGCCTCGTGAACCACCGCGAGCGGCTTCTCGTTCGCTTTCAGCCACGCGGCCACGTCTGGGTAATCCTTCTCGACCCACACGCGCTTCCCCGCCCAACCCGGGTTGTTCCAGACGTGTTGCAGGTCTTCCGGCTCGACCTGCAACACCTCTTTCGAGAACCGCGTGAAATCGACGAAGTACTCGCCGCCCTCCGGCGGTTCGTCGATGCCGAGCAGCTTGAAGAACGGTTCGGGCATGCCGTTGCCGCCCTCCGGCTTCGGCCCGAGCGCTTTCCACAGCAGCACGTTCGCGTTCTGTTCCGGCTTGATGCCCTTGCCGAGGCGCTCGTTGAGCGCGGCTTCGTAGTCGATGTGTCCGTGCTTATCGACGGGGCCGCTGACCACGGTGGTGTCTTTGCCGACCGGGAGCAGTGGCTTCACCGGTTCGTCGCCGACCGCGAACAGCAACAGCGGAACCGCGAACGTGTGCATGAGGCACCGAGACGAACGAGGGAAATGAAAAGCGCTGCCCGGCATTTCGCCGCTCGCGGCGCGAGATTGCGCGAATTTTGTACGAAGGAGACGTTGGCGACGGGTCAGCGTTCCGCGTGCCGCCAGAATTGCTCCACCACCGCTTCCACCACCAAGATAAGTTGCACGCGGCGCTCCACATGCGCGTCGGCTTCCACGCACTTGTCCAGCAGCGCCATCAGGCCGTCGGTACCGACGCGGTGCGCGAACGCGCGCAGGCGCGCCTCTTCGCCCGCGTCCAAGCCCGTCACGGTCGCGCCTAGGGACAGTTTCAGCGCCTGTTGCACGGCTTCGATGAGGAACTTCAGCACGAGCGCCGCGCGGGCGCGCTGCGCGGCGCTCTCCTTGCCCGCGTCTTCGTGGAACTTGGCCCACAGTTCCGCGAGTTGCTGAAAGCTCACCCGCGGCCCGGTCAGGCCTTCAACTAGTTTCTTGCGCACGTCCCAAATCGAATCGTCGTCCAGCGCGAGCGCCCGCCCGGCGCTCCCGCCGGCGAGTTGTGCGAGGCGCGCGCGCTGCGCCGCGTCGGCTACTCCGTTCGCTTCGAGGATCGCGGCAACGTCTTCATCTGAAAGGGCGGCGAACCGCACCACTTGGCACCGCGACAGGATCGTGGGCAGTTGGCGCTCCGCGTCGGTAGCGATCAGCAGCAGCACCGCGCCCGGGGGCGGCTCTTCGAGCGTTTTGAGGAACACGTTCGCGGAACTCGCGTTGAAGTCGTCGGCGTCTTCGACGATCCCGACCTTACGCGCGCCGCGCACCGGCTTGCGCGCGAGCCGGGCGCAGAACTCGCGCATCTCGTCGATGGGCATTTCGAGTTTGTCGTCCGGCTTGCGCGCGACCAGCAAGTCCGGGTGCGATTCGGCGTCGGCCTGCGCGCAGCCGGGGCACTTGTCGCACGCGGTGAGCGGTGCCGGCGGCTTCTCGCACAGCAGCGCCTTCGCCAGCTCGCGCGCGAAGAGGCGCTTGCCCACACCTTCCGGCCCGGCCAGTAGGTACGCCTGCCCGAACCGGTTCGCGGCGAACGCGGCGGCGAACGTGCTGCGGGCGGCGTCCTGCCCGCGAATGCGGCTCCACGACATGCACTCACTCCGAGACGTTCCACCCGCGGTCCGCGAGCAGGCGGGCCACTTCGCGGCGCGCCGCGCGCTGCACGGCGTCGGCGTCCGGGATCGCATTGATGATGCGGTACCGGTCGGGGCGCATTCCGGCTTCGTAATTGAACCCGGTGCGCACGCGCGCGAAGTACTCATCGCCCTTCGCTTCCATGCGGTCGGCGTCGCGGGTGCGGCGCTGCACCGCGACTTCCGGCGGCAGGTCGAACACGAGCGTGAGGTCCGGTTCGAGGCCGCCGGTCGCCACGCGACCCACGGCCCACAGGTCTTCGGCACTCAGCCCGCCGGCGTGGCCCTGATACACCACGTTCGCCAGCAGGAAGCGATCGGAAATCACCACTTCGCCGCGCTCGAGTGCCGGCCGGATCACCTCTTCCACGAGTTGCGCGCGCGAGGCCATGAACAGCATGGCTTCGGTGGTGGTGGCGATGCGGTGCTCGCGCCCGAACAGCAGGATGCGGCGCAGTTCCGCCCCGAGCGCGGTGCCGCCGGGGTCGGTACAACTCGTGACCGGCACCTTCTGCGCGGTCAGCCATTCTGCGAGCATGCGAGCCTGCGTGGACTTGCCGGTGCCGTCCAAGCCGTCGAGCGAAACGAACGCGGGCCGCGGCATGTGAAGGTTCCAACAGGGTTGATCGAACCGCCGGCGTGAGCCGGTGGGTTACGCGGACACCCACCGGCTTACGCCGGCGGTTCGACCAAACGGTCTTCAATCGTCCCAATCGTGGTGCCGGGCGGGAGCGGGTCGCCGGCGCGCGCGGTGCGCTCGGCGAGTGTGCCGCTCGCGGGCGCGGAGACGTCGATCACCGCGCCGGCGATCAGCACTTCGGCCACGCGGTCGCCCGCGCGCACGCGGTCGCCGGCGCGCACGTGCCACTGGCCGAACGTCGCCGGCGCGCCGAGGTCCGGCACCTCAATGCGTGTCACGGTGCGGCACCATTTCGTCGGCGTGGTAGCTGGAGCGCACGTACGGCCCGGCCACCACTTGCTTGAAGCCCAACAGTCGCGCGAGGGCCGCGAGTTCGTCGAACTCCTGCGGCGGCACGAACCGCTGAACCGGCAGGTGCTTCGCGGTCGGCGCGAGGTACTGCCCGAGCGTGAGCGTGTCGCAGTCGATCGCGCGCAGGTCCGCGAACACGTCGAACAGTTCGTCGGTCGTTTCCCCCACGCCGAGCATCAGGCCCGCTTTGGTGACGACGCCCGGGGCGCGGCGCTTCACGCGCGCGAGCAGCCCCACGCTCCGCGCGTAGGTCGCGCGGCCGCGCACCGTGCGGTGCAGGCGCGGGACCGTTTCGAGGTTGTGGTTGAACACGTCCGGGCGCGCGTCGGTGACGGCATCAATGGCGGCTTCGTCGCCGAGGAAGTCCGGCGTGAGCACTTCGACCGCGGCGTGCGGCAGGCGCGCGCGGACGGCTTCGATGCACCGCACGAAGTGGCCCGCGCCGCCGTCCGGCAGGTCGTCGCGGGTCACGCTCGTAATCACAACGTGTTTCAGCCCGAGTCGGGCCGCGGCCTCGGCGACGCGCGCCGGCTCGTCGGCCTCCAGCGGGGTCGGCGCGTCCTTCGGCACCGAGCAGAAGCTGCACGTGCGGGTGCAGTTGTTGCCCATCACCATGAACGTGGCGGTGCGCCGCGACCAGCACTCCGGCCGGTTCGGGCACCGCGCGCTCTCGCACACGGTTTCGAGCTTCAGGTCTTCGATCTGGCGCGCGGTGTAGTTGTTCCCGTTGCCGGCCGGCAGCGGGCGCTTGAGCCAGTCCGGGAGCCGGGCGAGGCCGGGCTTCGCGGGCTTCGGCGGCGCGTCAAGAACCGTGAGTGCGAGCATGGTAGGGGTGCCGCGGCAGCAGCGCGGGGTGTGTGTGGAAGACGGAGACGCGGTCGAAGGCGAACCGCGCCGCGATCAGTTCGACGAGCCGCTGGCGCACCGTTTGGGCGCGCACGCGGTGCGCGCTCTCGCGCGCCAGAGAGGTCATGGGCAGCGGGTCGCCGTCGCACCGCACTTCCCAGAACGGCGCGAGGTCCGGGTGCGCGTTCACGAGCAGCCCGAAGCTGGTCACGTTGGCCCGCACGTTCGCGCCGACGCTGGCGAACCGCCGCCCGCGGCTCCGCGCCCCGGGGCGCTCGAAGTCCGGCACCGCGTCCACCGCGAACTCGCGCGCGAGTTCGACAGATAGAGAAACGAGTTCGCGGACGTAGCGGCCGGGCGAAAGGCCGAGGGCGTCGAGCGGGAGAATCGGGTAGCACGCGACCTGCCCGGGCACGTGCAGCACCGCGCCGCCGCCGCGCGCGACCCAGTTCACCGGCCAGCCGCGCGCTTCCAGTTGGTGCGGGTTCGGGCGCACGTGAGCGGCGCTGCCCGCGCGCCCGATGGTGATGCCGGTGGGGTGCTCGCACACGAGCAGCGCCGCGGTGTCGCGGTCGCCGGACACGTCGAAGGCCAATCTGCGCTGGAGCGCTTGGAGCGCGTCGAACTCGATGGTGCCGAGCAGGTACACCGAGAGCGCGCGCGCGGGCGCGTAGGGGGCTGGCTCGCGGCTCTCGGTCACTCGTCGCGTGCTCCGGGGAACGTGCGGGACGCGGGCATTTTACCACGCGGCCCGCGGTTCACCCACCCGAAGTGCGTCACTTCAAGCTCACGCACACCAGTTTCTTTTCGTCGCGCGCGAAGAACAGGCCGTTCGCCAGCGCCGGGGCGGCCCGCGTCGGCTTCGTGAGGAGCGCGGCGCGCGCTTTCTCGGCGTACTTCTGGGCGGTTGTCTCGAACCGCACCAGTTCGCCGCCCTCGGTGAGCGCTAACCCGCCGCCGTCCACCGCGATGACGCTCGCGACGCCGAAGTTCGCCTCGCTCCACTTCACGGTGCCGGTGCTCCACTCCACGCACCGCAACTGCGCGACGCCGGTGTCCGAGCGCCCGTGCGTGCCGTACAGGTAATCGCCCACCAGAACCGCCGTGTTGTACTGACTCGACAGGGACTTGTCGTTCGCCCACACCTCGGTCAGTTCGCCCTTCGCGGCTTTCGCGAGCAGCGCGCCGGTGTTGTACGACACGCTCAGGAAGATTTCGCTACCGCGCACGAGCGGGGTCGCGGCCTGTACGCTCGCTTCCATGCGCGGCTTGAACTCCGTGTCGTAGAGCGACTTCCCGGTCGCCGCGTCCAGCGCGCGCAGCCCGCGACGGGTGAGGAACACCGCGGCCGGCTTGCCGTCGAGGTGCGCCACCGTCGGCGACGAGTAGCTCGCGCCGTCGTCGGTGGCCTTCCACACCTCTTTGCCCGTTTTGGTGTCGAACGCGACGACGCCCGCGCCCTTCGCCCCGACGTTCACCAGCACCAACTCGCCGACCACCAGCGGCGAGCACGCGGCCCCGAAGAAGCCCTTCGCGGGCTTGTAGTCGTCGATCAGGTTGCGGTGCCACACCCGCTTACCGGTGGCGAGATCGACCGCGCTCAGGTCGGCGTTCGCGCCGAGCGCGTACACGGTGCCCCCGCTCGCGGTGGGCGTGGCCCGCGGGCCGTTGTCGAAGTTGAAGTCGTCGCGGTACTTCGTGGGGTACGAGTGCTTCCACTTCTCCTTGCCGGTAGCCGGGTCGAGCGCCGCGAGCACCTCGTCGTTGCCGACGCGGTGGAAGAAGACGAGCGCGTCGCCGCTGACGACCGGCCCGGCCCACCCGGTGCCGGCGTCGAGTTGCCAGAGCACCTTCGGCCCGGCTTTGGGCCAGTTCCAGTTCAGTTTGGTTTCGGCGCTGTGCCCGTCGCGGGCCGGGCCGTGCAGTTGCGGCCAGTCGGCGGCGAGCGGCGCGAGCGCGAATAGCGCGAGGAGAAGGCGCATGAGGGGGTCCAACTAAAGTGGTGTAAGCCGCGTTCTTCTTGCCCTCTCCCCACGTCAGTGCGGGAGAGGGTGGCCGGGGCTTTGGGAGGCCGGGTGAGGGGCGAACAACCAACACGATTCAAGTGAAGCTGAACCGCGCGTGTAGCTCACCCCTCACCCGCCCGCGTGTCGCTGTGCGCTGCGCCCGCTTCGCAGTCTGGCTCGGCGCGGGCACCCTCTCCCGCAAGGGGAGAGGGCAAAGGCATAGCGCGTCACCCCGTGACGATGGTGCCGATGGTGTGGCCGGCGATCGCGCGCTCGATGGCCGCGTCCTGCTTGTAGTTGAACACCAGAATCGCCAACTTCGCCAGCCGGCACATCTCGAACGCGCCGATGTCCATCACGCCCAGTTGCTTCTGAATCACTTGGTCGAACGTGAGGCGGTCGAATTTCTCCGCGTACTCGTTCTTCGCCGGGTCCGCGTTGTACACGCCGTCCACCTTGGTCGCCTTCAGCAGCACATCCGCCTGCAGTTCGGTGCCGCGCAGCGCCGCGGCGGTGTCGGTGGTGACGAACGGGTTCCCGGTGCCGCCCGCGAGGATCACGATGCGGCCCTTCTCCAAGTGCCGCAGCGCGCGCCGGCGAATGTACGGCTCCGCGACCGTCTCCATGCGCACGGCGCTCTGAAGCCGGGTTTCGACGCCCATCGCTTCGAGGGTGTCTTGGAGCGCCAGCCCGTTCATCACGGTGGCGAGCATGCCCATGTAGTCCGCGGTCGCGGGCTTGATGGTCTGTTCGCCGGCGGAGAACTGCGCCCCGCGCAGCAGGTTCCCGCCGCCGATGACGACCGCGAGTTGCACCCCGCGGTTGGCGACCCGCGCGAGCTGCTCCGCGATGTGTTTGGTTTCGTCGATGTTGATGCCGGGCTTGCCGCTGAACCCGAGCGCTTCGCCGCTCAGCTTCAGCAGCACCCGCTTGTACTTGGGGGCAAGATCGGTGTCCGGCATGTCGATTCCGGGTGCGGGGAACGAGAGCGACGTACCCGCGTAGGTTACGGACCCGCCCCCGCGGAGCGAAGTGGCGCGCTTTAAGTGTAGGTCGCTCGCTCCGCGAGCGACCATTCGCGGTGCGAGCGAGTTCAACGTGGTTGCGAGCGCTAATGGCAACTCGCTCCGCGAGTTGCCTACTCTTGAAGAATCGGAGCGACCTATACCTTCGGCACCGCGCAGCCGCCGAAGGTGAGGAACATCACGATCATCATCACGCTCAGCACCACCGCCGCGACGATGCGCAGCACCAGCGCGTCGGCGCCGCGCAAGTAGGCTATGCACCCGAACGCGACGAACACGAACCCGAACATCAGGCCGTACCGCTCGTACCACACGTCGCGCCGGTTGCCGATCTTCGTGGCCCGCGCGTCGTTCTTCGCGTCCTCGATGCGCTTGTCGTAGTCCTCTTCGAGCTTCTTTTTGTCGTCGTTGAACTTGGCCTTCTCCGCGTCGCTCAGGTCGCTCTCGCGCTTGCCCTTGGGCACGAGCGCCTTCAGTTTCACTTCCTTCTCGAATTCGAGGCGCTCGACGAGCGCCGCGGCGCGGTCGGACCCGGCGACGCCGATGAGCGGCATGGCGGTGAAGACGATGACGAGGAACACGCCGAACCCGAACAGCGCCGTGGGAAGGCCCCCCACGCGCGCGACGAGGTTCGGGACGCGCGGCCCGGCGCGCTCCGCCGCGGGTTCCGGGGCCGTCGCGTCGTCGATCACGAGACCGGTGGGGTCCACCTTGAGTGCGGTTTGGCACTTCTTGCAGCGGATTTGGCGACCGACGTCTTTCGGCTCGACGCTGTACACCGCGCCGCACGTGGGGCACGCACCGTTCATGCGCTCGTCCGTGTCAGAAGGGGAACTTCGCGAAAGCGGTGGTGCTGAAATAGGTGCCGCGGGGTGTATCGGCGAATCGCGGCCGGGCTTCGCGCCCCGCGCGTGCCGCGATAGAATCGGGCCACCCACCGGAGGCGCTTCAGTGACGAATCGGGTCGCACAGGTTCCACCGTCGTTCCTCGCGCGCACCCTGTACCCGCGCGTGACGGTGGCCGAATACCACCAGATGATCGCCGACGGCGTGTTCGAGGACGGCGAGCCGATCGAACTCATCGAAGGCTATCTGGTCCTCAAAATGTCGCACAACTCGCCCCACGCGAACGCCGTTGCCAAACTGACCAAGCGGCTGGTTCGGCTCGCTCCGGTTGGTTGGGAAGTGCGCTCTCAACTCCCGATCACCCTCGCGGACAGCGAACCCGAACCGGACGCGGTGCTCGCGCGCGGCGACGAGACGACCTACGCCGATCACCACCCAGCACCCGCCGAAATCGGGCTGGTGGTCGAAGTGGCTGATTCGTCTCGCTACGCGGATCGCACCGAGAAGTTGCGCATGTACGCGCGCGCCGGTGTTGTGGTGTACTGGATCGTGAACGTGTCGGACAAGCAGGTCGAAGTGTACACGGCCCCGGATTCGGCCGCCGAACCACCGACGTACCGCGCGCGCACCGACTACAAGCCGGGCGATTCCGTGCCAGTGGTTCTCGACGGCACCGCGGTCGCGCACCTGTCGGTGTCGGAACTGGTCTCGTAGAAGCTCAGGCGTTTTCGGCGACGACGAGGCGGACGCCGGTCACGAACTCGCTGACGCGCGTGCGGTACTCGGCCATGTGCGGGGCCTTCGTGTGCGCGTACAGCGCCTCAAGGCTCGCCCACTTTTCGACCACGGTAATCACGTCTTCGCGCGGGCCGTCTTGCACCGCGAGCGTGGTCTTCACGTCGGTCGCGGCCTGATACTCGATGCAGCCGTCTTCGGCGCGCACCAGCGGCGTGACCCAGTGGAACGCTTCCAGCACGCGGTCGCGGGTACCGGGTTTCGCAGTAATCGTGGCGATAACGTGAACCATGCGCGCTCCGGGAGAGGTACCGCTATTGTGCGAACCCCCGGGCCGCGCTGCCAGTGCCGAAGCGCTCACACCAGCGGCGCGGTCTTGCCCGGTTTCAGGTCGATGACTTGCAGTTCCAGTTTGCGTTGGCCCTTCCACTCGTTGATTTTCGGTGTGAACGCGAGGCAGCAGTCGCCGCCGGCGCTCATCAGTTCCTCCATGCGGTCGGCCATGTTCCACGCCACGCACCGCATCACGGTGTCGCCTTGGCGCACGCGGAAGTCCATGTGCTTCTGCACGTCGCCGCTGCCGATCAGCCGCGCGGCTTCTACCTTCAGCCCGGCCGCGAGGAACTTCGGGCGCGGGTTCCCGGCCCCGTAGGGTTCGAGTTTGTCGAGGTCGTTCAGCAGGTTGAACGTGACCGCGGCGAGCGGGACTTCCGCGTCGAGGTTCAGCACCTGCGCCGGCGCGCCGCCGGGGTACCGCGCGCGGACGTGCGCGTTGAAGCGGTCGCGGAAGGCGTCGATGCGCTCCGGGCGCACCTTGAACCCGGCCGCGGCCGCGTGGCCACCGTGCCCTTCGAGCAGCGCGTCGCACGCGACCAGCGCTTGGTGCAGCGCGAACCCGGGCACGCTGCGCCCCGACCCGGTCGCAATCGCTTCGTTCGGTTGCAGCGCGATCACGAGCGCCGGCTTGCCGAAGTGTTCGACCAAGCGGCTCGCGACGATGCCCACGACACCGGGGTGCCACTCGCCCGCGACCACTACCGCCGCGTCGTCGGCGAAACTGGCTTCCACCAACTCTTTCGCCTGCTGCGAATACTTGCGCTCGCGGGCTTGGCGCTCGCCGTTGTGCCCCTCGAGCACCCGCGCGAGGTTCGCCGCTTTGTTCAGCGATGTCGTAGTGAGCAGTTCGACCGCGAGGCTGGCGCAGCCGAGCCGCCCGGCGGCGTTGAGTCGCGGGGCCAACTTGAAGCCGACGTCTTCGGCCGTCACCGCTTGATCGGGCTTCACGCCGCTCGCTTCGAGCAGCGCCTTCAGCCCGACCGACGGGTGCGAGCGGATGCGCTCCAACCCGTGCCGCACCAGAATGCGGTTCTCGTCGCGCAGCGGGACCACGTCGGCCACGAGGCCGAGTGCCGCGAGGCCGACCGCGTCGAGCAACAGTTCGCGCAGCTCGGTCGGCACGCGCTCCGAGCCGGTCACTTGCTGCGCGATGGCCCACGCGAGTTTCAGTGCGACCCCGGCCCCGGATAGGTCGCCGAACGGGTACGGTTCTTCGCACGGCAGCCGCGGGTGAACGATTGCGGCGGCGCACGGCAGCAGCGGGCCGTCCAACCCGTTCTTCATCTCGTGGTGGTCGGTGACGATGAGTTCGAGGCCCAACTCCTTCGCGGTCTCGGCTTCGGCGATGCTGGCGACGCCGCAATCGACGCTAATGACCATCGAAACGCCGGTGGCCGCGAGTTCGCGCAAGCGGTCCGAGTTGAGGCCGTAGCCTTCGGAGAGGCGCAGCGGGACGTGGAACTGCACGTCCGCACCGAGTTTGCCCAAGAGCCGCAGCAGGATCGAAGTGCCGGTGACGCCGTCCACGTCGTAGTCGCCGTACACGCAGATGCGGCGCTTCGCGCTCACGGCGCGCGCGATCCGCTCGGCGGCATCGGCGACGCCCGGCAGCGCGCGCGGCGGGTGCAACCCCGCGAGCGGGCACTCCAAGAACCGGCGCGCCGCGGTGGCATCTCGCACGTCGCGCGCGAGCAGCAGTTGCGCGACCACGGGCGAGATGCGCGCCGCCGCCGCGAGCCGGTTCGTCGCGCTCGGATCGATGGGCCGCAGGTGCCACTGTTTCTCGGCGCGGGCCATAGGCACCCTAGGGTAGTAGGCACGCTCCGCGTGCCGTGTGTTCGGGCCGCTACAGTTACACGACTGTGCGCATCGGTTATCGCGCGCCGCAGAACGGCACGCGGAGCGTGCCGACTACCCTCTTAGAACGGATGTCCACACCGCGGGCAAGGTCAACCGCGGCCCAGAATGCGGCGCAACTGTGCGTCGAGTTCGTCGGCGCGCTCGATGTTGCGCGCGTACAGGTCGTTCACCTCGTGCCGGTCGTCCGGTTTGGCGAACAGTTGCGGCTTGCGCGTGTCGTCGCCCTCCGGCACCAGTAGCGCCCATTCGTTCGTGCGGATCGCGCGCTCGCCGACACCGTTCATTTCGCAGTACGAAACCGCGCAGTCGCGCGCGGATTCGGTTGCGCCGCGCATCACCGGGAGCAGGTTGTGGCCGTCGCCTTCGTACGGAAGGCCGAGGAGCGCGCGGAGCGTGGGTGCGAGGTCCGGCGGTTGCGTGAAGCCGGTCACGCGCCGCCCAGCCTGCTCCGCGTTCGGCAACCGCACGATCAGCGGCACATGAACCAGTTCCGAATACAGCCACGGCCGGTGTGGGCCGACGATGCCGTGCTCGCCGAGCGCCTGCCCATAGGGTGAAGTGACGACCCACGCCGCGGACGTGTCGAACCCGCGCGCGCGGAGCAGGTCGAACACCGTCCCGAGTTCCGCGTCCAGCTTCGTAACCACGGCCGCGAAGGTGCAGTGCAACCAGTCCCACGCGTCGAGGTCCGTGCGGTCGAACGGCCCAACGGGCGGATCGTCGAGCGGCGCGACGCGCTCGGTCGCTTCGGGTTCTGCCACCGGTTCCGGTTCGTCCTCTGCCTCCTCTTCCCCTGTGTCGTCCTCTTCGGCGCCGCCTTCCAATTCGCTCTCGTTGTCGTCCGCTTCCGCGGGCGGTTCGTCGGTGTCGTACTTGTCTTCTTCGGCGGCGTCTTCGAGGTACGCTTCGAACACGTCTTGCTGAACGTCCCACGGCGGCAGCAACCGGTCCGTTTCGATCCACAGGAGGAAGTTCGGTTCGCCCGCGAACCGGTCGAGCAGCGCGGGGAGTTCGCGCAGCAGAGAATCGAGGGGCGAGTGGTCGCCCGGGTTCGGGCGCGCGTCGAACACTTCGCCGAACGCGGCGTAGTACCAATCTGGAGCGTCGGTGTCGGTGTGGTTGGCTCGCACGCAGAGTGAAAGGCAACCTACCCCCCCCGGCCCCCCCTCCCTGAAGGGAAGGGGGGAGAGTCGTCTCGCTG
>JALHNS010000007.1 GCA_022843445.1 Gemmata sp.
TCGCGCTCGAAATGCACGCAAGCGTTTCTCGTGTTGCGATCTCGCTGTCGGGCCTCGCGGCGAAGCGCCGCTCGGCCGCGACCTACAAGAACTACTCCTTCACGCAATACAGCGCGTCCAACCCGCGGACGAACAGCGCGCCGTCGGCCGCGGCCGGCGTGCTCCAGTACATGTCGCGCGCCAGCTTGTTCACGCGCACCACCTCGAACTCCGCACCGGCTTTCAGAACGTGCGTCGCGCCGGTTTCGTCCAAGCAGAAGATGTGGCCGGCGGCGGCCCACGGCGACGCCCAGAACGCGCCCGCCTGCGGGATGCGCTCCTTCGTGTACGCGGCCTTGCCGGTCTTCGCGTCCAGCGCGGTCACGGTGCCGCCGTTGCGATCCAGCACGTACACGTACCCTTCGTACAAGAGCGGCGACGCCGCGGCCGGCCACGCCCGCGGCGCGCTCCATAGCACGCCCGCGCTCGTCGCCTCGCCGGCTTTCGGCGTGATGTCGCCGGTCGCGCCGGCCTTCACCGCGAACAGCGTGCCCGCGGCGCGAACACCCGCGCCGCCGCCCTTGCCGCCGAACCCGCCCGCTCCGACACCCACGAACAGGCGCTCCGCGTCGCCGGTCGGCGTCGCCGACGCTTGCCCGCCGCCCACTTCCAGTTCCCACACCTGCTTGCCGTCGGCCGGGTTGTAGCCGCGCACCTTCTGCCCGCCCTGCGCCACCACGTCCGTGCGGTCCTTCGTCTTCCACACGAACGGCGTGGCCCACCCGGACTTCTCGCGGCGCTCGGTCTTCCACGCCTCCTTGCCGGTGAGCTTGTCGAACGCCACGAGGAACGACTTCTCCTCGTTGTCGCACTGCACCACGAGCTTGTCGCCCGCGAGCACCGGAGAACTCGCGGTGCCCCACCCGGCCTGCATGGAGTAGCTGCCGATGTCTTTCTTCCAGATTTCCTTACCGGCGAGGTCGTAGCAGTAGAGGCCGGTCATGCCGAAGTAGGCGTACACGCGCTCGCCGTCGCTCACCGGCGTTTCGGTGGCGAAGGTGTTGCTGCCGTGCGTGGGGATGGTGGGGCGCGCTTCCTTCGCGGTCTTCTCCCACACGGTCTTGCCGGTCTTGCGGTCGAGGCACACCACTTTGAACTGATAGGTTTCCTTCGGCGCGCCGCGCTCGCCTTTCCCGAAGCCGCCGCCCTTGCCGCCGCCACCGAAGCCGCCGCCGGCTTTGGGGCGCTGTTGGCCTTCGGCGAAGGCGGTGGTGAGGAACACCTTGTCGCCGATCACGATCGGGCACGACCACGCGACGCCCGGCACCGCGGCCTTCCACGCGACGTTCTTGTCGGTGCCCCACGACAGCGGCGGCTTGGCGTCGGTGACGACGCCGGTGCCGTTCGGCCCGCGGAACGACGGCCAATCGGCCGCCTCGGAACCGGACACGAGCGCGGCGAGCGCGAACACGGCAAACGGACCAACGGCGCGGCGCATGGCGAACCCTCGCGTGAGAACGGGCACGGCGTCAAACCCGTGCATGCTACCCGTCGCGACATGAAATCCGCATGAGATACCGCCCCGCGAGCGGTATCATGGTCGGCACACACGGGAGGTTCCCCCATGCACCGCGCGCTCGCGGCCGTCGTTCTCGCGTTCGCCACCTGCGCGACCGCCGCCGATTGGCCCACGTTCCTCGGCCCCACCCGCGACGGCACTTCGGCCGAAACCGGCATCGTGAAGCCGTGGCCCAAAGACGGGCTGAAGAAAGTGTGGGAGTGCGACCTCGGCCTCGGGTACGCCGCGCCGGTGATCGCGGACGGCAAACTGTACCACTGCGACCGGTTCGACGACAGCATCCGGCTCACCGCGCGCGACGCGGCCACCGGCAAGTTCCTGTGGAAGTACGAGTACCCGACGGCCTACGAGGACATGTACGGCTACGACGCCGGCCCGCGCGCGTGCCCGGTCGTCGACGGTGATCGCGTGTACGTGTACGGCCCGGAAGGCGTGCTCGTGTGCGTGAGTACCGCCGGTAAGGAAGTCTGGAAGGTGGAGACCCGCAAGAACTACTTCTTCCACCAAAACTTCTTCGGCGTGGGCAGCGTGCCGCTGGTCGATGGCGACTTGCTGATCATCGCGGTGGGCGGCAGCGAGAAGGCCCCGCGCCCGGACGACTTCCGCACCGTGAAGCCGAACGGCACGGCGCTCGTCGCGTTCGACAAGAAGACCGGCGTTGTGAAGTGGACCGGTGGCGACGAACTCGCGAGCTACGCCAGCCCCACCATCGCGACGCTCGACGGCAAGCGCACGGGCCTCTACTTCGCGCGCGGCGGGTTGCTCGCGTTCGACCCGCAGACCGGCAAGACGGAGTTCCGCTACCCGTGGCGCTCGAAACTGCTGGAAAGCGTGAACGCGAGCAACCCCGTGGTGATCGGGAACAAGGTGCTGCTCACCGAGTGTTACGGCCCCGGTGCGGCGCTCCTCGAAGTAAAGGCCGGCAAAGCGAAGGAGCTGTGGACCGACAAGGAAAAGGAGAGCGTGGACCGCTCGATGGCGGCCCACTGGAATACGCCCATTCACGTGAACGGGTTCGTGTACGGCAGCAGCGGGCGGCACGCCGAAGACGCCGACGTGCGGTGCATCGAACTGGCAACCGGCGACCTGAAGTGGCGGCAGAAGCGCACGACGCGCAGCAGCCTGACGCTGGTGGACGGCCACTTCGTGAGCCTCTCCGAGTTCGGCGAACTGGCGCTGCTGAAGGTGAACCCGGAGAAGTACGACGCGGTGAGCAAGTACGAAGTGCCGGAACTTCAGTACCCGTGCTGGGCCGCCCCGGTGGTGAGCAACGGTCTGCTATACGTTCGCGGGAAGGGGAAGCTGGTCGCGCTGGAGTTGGTGCCGAAGAAGTGAACCCGCCGCGTGAGCGAGGGTGTTTTGTTTTCGCCCTGAAGGGGCGCTCTTCCTCAGCCCCGGCCACCGGCCGGGGTTGTTGCGTTGAAGGTCTTGCGTCCTGAAGGGACGCGCTTCGGATGTACCCCGGCCGATGGCCGGGGCTGAGGAAGAGCGCCCCTTCGGGGCTGAAAAAGCGGTCGTCACCCCGCGGCGCTCAGCGCGCCAATGTAGCTCATCGCGATGCGGAAGATGAAGTAGATAATCATGAGCGCCACCAGCCCATAAATCAGGTAGCCGGTGAACTGCGCGGCGGCCTTCAGCTTGCGCTCCGCGTCCTCGCGCATGTGCTCGATCAACCGCTCCATCACCTCGCTCGTGTTGCCCGTTTCTTCGCCCACCAGCAGCGCTTCGCGGAAATCGGGCGGGAACGGTGCGCCGCTCTCCTTCAGCGCGTCCACGAGGTCGCCGCCGCGCTTGATGGCAAGTTGCGCGTTCTCTTCGCACGCCATGAACCGCGCGTTCGCGGTGGCGCGGAAGCAGTAGTTCAGCGTCTTCTCGGCGCGCAGCCCGGCTTCGGCGCACATGCGCAGCGCCACCGCGAACCGCATCACCGCGAACGCGAGGAACGCCGGCCCCCACGCCGGCACCCACAGCAGTTTCGCTTCGAGCTTCGACCGGAACCGCACGTTGTTCGCGGACATTTTCAGCACGATCACGATGACCGCGACGAACGCGAACGCGATGCCGAGGAACGTGAGCGCGCCGGCCGTACCCGTCAGGCCGAGGCCGGTCGGGTCCATCTTGATGCCGAGGATCCCGAGAACGAAGATGAGGAACGCGATGACGAACACGGCCGCGAAGAACTGGATCACCGGGTACGTGATTTGCGCGCGGAAGTTGCGCTGCACCGAGAGTTGCGTTTCGTAGTACCGCTCCAGCTCCTCGTACGCGTCTTCGAGCCGGCCGGTCTGCTCGCCCACCGCGACCAACTCCACGAACAGCGGCGGGAACGTGTCGCGGTGCGGTTCGAGCGCGTCCTCCATCGAACTGCCCTTGCCGAGCTTCGTGGCGAGTTCGGCCGAAATGGCGCGCAGCGGGCGCGGCCCGGACTTCGCCTGCTGCTTGAACAGCTTTACCGGCCCGACGCCGGCGCTGAGGCTGAAGCGGATCGCGCGGCACCACGCGGTGAGCGCCGGCAGCGGGCACTTCGACGACGAAAAGAGCATGTGTTCGGTTCGCCGGGGTAGAATCGGGCTATCGGTACAGACGCCGCGGGCCGCGGCCGATCTCGCACCGTTCAGGTATACCCGATGGACGCAAGCGCCGACACGCCCGACCCGCGGTTCCTTGAGGGCGCGGCGCTGTTCGACGCGGGCGACTACTTCGAGGCGCACGAGGTGTGGGAAGACCTGTGGCGCGAGCGCGGCCCGGCCGACCGGCGGTTCTATCAGGCGCTGATTCAGGCCGCGGTGGCCCTGTACCACCACGCGCGCGGCAACCACACCGGGGCGGCCCGGCTGTGCGCCTCCGGCAAGCGGTACATGCGGCCCTTCGCCCCGGCGTTCGCGGGCGTGAACGTGGCCGAGTTCTGGCGCGCGGTGGAAGCGCGCCTCGCGGGCGGGAGCGAAGGGCCGCGGTTGGGGTTGTGAGTGGATTTATCGTGGCACGACGCTCCGCGTCGTGAAACCTTGGACCAACCGGCGAAGCGACTCTCGCCCGACCTCCGTTGTCGTCTCGTAAATGCGACGCGGAGCGTCGCACCACGATAAAGGCGCGGCGCGGGGCACTCACTTCTGGTAGATGGGCAGGTAGTGCGTGGGCACGCTGAGGATCAGCACCGCGATGGAGGTCTGGTACACCGGGCCGTAGGCCGCCTCGCGCCGCGGGTCGTACCACTCGCCGGTCGCCTTCTGGTAGCCCGGGGCGAGCAACCGGTCGCGCATCCGCTTGTAGTACTTCTCCCACAACTCGCCGCCCACTTGGTTCATGGCGTGGCACGCGTAGTAGTGGCCGTACCAGTAGTGGCCGGGGTCGTCGCCCTTGGTTTCGAGGAACTCCACGGCGCTCTTGATCTCGTCGGCGTCGTACTTGCCGACCAGTTGCAGCACGCACACGCCGGCCGCGGTGCGCGCGTAGCCCGGCCCGGACGAGCGCGGCATGTACAGGTAGCCCCCGCTGCGGCGGTCGTAGCACTTGTTCACGTACTTGAGCGCGTCGTCCATCGTCTTGTCGGGCACGTGAATGCCCGCGTCCTTCGCGCCGCGCAGCGCCATCACCTGCATGATGGTGACGGAGATGTCCGCGCCCGTGGGCGACGGGTCGTACCGCCACCCGCCCTCGTTGTTCTGGGTCTTCACGATCAGTTCGGTGGCGCGCTTGGTCACCTTCTTCACTTCCTCGTCGCCGGTCATGCCGTAGGCTTGGGTGAGCGCCAGCGCCGCCATGCCGTGGCAGTACATGTTGCCGCCGCGCGGCCCGACGAGGTAGCCGTCCTCGCGCGCGCACGAGCACAGGTACCGCACGCCCTTCGCCACCTGCTTGCCGTACTCGCCCTGATTGGGCATGTGGCCGTTCGACATGAACGCGAGCAGGGTGAACCCGGTGATCGCGGTGTTGCCCCACGCGCCGTCGGCCTCTTGGCGCTCGGCGAGGTACTTGAGCGCCTTGGCGACGGCCTTCTTGGTGTCGTCGTCCATCTTCACGTTGTCTTTGGGCACGCTGCCGCCGGGCTTCGGGTCTTCGGCCGGCGGTTGCGTGCTCGCGGGCGCGGCCCACGCGCCGACGAGCGCCGCGGAGAGAATCAGGCTGCGAAGGAGGCGCATGGGGGTTCCCTTGCGGTGGAACGTGCGTGCGTGAAACGGGCCGGTGAACCGACGCGCTCGGCTCACCGGCCCGGAAGAGTACGTCACCAACCGCGAACTCACTTGCCGGGTGCGGGGGCGGTACCCGCGGGCTTCGCGTTCTTGATGTTGGTGTTGTACTGCTTGATCAGCTCGCGGAACTCAGCCGGGAACTGGGCGTCCGCGGCCTGTTGCACCTTGTCGCGGTCCTTGTTGCGGAGCTTGATGAACGAGCCATCGCCGTCGGCCCGGTTGCCCGTGGACCCGACGTTCTTCAGCTTCTCGCCGCCCATCATATCGCCTTCGCCCATGCCCATGTTGTTGCCTTGCTGGGCGTTGTTCCCCATGCCCATGCCCATGCCCATGCCCATGCCCATCCCCATACCTTGGCCCATGCCCATGCCCATACCTTGGCCCATGCCCATGCCCATGCCCATACCTTGGCCCATGCCCATGCCCATGCCCATGCCCATCCCCATTCCCATTCCTTGGCCCATGCCCATTCCCATTCCTTGGCCCATGCCCATGCCCATGCCCATCCCCATCCCCATCCCCATGCCTTGAGCCATAGCGGCTTGGTTGAGAGCGTCGAGGGCTTGCTGGAGTTGCTGAGCGGCCTGTTGCTGGTTCATCCCGGCTTGGCCGGGTTGGCCCTGTTGGAGCTGGTTCCCGGCTTGTTGGAGCTGGTTCCCGGCTTGTTGGAGCTGGTTCTGCACAGCCATCGGGGCGTTCGCTTGGGCCTGCTGAAGAGCCGCTTGCGCCGCTTGGTTCGCTTGCTGCGACTGTTGCAGCGCCTTGGTAGCGTCTTGCACGGCCTTCTGCTGGGCCGCGAGGTCTTTCATGCCCATACCCATGCCCATGCCCATACCCATGCCCATACCCTTGTCGCCGGGCATCATGCCCATGCCCTTATCGCCGGGCATCATGCCCTTATCACCGGGCATCATCCCCATACCTTTGTCGCCCGGCATCATCCCTTTATCACCGGGTTGCATGCCCATGCCCTTGTCGCCGGGCATCATCCCCTTGTCGCCCGGCATCATGCCCATCGGCATGCCCATGCCCTTGTCCATCGGCATCATCCCGGCTTGCTTGAGGGCGTCGAGCGCCTTCTGTTGGTTGTCGATGGCTTTCGGCAGGTCGCCCTTCTCGAGCGCTTGCGCGGCCATGTCGGCGGCCTTCGCGGCCTCCCCGTTCTTCTGCATTTCGGCCTGCTTCGCGATGTCCTTCTGGGCCTGCACGAGGTCTTGCGCGGCCTTCATCGCGTCCATCGGCATGCCGTCCATCGGCATCATCATGCCCATCGGGTTCAGCGCCATGTCGGCCATTTTGGCGTTCATGGCGGCCTGCTGGGCCTGTTCGATGGCCTTTTGAAGCTGCGCCGCGGCCTGCATCGGATCGACCTTGTTCGGGTTCAGGGCCGCTTGGTCGGCGGCCTCTTGACCCTTCTTCATGTCGATGGCCTTCTGCACGTCCTTCGCGGCCTCTTCGAGCTTCATGGCCGCTTCTTTGGCCTTCTCGCCGCCGGCCATCGGCATGTTCATGTTGAGGTCGTTTTTTGCGCCCTCTTGCTTCATGCCGGCGTCTTCGACCTTCTTCCCGGCGTCCGGCGCGATCTCCTTGAGCTCCATCGCCACGTCCTTCGTGGGGTCGATGAGCTTGTCTTGGTTCTTCGCCACGTCGCCGGTGTCGGGCTTCTTGGGGTCGGCCGCGGCCTTGTTCGCGTCCTTCGCCACGTTGTTTTCTTGCTTCGCCAGTTCGTCGAGTTTGCCCTTTAGCTCTTCGAGCTTGGCGATTTCGGCGCGGCGCTCTTCGATCGCTTGGGCTTGTTTCTCCAGCGCCTGCTTGGCCTGTTCGAGTGCCGCGACCGCGTCCTTCTGCGCGGGCTTGGCGTCGTTGGGCTGCTTGGCGTCGAGTTTCTCGCCGGCGTCCTTTTGTGCGGCGACGGCCTTATCGAGCGCGCTCTTGGCCTCCGCGTTCGGGGGCAGCGGCGCGTTCTTCAGGTCTTCGGTCTTCTTGGTCACGTCCTTCTGCGCGGTGGCGGCCTCGTTCAGCTTTTCGGGGCGCTGCGCGGCCTTGTCGGTCGCCTTGTTCGCGTCCTTCTGTTCCTTGATGATCTGGTCGATCTGCTCGATGGCCTGTTTGGTGGCCGCGAGCGGGTCCACCTTCGCGAGTTCCGCGGCGGCGATCTGGCGGTCCAGTTCGTCCTTCGCGCCCTTCAGCGCCTCGAGCGCTTTTTCTTGTGGCATTTGGGCCGCGTCGAACTCCTTACCGCGGAGCTTGTCTTCGGCCTCCCACTGCTGGTTCTCGGCGGGCTTCAGCTTGTCCGCGACCTCCGGGGCCACTTGCTCGGCCGCCTTGCGCGCGTCGCGGGTGGCGAACTCGGCCTTGGTCTGCTGGTTGGCGAGGTCGTTGGCGCGCACGGCCTTCGGGTCGGTGTTGCGGAACCGCTGCGGCACGTTCTCCGGCGGCTTTTCGGCGGTGTCGTTGTTCACCTTCGTCTGCGCGTCGATGGCCTTCTCGACCTGCGCGCGGGCGGCCTTGAGGGCGGCGGTGCGGTCCGCGGGCGGGGTGCGGAGGGCCGCGGCGAGGTCCTTGAGTTCCTTCGCGTGGCGGCGCTGCGCGGTGATGGCGTCGGCGAAGCTGCCGCGCTTGAGGGCGTCGATGGTCGCGAGGATGTCGGCGACCAGTTTCTGCCCGCGGGGCAGGGCTTCGGCCTTCTCGACGCGGGCCAGTTGTTCCGGCGTGAGTTGCTTCTCGTTCAACATGCGGCCGATCTGCTTGAACACCGAGGCCACTTCGGCGCGAATGTCGCCCTCTTCGGTGGCGAGTTCGTCGCGGTCGTCCACCACCACGGCGCGGGGGCGGCTCGGGGCGATCGTGTTCGTGTGCGTGTCGGCGATCAGCTTGATTTGGCGGTCCGCGGCGCGCTCGAGGCGCTCGGCGGCTTCGTCGAGGTTCTTAATCACGTCGATCTGGCCGAGGATGCTCTTCAGTTGCGCCATCACGGTGAGGTGCTTGGCGTACGCGGCCTTCTGCTCGGCGGTGGCGGTGGCCGGGTCCGGCGCGGCGACGGCCTTTTCGAGGTGCGCCAGCACGTCGCGGATTTCGGCCTCGCTCAGCCCGCGCAGGCCGGCGGCCACGTCGCGCAGCAGGTTCTGCTCGGCGGTTTGGGTGAGCCGCTGGAACAGCATGGCGTCGAGCGTGCTTGCGGCGCGGCGCGAGGCTTCGTCGATGCGGGCCTTGATGCGCTTTTGCTCCTCGCGCTGCTTGGCCGGGTCGAGGTCGTTCGACTTCGTGGCCGCGAGCGGGACCAGCGCGAGCACGAGCGCCAGCGCGGCGGCGATCCGGGTGCTGTGACCGGCGGACATCGGCGGGCCTCCTTGAGGCGGCTTGGGGCGCGGAGAGAAGCGTCCCGGTGTGTATTCGGTTAAGTATCCAACTATCCCAAACGGAAAGCAACTACAATCGCAACGGCGGTTACAGGTCGCGCGGCCTTTGTTCTTAGCCCCGGAGGGGCGGCGGAGCGTAGCCGAGGGAGCGCAGCGCAACCCTCGGCGGGGCCAAGCGGAGCGCGGATTGCGCACGAATCCGCGGTGTCGGTTGCCGGTGTTTCGCGTTGCTCCGCCGCGGGTTGCGCTCGCAAAGCCTCGCTCCACCCGCGGCTACACTCCGACGCCCTTCACAGGGCTGCGATCTGTGTCCCCTACTTCTTGTCCTTCTCTTCGCGCGGCTTAAAGACGCCGGCTTGGTCCGCGGCCAGATCGCGCAACTTGTCTTGGAGTCGCTTGTTCTGTTCGTCGCGCAGGCGGATGGCGGCCGCGGCGTCGTCTCCACTCACGACGATCTTCCGACGGGCCTCGCGGGTGAACCCGGGCGCGCGGTTCGGGGCCGGGTTCTTGTCGTACACCTCCACGTACAATTCAACCGTGTCGCCGAGGTCGAGTTTCGCGGACACGAACTTCCCCGGATGATCTTTGTCCGGAACCAGCTTCGTGAGTCCGTCAATTTCGAACATGTACCGCCCGCCGGCTTCGAGCGCCGCGGGTTCGACGCCCGGAGCCGTCGACGGGAGCGCGTAGAACTCGACGCTCTTTTTCATCCGGTCGCCGCGCTTCAGGCCGGTGAGCCCGTCCCACGAGCGCTCGAACAGCCCCAAATCCGGCACGAACGCCCCAGAACCTTTCGGCACTTCCGCCGGCTTCAGCAGCAGCCGCGCGAACACCTTCGCTTCCGGGTCGTCGGCCGGGTGGTTGACCTTCTGCCATTCCGCCGGCAGTTGGTCGAACGGCACGCCCTTCGGCAGCACGCGGTAGCGGACCGCGGCGCGGCCGATCGCCTGTTCCGAGCGGGCGTGGTACAGCACCATGACGCGCCCGCCTTCCGCGAGCGGGAGCTTGTCGCCCCACTCGTACACGCGCGCGTCGCCCGCGCCCTCGAAGTCTTTCGGGTCCGGGTGCCGCGTCGATTCCGGCAGGAACACGACGCTCGGCGGCTTGTCGTCCAACATGCGGACGTTGCGCCGGATGGGTACGGCGTTCACGAACCCGCGGTCGTCGGCCACTTCCAGTTTGTAACCGATGGTCTTCGGCGTGGTGTCGAACTCCCACCCGAGGCGCATGCGGTCGTCGGACTTCGCGCGCGGTTCCACCGGGTTCAAGAAGCGCTCGCGCGGGCCGTCGCGCTCGACGGGAATCAGCACGGCGCGCGTGAGCGGTTTGGAGAACGTGCCCACCACGCGCACCGAACTGCCGGGCAGCGCGTCCACCACTTCGCCGCGCTGCCCGCCCTCGGTTCGGCGCTCGAACCGCGGGCCGTTCGGTTCGCCGGTGCGCGTACCCACGAACCGCGGCAGCAGTTGCCACGCCTCCACCTCTTGCGCCTGCGGCGGGGCCTCGAACCGCACGAACCCGGCCTCGCGGGTGCGCCCGTTCACGAGGCGCGCCGCGAACCCGAAGTCGGTGGAACTCGCGGGCAGCTTCGCCACGAAGTACGCCCCGGCGCCCTCGGCGCGCTCGAACTTCAGGTCGTAATACTCTTCCGGCTGGCCGTCGGGCTGCACGCGGAGCCGGCCGACGGCGGCTTCGCTCCACTCGCCGGTCACGAAGTACCGCACGTCCACTTCGGCCCCGGTGGGCCACACGTCTTGCGTCCGGTTCTCCAAGAACGTGGTGCGCGGGACCTCCACATCGAGGAGCAGTTGGCGCTGCACCAGCGCGCCGGCCAGCGCCGGCTTCAGCGCGAAGAACAGCCCCCACAGCGCCAGCACCGGCAGCGCGACGAGCGCCGCGTAGCCCACCCGCCGGTACTCCACCAGCGACAGCAAGTTGTGCTTGCTCGCGATCTCGCCGGCCTCGCGCGTCACTTCGCCGATGAGGTGTTGCGACATCCCTTGCGTGCGCGCGTCGCGCCGGTTCAGTTGGACGGCGGTCACGAGCCGGTGGTCGAACTCGGGAATCGCCTTCTCCGCGCGGCCCGCGAGGTCGTCCACCTTCGGCGTGCGGCGCAGCGGCCGAATGACGAACACCCACGCGAGCCACGCCAAGAGCGCCGCCTGCCCGGTGCTCATCAGGAACCGGAACCAGAACGGGGTCACGTCGGTGGCCCACGATTCGCCCGGTTCGGCCGGTTTGGGCGCGAACACCCACGTGGCGCGCAGGAACGCGCGCCACGACTCGGAACCGCGGTAGCGGTCGACGAGGTAGTCGAGCAGGCACGCGACCGCGAGCACGGTGAGCGCGACCGCCAGCACGCGCGCGCCGCCCCACAGGAAGCGGATCGCCCGCTCCATCAGCCGCCAGCGGTTCAGTTGCGTGAGAACGTGCGTCATTGGAATAGTGGTCGGCTGTTGCGTTGTTGCTGCTGTTTCACAGGGTGCGCTGCGCGACCCTGTGCTTTGGGATGTAACCCCTTCGGGGTACAAACCAGTCTTCTGCCTTTACCCCGAAGGGGTTGTATCGCAAAGCACAGGGTCGCGCAGCGTACCCTGTGAACACTGTCAACTGAGGCCGTTGAACTTGCGCAAGAACCATTCGAGCGCCAGCAGCCCGATCAGCAGGAACAGCGCCCAGCGGTTCCACAGGATCGTCTCGTCGCGGCTGCTGTACGGGGCCAGTTGCGGTTCGATCGCGGTCGGCATCTCGTGCAGGCTCTCTTCGTGGTAGAACCGACCGGGCTTCTCCGGGTCGCCGCTATCGGCCGCGAGCTTCTTCAGTTCCGCCAGCGCCAGCGCGCCGGGGGCTTGCTCGTGGTCCGGCGGCAGCCCGACGCGGTACTCCAGCGTTCCCGGCGCGCCGTTTCGGGGGTCCACCGTCAGCTTGTAGCGCCCGGCCTTGTTGAAGGGCAGGGGGGTGACGTACTCGCCGTCCTGCCCGTCCAGTTTGCGGAGCTTCACCGCGGTCAGGCGGTCCGGGTCGTCGCGCTCCGCGCCGACCCGTTCGAGCACCGCTTCGATGTCGTCCGCCGCGAGCGGTTTGAACTTGTCGTCCAAAATGCGCGCGTACACTTGGCCGCTCTTGCCCTGCTGCGGTTCGGGCGTGTCCAGCGACAGTTGCGTGAGCTTCGTGCCCACCATGCGCGGCACGCCGGCCTGATACACGCACTGGCTCCAGAACCGGCCGAAGTACTTGTCGGCCTCGTTGAACCGCCAGCGCCACGTGTCGTCGAACGCGCAGAACAGCACGTAGCCCTTGCCGTAGTAGTGCCCGGCGAGCAGCGGCATGGGCTTGTTGTCCGGGGCCGGCGTGCGCGCGGTGGGGTGAACGAGGAACGTCTCCGAACCGGGCTTGAGGCGCAGCACGGGGTAGTACCAGTCGAGCGGCTGCAGCGGGTCCTTCTTGCCGCCGGGGCGCGGCGCGTTCGGGTCCGGGCGCTCGCCCATCCGCCCCCACAGGTCCGCGTTCTCGAAGGCGTCTTCTTCGAGTGCGACCAGCGGGTTCCGGGCCATGTTCGGCGCGATCACCGGCACGAACGGCGGCACGTAGCGGCCCTCGGGCGGCTGAATCGGGAACTTCTCGGCCGGCAGTTCCACCGGCAGCACGTCGGCAATCGAGCCGAACCGCGGGTCGGCGGTTTCCACCCACGAGCGCGGGCCGTTCCACTTCCCGGCAATGTGGATCATGCCGCCGCCCTCGGTCACGAAGTCCTTGATCACCTGCTGGTGCTCGCCGGTGAAGAACTTCGCGGGCACGTCGCCGAAGATGAGCAGGTCGTACTCGTTCAGCAGCTTGCGGAACTCGTCGCGGTCCAGCGAGAGCGTGCCCTGAATCTGCCGCGTGAACTCGAGCAGCCACGGGTAGCCGGACTTCATCGCCTCGCGGTCGCCCTCGGTGAGGAAGAACCGCGCGTCCACGCGCCGGTCGCGCAACAGCGCGCGCTGGAGGAACTTGAAATCCACCCGCGGCAGGCCGTCCACCACCAGCACTTTCAGCTTCTTGCTGACGATCTGCGTGGGCTTGGTGATCGCGTCGGTCAGCGTTTCGACGGCCGCGCCGCCCTGCGCCGCGGGCGTCACGGTCACGGTGACGGTCACTTCCTGCCGCTTCTCGGCCACGTCCTCTTTGGTGGGCGCGAAGGTGAGAATCTCGCGCAGGTCTTCGCCCTCTTGGGCGACGATGCCGCGCTTCGCGGCCACCTCGCGGTCGCCGTACTTCACCACGATGTCCACGGTGCCGCCCTCCGGCATGCCGCGAATGGCGTAGCGCACCGGGACCGCCACGAGGTCGTCGAGGAACACCGATTCGGGCACCGGGGCGTCGCGCAGTTTCAGTTGGCCGAACGACGCGCTGCCGACGCCGTACACGTGCAGCGGAACGCCCACCTCGCGCGCTTTGGCGGCGAGATCGGCGAACCCCTTCCCGCCGGCGTTCTCGCGCCCGTCGGTGACGATGACGACGGCCGCGGGGCGCTCGTTGGTGTCGCGGTTCAGCAACTCGAGCGCCGCGCTAACGATCGCGGTCCGCGGCTGATCGGCGGCGAGGGTGTTGAGCCACTCGAACGCGTTCGAGTCGCGCCCGGTGCGGGTGCCACCGAACGTGGACACTTCGAGCGGCCCGACGGCGCGCAGCTTGTTCAGCAGGTCCAACCGCGGGTTGGTGAGCGCCTTGCGGGCCACCTCGATGCGCCGCGGGCGGTCGTCGTCGCCGAACTTGCCGCGCACCGCGGTGGGCGGATCGGTGGGGAGCGACTTGTTGGGTTCGATGAGGTCGTAGGCGAGCGCGGCGCGCCACACGTCGTCGGCCGCGGTCCGCGGGTCTTTGCTGTCCATGCTCTGCGACGCGTCGACGAGCACCGCGACCGGGCGCTTCTTGTCGCCGCCGGAATCGGCGACCCACACGGGCCGCGTGAGCAGGAACGCGACGACGAGCACGGTGAGCATGCGGACGCCGGCGAGCGCGAGCCGTCGGCCGACGGACAGCCGCCCGGCTTCTTTGGCGTAGAGCGCGCCGACCGCGGCGACCGCGAGCACGGCGAGCGCGACCGCCAGCTCGCGGGACCAGCCCCGCGTCTGCAGTTCGGCGAACAGCGGCGATAGTGCGTGCAAAGTCATCAGTGGTCAGAGGACAGAGGACAGAGGACAGAGGACAGAAGCGAACACCAAGCGCCGTTTAGCGGAGTCCCCGAAGGGGACGAAACCAAACAGCAAACACTAAACCGCGCGGCCGCACTGCCACGCCCACGCCGCTTCGCCGATTAGCAGCAGCAGCAGCACCAGCAGCGCCCACTCCGTGAACTCGCCGCGGGTGCGGCGGTCGCGCACCGCGCTCTCGGTCCCGGCACCGGCTTGGATGATCGACGGGCGGAACCCCAGCGCCTTCTCCACGTCGCCGTCGGTCGCCGCGTCCAAGTTCTCCGTCTCGCGCAGGTCCGGGTTCACCGCGAACGCCACGCCGCTATCGACCGTCAGGCCCGCGGGGTCGGTGGTGCCGGTCGGCACCAGCGCGTATTCGCCCGCGACCAGCGCCTTGTCGCTGCTCACGATCAGCCGGCCGCCTTCGGTGCGCGCCTCGCCCAGCGGGAGCCGCGGGCGCACCTTCTCGCCACTCTTGGGTTTCGGTTTAATCAGCTCGAACCCGCCGAACTGCTTCGCCGGGTGGTAGCTCAGCACGTCGCCGGCCATGCGCGTGCCGCCGGGCACCTTGCGCCCGGTTAAGTGCGCGAGTAGGTGCGTCGTCATGGGAATGGCGAGTTGGCCGTCCGACATCATGCGGCCCCACGTTTCGTCGAGCGCGGTGGCGAAGAAGATCACCTCGCCGTCGCCGACCACGCGGGACGCGACCAAGGGCTTGTTGTCGGTGGTGCGCAGCAGCACCTTCGCGCCGGCCGCGCCTTCTTCGAGCGCGAACATGCGGGCGAGTTGTGCGCGGGCCACCCAGTCGCCGAACGGTTTCAGCGGCGCGAGCGGCGAGCCGTCTTCGATGCTGGTCGCCGCGGGCGTGAACAGCGCCGCTTCCGTGGTGTTGCGCACGTCTCCGAGGCGCATCGGCAGCAGCCCCGCGCCGCCGAGCGCGGCGTTGTAGCCCTTCGCGTCCACCGAGTCGCCGCAGCCGACGATGAGGCCGCCGCCCTGCTTCACGAACTCGGTGAGTTTCGCTACGAACGCCGGTTGCAACCCGTCGAGCGGTCGCCCGGTGCCGGCGGCGGCGTTCAGCAGGAACACGATGTCCTTGTGCGCGAGCTTCTCCGGCGCGACCTCGTGCGGCGCGGCGCTCTCGGTTTCGATGAAGTACCGCTTGATCTTGTCTTCGTCGCGCACCGGGTCGAACGGGATCAGCGCCTTGCGCACGAACCAGTCGCCCGCGTCGGTCGCGGTCTGGCCCGCGAACGGGTGCGCGATCAGCAGTACGCGCACCTTTTCGCGGACGCCGATCACTTTGTACAGCACGTTGTCGCCGGGCAGTTCGCGGGCGTCGTCGGCGACCGCGGTCACGGCGATGAGCCGCGGCCCGGCGTCTTCGAGCGCGCCGGTGAGCGTGAGCGTGACCGTTTCGCCCGGTTCCAACTTGTCCACCTGCACCGCGTCCTTCTCGACGCTGCGCCCGTCCAGTTCGAGGAACACTTTCGCGCCGTTCACCGCGTCGCGCCCGGTGTTCTTCAGCTTCACCACGAACGGCACGCGGGTCTTCGTGTGCGGGATCGCGGCCAGCAACTGCACGTCGGTGACCGCGACGTTTTTCACGCGGCTCACCGGGTCGCCGCACCGCACGAACACGAGGTTCACGTCGTTCGCCTTGATCTCGGCGCACTTCGCTTGCAGGGCGCTCTGCTGGCGCTCGAACCCGCTCTTCTGCATGTCGGTGAAGACGTACAGTTCCTTCGCCGGCGAGGTGCCGCTCTGCGCCGCGGCGAGCGCCGCTTCGAGGCCCGGCATCAGGTCCGTCGAAAGGCTCGTCAGTTCGACGGTTTGCAGCAGTTGCTTCGCTTGGTCGCGGTTGTAGCGCGACACCGGGCCGAGCGGCACCGCGCGGTCCGAACACGCGATGATCTGAATGGACGACTTGTCCGGCAGCGTGTCGATGACGACCGCGGCGGCTTCTTTGGCGCGATCGAGGCGCGTCTTGTCGCCGTCGCGGGCGGCCATGCTGTACGAGGTGTCGATGACGAGCACCGCGTCGATGGGTTCGCCGCCGCCCGCGGCGCTGGCTTCGTCGCGGCTGGGGCGCGCGAGCGCGAGCGCGAGCAGAACGAGCGCGAGGCACCGCAGCGCGAGCAGAATCCACTCTTGGAACTTGAGCCGCCGGCTGGTCTGCTCGACGGCTTCCTTGAGGAACCTCATCGGTGCCCACGGCAGCGGGCGGTAGCGGGCGCGATAGAAGAAGTGCAGCGCGATCGGGATCGTGACCGCCGCCGCACCCGCCATCATAATTGGAGCCAGAAGCGTCATCGCGTGGTCACTCGATTCGGTTCAGCAGCCAGACGGTACCGGCGTCGGTGTTCTCGAATTCGGTCGGGCGCGGCTCGGTGCCCGGCGCGGTGGCGACGCGGGCGCGGTTGCGGTCCAGTTCGTAGATGCCGCGCAGCACGAACGCGGTCGGCTTGCCGTCGCGGTCCAGTTGCGTGAGGTCCACTTCCTTCGGGTTGGCGTCCGGGCGCAGCACCGCGGTGTAGCGCTTCGCGTCCTTGTCGCCGAACCGGTACTGCCACTCGGAGCCGGTCACGCGGATCGTGACGCCGGGGCGCGCGAGCTGCGCGCGCTGGCCGTCCGGCCCGATGGTGAGCACGTTCATCTGCCACTCGCCCTGCCAGCGCCCGGGGTCGTCGGTCGGCCCGCGGAGCGCGAAGTACCAGACGCCGAACCCGACCAGCGCCAACACCGCCGCCACCGCGAGCGCGCGGAACGGCGAGGTTTTGCGAACGGGCGCGGGGGCATCACCTACCCCCCCCGCCCCCCCCTCGCGGTTTGGAGCCGCGTGCGACGCCGACCCTGCTCCCGCAGTCTCGGCTGCACGCGGCCCGGGAAGGGGGGAGTCGCCGCTCGCTGCGCTCGCGGGCGCAGAGGGGGTGATTGGTGCTTCGGACGTCGAGCGCAGCGAGGCGTCTGGCTCTGTCTCCCCCTTCCCTTCGTCGCGAACAGCCGAGACTGCGGGAGCAGGGTCGGCGTCGTTCGCGGCTCCAGACGGCAGGGGGGCCGGGGGGGTAGGTTGCATTACCTTCGCCCCGCTTGCAGCCGGCGCACGAGGTACTCCGCCAGCGCCGGGCCGAGCGGCTTGTCCGTCAGCAGGCGCACGTAATCGACGCCGCTGTTGTCGCACCCGCGCTGAATGTCCGCGAGGTACTTGTTCACGATCCGCAGGTACGCTGGGCGCAGCATGTGGGGCCGCGTCATCAGTTCTTCGTAGCCCTCGAGCCCGATGAAGCGAATGTTGCCGTCCAGCGGGAACTCCACTTCGTCGCGGTGCAGCACGTGGAACAGCACCACCTCGTGCCCGCGGAACCGCAGGTGCCGGAGGCCCGCGAGCGTCGGTTCGAGGTCCTCGAGGCAGTCCGAGATCAGCACCACGATCCCGCGCCGGCTCACGCGGTCCGCGACTTCATCGAGCAGCGGCCCTATCGTCGTGCGGTCCTTCGGCTGCGTCTCTTCGAGTGTCGCCGTGATCGCGTTGATGTGCCCCAACTGGCTGCTCTGCGGCAGTTCGGCCACCCACCCGGTGTTGAACACGCGCAGGCTGACGGTATCCCGTTGCCGAATCACGGTGTACGCGAGCGACGCCGCGAGCAGCTTGGCGAACTCGAGCTTGTTCGTCTCGCCGCCGCCGTACCGCATGGAGTTACTGCAATCGAACAGCAGGTGCAGGGCGAAGTTCGTTTCCTGCTCGTACTGCTTGATGGTGTACCGCTCGCTGCGCCCGTAGCTCTTCCAGTCGATGTGGCGGATGTCGTCGCCGGGGACGTACTCGCGGTGCTGCACGAACTCGACCGAGAACCCCTTGTAGGGGCTTTTGTGGTCGCCGACGCGCAACCCTTCCACGAGCTGCCGGGCCTTGAGGCCCAGCGCTTCGGCACGCGCCAGCACGTCGGGGGACAGGTAGTTCGGCATTCCGGTAGGTTCCAAGTTCCAGAGTTCCAGAAGTTCCAAGTTGAAAGACCAGAAGCCAACTCTCTTGGAACTTCTGGAACGTGGAACTTGGAACTCCGCGAAGCGGCTAAGCGGCTACCGCCTTCGCCGCGGTCTTCACCAGTTGGCGGATCACTTCGTCGATGGTCAGCCCTTCGCTCTGCGCCGCGAAGTTCAGGATGAGGCGGTGCCGCAGGATCGGCGTCGCCACCGCGACCACGTCGTCGCCGGCGACGTGGTTGCTGCCGCGCAGCAGTGCGTGCGCTTTGGCTGCGAGGATGAGGTTCATGCTGGCGCGGGGGCCGGCGCCCCACGTGAGCCACTTCTGCACGAAGTCCGCGGCCTCCGGCGTGCCGGGCCGCGACAGGCGCGTGATGCGCTTCGCGAACTGGAACACCTTGTCCGACACCGGCACGCGGCGCACGATCTGTTGAAGGCCGAGGATGTCTTCGCCGTTCAGCACCGGTTCCACTTTCACCTTCGTGTCGGAGGTGCCTTGGCGCATGATCAGTTCTTCTTCCTCGTCGGTCGGGTAATCGACCTTGATGAGGAACAGGAAGCGGTCCAACTGCGCTTCGGGCAGCGGGTACGTACCTTCTTGTTCGATGGGGTTCTGCGTGGCGAGCACGAAGAACGGGTTCCGCATGGGGTGGTCGGTGCCGCCGATGCTGGCCTTGCGCTCCTGCATGGCTTCGAGCAGCGCGGCCTGCGTTTTGGGCGGCGTGCGGTTGATTTCGTCGGCGAGCACGATGTTCGCGAACAGCGGGCCGGGGAGGAACTTGAACATCCGCTCGCGCGTGACCGGGTCGTCTTGAATCACCTCGGAGCCGGTGATGTCCGACGGCATGAGGTCCGGCGTGAACTGAATGCGCTTGAAGCTCAGATCGAGGGCTTGCGCGAGCGTGCTGACCATGAGCGTCTTCGCGAGGCCCGGCACGCCCATGAGCAGGGCGTGCGAGCGGCAGAAGATCGCCATGAGCAGTTCGTCGAGCACCTTCTCTTGGCCGACGATGACCTTCCCGATTTCCTTCCGCAGCTTCTTGTGAGCTTCGCGGAGCTTTTCGATCATCGCAGAGTCGTTTTCCACGGTGGCGCTCATGGTGTAGCGGAGGATCGGGGTTTCGGGGGTATCGCGTTTGGAGCGGGGCGGGGGCGAACCGGGCGCGGGAGGGACGGCAGTCCGGCAGGCAGAGCCGTATCTAACCACACCACCCCACCGAACGCAAAGGATTAAACCGCGACATTTTCAGAAAGTGTCGCGGGATCGTTACATGCCTTGCCGCGCGCGGCGCGCACGGACCCGCGAATCGATTTCCGAAAACGGAAACGCGAGCGGGATGGGGACAAGTGTTGGCTTGTCCGCGTCGGCCGCACAGGGCTTCCGCCCTGTGCTACGGTAGGCGACCCGCTCCGCGGGTGCTCAGACAGAAAGGCGCTCGAATGTCTTTCCGCCCCGGAGGGGCCGGCTATCGTAGCACAGGGCGGAAGCCCTGTGCGGCCCACGCGGAGCGGACACGATGAGCGAAAAACAAGTCGTTCATTGCGGCAGTCACGGCCCGCGCCGGCGGGCGTATGTGTGCCGACACGTTGCTCACGGCAGCGGGTTGGGGTTCGTCACACCAGACGAACCCGGCGACAACCTTCACGGCTGGTGTTCGGCGTGCGAGCGCGTTCGGCGCGCGTGCGGCGGTTGGGACGACGAATCCGAAGCGCATGCCCAGATAGTGCTCATTTGCGATCTGTGCTTTGAAGCTGCACGCAAGCGCAACTCGTACTGAAGCGGACCCGCCGTTCGTTTTGCGCAGTTCTCACGTTGACTCGAATTGATCGCGCGTATACTATTCATTCGGCGGCGCGATGGTGCGCTTGCCGAAGGGGGCTTTCGTGCGCGGGTGCGAACTGGCAACGCGCGCCGCGCACGCGTGTGAACTGCCCCTCAGCAGTACGAGAACTCGACTTCACGTTCACCGCGACGGCTTGGCACGCCGAATCGCGGCAGCGGCGTTTCAATGGCCCGAACTCGGGTGCGCGCCCCGAAGTGCAAATTTCGCTTGTTTTTCAACATCCGTCCGAGCCGCGTAGGTTCCCCTTGTCCAGCTTCGCGCCGCGGGGGTATACAGCCCGTGCCCGTGGCCCCGGCAAGGACGCCGAACCGATGCGCACCCTCGCTCTCGTTTGCCTCGCGCTCGCTTCCGCTGTGAGCGCCGCCGACCCGACGCCCGTCGAAAAGCAACTCGCGGTGCAGTCCGCGATGGCCGCCGGCCGCAAGTACCTCGACGCCGAACAGCCCGCCGACGCCATCACCGTGCTCGAAAAGGAAGTCGGCAACGCCGACGGCAACAAGGCGTTTCTCGATCTGCTTCGCGAAGCCTACCTCGCCGAACTGTACCAACTCGAAAAAGACGCCACCAAGAACGCCGACCGCATCGCGACCACGCGCCGCAAGCTGTTCGTTCTCGGCGGCACCAAGCCCGAAGCGAAACCCGAACCGAAACCGGAAGCGCCGCCGGCCGCGCCGCTGGTGCCGAACCTCGGTCCGCCTCTGGTGCCCGACGTGACACCGGCTGCGGAACCGGCCGCACCACCAATGCCCGCTCCGCAAGTCGATGACGCGACGGCCGCTTTCAAGCGCGGCGACTACACCGAAGCCGACAAACTGTTCACCAAACTCGGGTCCGACAAACTCACCGCCGAACAGAAGACCGCGTGGGCCTATTCGCGCATCAAAGTGTCGGCCGACCGCCTCAACGCCCCCAACTGCGACGCCGCGACCGCCGCCGAAGCCGCGCGCAGTGTGGCCGACGCGCTCGAACTGATCCCCAACAACGCGAAGCTCCGCGGCGTCGGCGAACAGGTGCTGAAGGCCGCGCAAGCCAAAGCCGGCACCGCAGTAGCTGTGGCGACCGGCGACGCGGTGGAAACGTCGAGCTTCCGCGTTCGCGGCGGGTCGCGCGAACTGGCGACGAAGGTCGCGGAGGCGGCCGAAGCGCAGCGGAAAGCCATCTTCGAGCGCTGGTCCGGCCCGGTGGGCGGCGCGTGGCAGCCGAAGTGCGAGATCGTGATTCACGCGACCGCCGACGCCTACGCGAAAGGCACCGGTCAGCCCGTCGCGCGCACCGGGCACGCCACCGTGAAGCTCACGAACTCGCGCGCCACCGAGCGCCGCTTGGACCTGCGCGCCGACGATACCACCATTGTGGCGAACGCGCTGCCGCGCGAACTCACGCACGTCGTGCTCGCGGACATGTTCGGGGACAAGCCGCCGCCCCGCTGGGCCGCGGAGGGAATGGCCGTGCTCGCGTGCTCGCCGGAAGAAATCAGCCGCTACACGCGCACGCTGCCGCGCTGCGCCCGCGACGGCGAACTGCGGTCGCTCGCGGCGCTCTTCGAGCTAAAGGACGTGCCCGCGGAGAAGCTCACCGGGTTCTACTGCCAAAGCGTGTCGGTGGCGGAATACCTGATTGCGCTGAAGGGCGACAAGCACTTCAAGCTGTTCGTGAACGAGGTGCAGCGCTACGGCGCGCCGCAAGCGCTGAAGCGGCAGTACAACATCGACGGCCCCGCCGCCCTCGAGCCCGCGTGGAAGCGCGCGAGCGTAGAGGTGGCCCGCGCGCAAGCCCCGTGACCGCAGAGCGCTCCATGACCGCCGACGACGTGATTCGCGCGCTGAACCTGTACCCGCACCCGGTCGAGGGCGGGTACTTCCGCGAAACCTATCGCAGCGCCGCGACGTTGCCCGCGCACGGCGGCACGCGAAACGTCTCCACCGCGATCTACTACCTGCTGAAGCCCGGCCACGTCTCGGAACTGCACGTCCTTCCCACGGACGAAGTGTTTCACTTCTACATGGGCGCGCCGGTGCAGATGCTGCAACTGTGGCCCGACGGCACCGGGCGCGAAATCACGCTCGGCCCGAACCTCACTGCCGGTGAGGAGCCTCAAGTAATTGTGCCCGCGGGCGTGTGGCAGGGCACGCGGTTGCTCGGCGACACCGGCTTCGCGCTCTTGGGCTGCACGGTCGCGCCCGGCTTCGACTACGCCGACTACACGAGCGCGAGCCGCGCGGAGTTGGTCGCGAAGTGGCCCGCGTTCGCGGACGCGATAAAGCTACTCACGCCCCGCGGCTGACGAGAACCCACCATGAGTGCGAAACGCGCGTGCCCGACGTGCGGCGGCATCGAGTACCGCAAGCAGAAGGAAAACGAGAACGAGTTCGTCGTGGTGCCGCGGCGCGAGTGCAAGGCGTGCGGCACCGTGTACTCGCCACCGGTGTCGCCGCTGTTGGCGCTCGTTACTGTGCCGCTCGCGCTCGTGTGCGGGTCGTTCGCGGTGTGGGCCGTCACGACCGGGGCGAACAAGATCGGGGACGAAAACATCTACTACATGGCGGGCTTCGCCGCCGCGTGCGGCGCGCTGGTGCTCGCGTTCAGCACGGGCATCATTCTGAAGCAGCGCAACGGCAAGGTTCACAGCGTGCCCAAACCGAAGCGCGACGCGCAACCTTGGGACAAACCGGGCGACTGAGCGCACCCTGAGGCGAACGCGATGGACCCGAACGCACTCCTGACCGAGATCATGCGCCGCGCGGACTTCGTGTTCGCCGGGTGGAACGTGCTAATGGTCGCCGGGTTGGGCCTGTTGGCCGCGGTCGGGCTGTCGCCGGCCCTGCGCGCCGACCGGCCCACCGGCCGCGCCCTCGCGGCCGGGTTCGCGTTCTTCGCGCTCACGCACCTGCTGGGAATGTTGCACGTCACCAAGCAGTGGGCGTCGCTGGAGGCCGCTCTCCAGTTCAAACTGGCGAACGAAGCGGTTCTGCGCGAGCACTTGGGCTTCGCGATGATGGCCCCGCACGCGGCGTGGATCGTGCCGTTCCACTTGGCCTTCGACGCCTTCGTGCTCTTGGCCCTGTGGCGCGTCGGGCGCGCGCCTCGGGGTTGACCCGCTCACCTCGCGTGCAGGCCGGCGATCACGGTTTCGAGGAACTCGCGGGCGCGCTTTGCCAGCGCGTCTACGCCCTCCGGTTTCTCCGGGCGCGGCACCAGTGGCGCGAAGATGTTCTCGCACGCCAGCGGCATTTCAAGCCCGGTGAACGCGACCGGGTGCAGCAGTTTGTAGTGGTCGATTTCCCCGAACCCCGGGCCGCAGTCTTCGTCCTTCGGGAAGTTGCGGTGGTCCTTGATGCAGAAGCTGCGCACCTCCTTCGCGCACGTCTTGATGTCCGGGATCGGGTCTTTGTCGAGGTAGTCCAGTACGTTGCCCGCGTCGTAGTTCACCGCGACGTTCGGGTGGTTCACCTCGCGGGTGATCTCGGCGCACGCCTCCCCGGTGCCGGTTTCGCCGCCGTGCTGCTTCACCACGAGTAGCACGTTGTTGTCTTTGGCGATCGGGCCGAGTTGCTTGAACCGCTCGACCCACAACTTGCGGTTGCCGCCCTTCGTGTGGCCGAACGTGAGGACTTGCTTCACGCCCGCAGCGCCGGCCTGCTTGATACGCTGCGCGTGGACTTCCAAACCGTCTTTCGCTTCGGGGTAAATGCCACTGAACATCATCACCGGTTCGAGCCCCATGTCGCGGCACTTCTTCGCCAGTTCCTTCGCCTTTTCGGGAGGCGCGTCTTTGGCCAGCACGGGCGCGCTCTTCCCGTCTTCGTTGTGGGTGGTGCCCCACGCGACGAACTCGTACCCCGCGGCCTTGATCCCGGTGAGCGCCCGCGCGAGCGGGAACCGCGAGTACGGCAGCGTCATGCACGCGATCTGGAACTTGGTCGGCTTCGGTTTGTCGTCGGCGCGAGAGCGAGAAGCGAACGGCAGCCCGGCAGCGGACGCGAGGAACGTGCGGCGGTTCATGGGGGACCTCGTGGGGTGGTGGGCGATTGTACCGCGGCGCGTTCACCGGTTCCTCACGTTCGCGCTAGACGCGCCCATTTCTTGCGCTTATGCTACCGCTCTCGATGGCTTGTGACGGCTTTCACAAGCACAACAACCGGCCCGCCGCGCCCGCGGAACTGCGAACCTCTCCCGGCCCTCGCAGCCCGCGCCCGGACGGGCCGTATTCACTTGCTCGCCGCGCTAAGGTTGCCAAATGTCGCGCTCTCGCTCTCGCCGCGGCCCCTCGCGGTTCCCGTGGCTGCTTGCCGCCGCGTGCGCCCTGCCCCTCGGCCTGCTCGGTGCGGCCCCGCACAGCAGCGGCGCAGCGGCGCTGTTCAGCGCCGGCTGGGAGCCGTTCGGGTTCATCACCTCCAGCGCCTACGGCCTCGGCGAGAAACTGGGCCTGCTGGCGTGCCTCGTCGTCGCGGTCGGCGGTCTCGTGTACGCCGGTTCGCTGGTGAAACAGGTGTACGCGGCCGACACCGGCACCTCCGCCATGCAGAAGGTGGCGCTCGCGGTACGCGAGGGTGCGAACGCGTACCTGCGCCGGCAGTTCACGGTGGTCGGCGTGCTTATTGTGCTGCTCACGGGCGTGATCATCGCGTCGAAGTGGCCGTGGGCACCGGACCCGGGCATTCACAGCGTCGGCGAACTCGAAACCATCGCCATCGGGCGCGGCGTCGCGTTCCTGATGGGCGCGCTGTTCAGCGCCGCGGTCGGGTTCGTGGGGATGCGGCTCGCCACCGCCGGCAACCTGCGCGTCGCGGCGGCGGCGCGCGTCGATTTCGGCACCGCCATGCGGCTCGCGTACCGCACCGGCACCATCACCGGCATGTTCACCTGCGGCCTCGGGTTGCTCGGTGGCGCGCTCATCCTGCTCGTGTTCGGCGAACTCGCTTATGAGATTCTGATCGGCTACGGCTTCGGCGGCTCGCTGCTGGCGCTGTTCATGCGCGTCGGCGGCGGCATTTACACGAAGGCCGCGGACGTGGGCGCGGACCTCGTGGGGAAGGTGGAACAAGACATCCCCGAAGACGACCCGCGGAACGCCGCGACCATCGCCGACAACGTGGGCGACAACGTCGGCGATTGCGCGGGCATGGCCGCGGACGTGTTCGAGAGCTACTCGGTGACGATGGTCGCGGCCGTCATGCTCGGCTACGCGGCGTTCGGCTACAAGGGCATGATCTTCCCGCTGCTGGTGCAGGCGGTGGGCGTGGTCGGCAGCATCATCAGCACTTCGCTGGTGGGCCGCGGCATCACCACCGGCGACGCGGCCGTCGCGATGCACAGCATCAACCGCGGGTTCTGGCGCAGCGCCGTCATCAGTACCGTCGGGTTCATGCTGTTCGGCCTGATTTACCTGCGGTTCGACGCACCGTACATCGTCGAGCGCGGCATCGACAAAGGGCTGTACCAAGAGCTGTACGACACCCCCGACCTGCGCGCCGCGGTGAACCTGCAACCGGCCCCGTTCGAGGTGCGCAAGCAGGTGGCGGCGCTGCGCGAGCTGCGCCGCGGCAAGGAGCGCAATTCCGAGAAGGCGCTCAAGCTCGAAGAGCAACTTGAGAAACTCCGCGCGGACGCCATGACCGCGTGGCGCGCGCTCACCGACCAGCAGCGCAGCGACTTCACCGCGCGCGCCTTCACCGACATGACCCTGACGGCCGACGAGTTTCGCCGCCTGAAGACCTACGGCATCGAGCGCACCGGCGACGATCGCTTCAAGATCACACCGCTGGAACTGGCGCAGGCCCGCTACAACGTGCCGCTGAAGCCCGGCGTGAACCTGTCGGTCGCGTGGTGCTGCCTGCTCGGCATCCTGCTCGCGGTCGCGCTCAACAAGTGCACCGAGTATTGGACCAGCACCGAGTACAACCCGGTGAAGGAGGTCGTGCGCGCGAGCACAACGGGTCACGCGACGAACATCATCTCCGGCCTCGCGCTGGGCCTCGAAAGTTCGGTGTGGGCGGTGCTCATCATCTCCGGGGCGATCCTCGGGTCGGTCGCGGTGTGCGGCGACTCCGAGAACCTACTGTACATGGCGTTCGGCGTCGCCATGTGCGGCATCGGGATGCTCACCCTCACCGGCGACACGATCAGCATGGACGTGTTCGGCCCCATCGCCGACAACGCGAACGGCATCGGCGAAATGGGCTTCAACCGCGACACGAACAACCAACCGCTGAACCCCGGCGACGCGGGCTACTTGGACGAACCCGCGAACAAAGCCGCGCGCCAGATTCTCACCGACTTGGACGCGGTCGGCAACACCACGAAGGCCATCACGAAGGGCATCGCCATCGGCTCCGCGGTGATCGCGGCCGTGTCGCTGTTCGCGAGCTTCATCGCGGTGCTCGTCACCGGTTCCGAAGAGAAGATCGGGCAGTTGCTGATCGGCGACTTCAGCGCCGGCGCGTCGAAGTTGACCGTCGCCGAACCGCTGGTGTTCATCGGCATGCTGATCGGCGGGGCGGTGCCGTTCCTGTTCAGCGCGATGACGATTCGCGCCGTGGGCCGGGCCGCGTACCTGATCGTGAACGAGTGCCGGAAGCAGTTCCGCGACCCGGAGATCAAAGCCGGCACGAAGACCCCGGACTACGGCCGCGTGGTCGCCATCTGCACCGCGACGGCGCAGCGCGAGTTGATCGGCCCGGGGTTGCTCGCCATCGGCACACCGCTGATCGTCGGCTTCCTGTTGGGGCCGTTCGCGCTGGGCGGGTTCCTCGCGGGGATGATTCTGAGCGGCCAACTCATGGCGGTGTTCATGTCGAACGCGGGCGGCGCGTGGGATAACGCCAAGAAGATGATCGAGGACGAGCCGAAGAACAAGGAGAAGAACACCGGCAAGGGGAGCGAGAAGCACAAGGCCGCGGTGACGGGCGACACGGTGGGCGACCCGCTGAAGGACACGAGCGGCCCCGCGATCAACCCGCTCATCAAGGTGATGAACATGGTGAGCCTGTTGGCGCTGCCGCTGGTGATCCTGCACAACGTGAAGGACGGGATCGGCAACCCGACGGTGGGCGTCGCGGTGGCGTCGGTGTCGGGGCTGTTGGTGCTGTGGGCGTGGTGGCAGTCGAAGACGGAAACGGCGGACATGAGCGCGATGGACGCCGCCCCGCCGCCGGACGCGAAGTGAACCTCCAAAAATAAGGAGCGCGCGTGCTGACGCCGAAACAGGAAGTCGCGGCGCTCCTTTCGGGGTTCGTCGTTCTCGATTCGTTGTTGCTCGCCCTCGGGATGTGGGTCTTCCGCCCGGGGGCAGCCGGTTACTTCGCCCACCGCGGGCGCGCGGTGGGCTGGCTCGCCATCATCGCCCTCAACTGTGCGTTCGCCGTTTCCACCATTCTCCAACTGCCCCGCATCCTCGACATAGTGGCGTGGTGGGCGTTGGCCCTCACGTTCTTCGGCCTCAGCGTGCGCCAGACGCTGAAACTGGGCATCTTCATGACGCTGCTCTACATCGCGATCATCTTCGGCGTCGCCGCCGCCATCGGCGGGAAGTGAAGCCTCAATCGTCGTCGTCGTTCTTCTTCTTGTTCCACACGATCTTGCAACCGGCCGCGGCGGTCGTTTCGCTGGTCGGCGCGGCTTTGCCGTTCAGCGCCGCTTGCACCGCGTCCGCCACGTACTTCGCCTTCGCGCCGCCGCTCGGCTTGTCGTCGAACGCGCCCATGTACACCACCTTGCGGTCCTTGTTCAGCACGAAACACTCCGGCGTGAACATCGCACCGTAACTCTGCGCCGTCTTCTGCGACGGGTCGTAGAGGTAGGTGAACCCGAACTTGCGCTTCTCGGCGCGCTTCTTCATTTCGGGCAGCGCGTCCGCCTTGCCGGTGTTCACGTTGATCGCCACGAACCCGACCTTGCTCCCGGCCTTGTTGCACTCCGCCGCGAACGCGATAAGGCGCTCCTCGTAGATCTCCGCGACCACGCACGAGTTGCAGGTGAACACCACGACAAGCACGTCTTTGTCTTTAAAGTCCGCGAACGCGTACTTCTTGCCGTCGGTGGCTTCGAGTGCGTCCCACGTCGGGGCCGCGGAACCGACGTCGAGTTTCTTGTTGAACTTGCCCGCGGTCGCGGGCGCGGTCACCAGTGCGCTCAGCGCCAGCGCGAGGAGTGCGCGCGTCATGGTCACACCTTTTTCAAGTACGTCGTGCCGGTGTCCACGTGTTCGAGCGTGACCGAGCGGCACAGACCCACCAGCGCCGCGTCGTCGGCCGGGGCGTGCAGTTCCGCGATGCCGAAGAACTGGTCTTGGAGGAACCGCAGCACCTGCGACAGCAGCAGCTTTGCGATTCCCTGACGCCGCACGTCGCCGCGCGTCTGAATGTCCAACACGCCGGCCGCGGGGAAGCCCCAGCGCCAGCCGTAGCCCTCCAGTTCCCACACGATCGCGCGGGCCACGATAAAGTTGTTCGCGAGCTTATCGACCACACGAAATTCGACCGGGTCCAGCGTGCCCCACACGCACTCGTGCCACCAACTGAGCACGCTCGCGGCGCGCATCACCTGCGTTTCGTAGCGGCGGCGGAGCATCCCGAACCGCGGGTCCGGGACGTTCAGCGGTGCGTCCAATTTCTTCTGGAACACCAGTGTGGTGCCCGCGGGTTCGTAGCCGAGCGAGCGGAAGAACGGGTCGGCCGCGGGGTCGGAGGCGAGGAAGCCGGGGCAGTTCGTGCCGCCGTACAGCCCGAACCCGTAGGGGCAGTGCGGCCACACCGGGCCGGCGCGGAGCGCGGTCGCGCCGCGCTTCGTGAGGTACTCTTCGCACTTCGCCACCAACTGCGCACCGAGCTTCTTGCGCCCGGCACTCGCGCGCACCGCGACCGAACAGATGACGCCGTGCGAATAGTCGAGCGCGCTGAGTTCGGCGTTCGGGCCGAACCCCGCGAGCGCGTAGCCGAGCACGCGGTTGTTGTCGTCGGGGTCGTAGGCGACGATCAAACCGTCCGGGTCGAAGTACGGTTTGGAGAGCACCCAGCGGTCCAAGAGTGACGGGGTGCGCAGCGGGAAACTGCCGCGAGCCGTGTGGCTCTCGTTCCACACGTCGGCTAGTGCCGGCGGATCGGTGTTGAGGAAGCGGCGGAAGGCGATCACGGCCGGTTCTCACAACCCGCCGGGGAGAGTCGGCGGAAGGCTGAGCGGATAACCCAATACTATACGCGGTTCGCGCCCCGCGGGCACCCGCGGCGCGGATTCGCGCGCCCCGGCTTTCCGCTTCGGGGCGAACGTGCAACAATACCCCTCACAACCCGCGTTCCGGGCGCGCACGCAACAGGTGAACTCATGACAACTGCCGAAATCATCAAAGACGCCGAGGGCCGTATGGAAAAAGCCCTCGACGTGTTCCGCAACGACCTGAAGGGCCTGCGCACCGGGCGCGCGTCGCCGCAAATGCTCGACGCCCTGCGCGTGGACAACTACGGCACCATGTCGCCCATTCGCGACGTGGCGAGCGTGACGTGCCCGGACGCGAGCAGCATCGTCATCAAACCGTACACCGCCGACAGCCTGAAGGAAATCGAGAAGGCGATCCGCGGCAGCGACTTGGGCCTCGCGCCGAACAACGACGGCAAGGTGATCCGGCTGAGCATCCCGCCGATGAGCGGCGACCAGCGCAAGAAGATCGTGGCGCAAATTAAGAAGTCGGCCGAGGCCGCGAAGGTGTCGTGCCGGAACGTGCGGCGCGACGGCAACAAGCACTTCGAGGACGCGGAGAAGGCCAAGACGATGACCGAGGACGAGCGCGACAAGGGCAAGACGAAGGTGCAAGACCTGCTGAAGGCGTACGAGGGCAAGATCGACGACCTCGCCAGTAAGAAGGAAAAGGAAGTGATGGAACAGTAACGAGTAATGCGCTCGCTCCGCGAGCGGCCATTGCTGCTCGCAATCACCAAAACGACACTGCACCGCGAATGGTCGCTCGCGGAGCGAGCGACCTACTCTTGGCACCCGCGCCGCGCGCGGGTGCTCGCGTTTCGTCCCACCCCGAAGGCCGTTCATGCGTTCCATCCGCGCCGTTACCGAACTGTTCCCGCGTGCCGCGACGCACGGACTCACTTCCGCGCAAGTGAGCGAAAGCCGCGACCGGTTCGGCGCGAACCGCCTCACGCCCCTCCCGCACGAGCCCGCGTGGGCGAAGTTCCTCGCCAAGTTCGACGAACCGATCATCAAGATTCTGCTCGCCGCGTCGCTTCTCAAGTTGGTCGTCGATCTGTTCGAAAGTTCGGCGGTCGCGGGTGCGATCGGCCTCGCGGCGTGCGTCGCGCTGTTCGCGGTGTCGGCCGTGGCGAAACTCGGCGAGTGGCTCCCGGCGACGGCGTTCGCGCTGGCCGGCGCGCTGTTCGGGGTCAGCATCGTCGTCGGGCACCCGTCGTTCGAGGGGTTGGCCGTCATGCTCGCGGTCGGCCTCGCCACGGGGGTCGCGTTCCTCAGCGAGTACCGGAGCGACCGCGAGTTCGAAAAACTGAACGAGGCCAAAGACGCGCTGCAAGTGAAGGTGGTGCGTGACGGGGCCGTTCACACCGTCCCGCTCGAAGACGTGGTCGTCGGCGACTTGGTGGCGCTGGAAATGGGCGACGAACTCCCGGCCGACGGGCGCTTCGCGCGCGCCAACGAGGTGTTCGTCGATCAGTCGCTGATGACCGGCGAGAGCGAGCCGGTGCGCAAACTCGCGGCCGGTACCGACGACACCGCCGACGGCCCGGAGCAACCCGGGTGCGCGTTCCGCGGCACGCAGGTGGTGGACGGCGCGGGGCAGTTGCTCGTTACGAACGTCGGCGACGACACGATGCTCGGTCAGATCGCGCGGCGCCTTTCGGCCGGCGAACCGGAAGCCGAAGGCGAATCGCGCGAGGCGCGCGTGCAGCGCAAGCTCACCGTCTCGAAAGCGAGTACGCCGCTTCAAGAGAAGCTCGCGGTACTCGCGGGCACCATCAGCAAAATCGGGTACGCCGCGGCGGCGCTCATCTTCGTCGCGCTGCTCGCGCGCGGGCTGTGGGTCGGCGAAGTGCGGTTGCCGGCGGAGGGCGAAACGGCACGCGCCGCGGCGCTCGCGAGCACGAAGGCGCTGCTCTCGTACTTCGTGTACATGGTCATCGTGATCGTCGTCGCGGTGCCGGAAGGGTTGCCGATGAGCGTGACCGTGTCGCTCGCGCTCGCGTGGCGCAAGATGAGCGCCGCGAACTCGCTGGTGCGGCAACTGGTGGCGTGCGAAACGATCGGCTCCGCGACCGTGATCTGCACCGACAAGACCGGCACGCTCACGCAGAACAAGATGACCGTGTCGCGCGTCGGCCTCGGCACCGCGTTCGCCGAGAGCGGCCCGCTCGACTGCCCGGACCGCGGCCCGCTCTGGTGGATCGTCGCCAACAGCGGCGCGAACTCGACCGCGAACCTCGAATCGAAGAACGGCAAGCTTCTGGTGGTCGGCAACAGCACGGAGGGTTCGCTGTTGCAGTGGCTGAAAGCGGGCGCGTGGGTAGGCGAAGTCCCGCACGACTATGGCGAACTGCGGGACCGCTTCCCGCTGCTGTACCAGATTCACTTTTCCTCCGACCGCAAGCGGATGACGAGCGTGGTTCGCGCGAACGGCGGCGCGGCGGTGCTCGTGAAGGGCGCACCGGAACAGGTGCTCGCGGCGTGCCGGTACGTGCTCGGTACCGACGGCACGCGGCGCGAACTGACCGACGACCTGCGCGTCGCGATCCGCGGGCACATCGCCGCGGCGGCAAGCGCCGCGATGCGCACGCTCGCGTTCGCGCACGCCGAGTTGCCCGCGGATTTCCCGCAAGACGAAGACGCGATTCACGCGCGCCGCGCCGACCTCGAAGCGGAACTCGTGTGGGACGGCTGGGTGGGTATCCGCGACCCGCTCCGCGACGACGTGAAGGGGGCCATCGCCGAGTGCCGCGCCGCGGGCATCGAAGTGAAGATGATTACCGGCGACACCATCGAGACCGCGAGCGCCATCGCCCGCGAAATCGGCCTGCTCGATTCGCCCGACGCACTCGCCCTCACGCACGCCGAATTCGCCGCGCTGAGCGACGACGAACTGCTCGACAAATTGCCGCGGTTGCGGGTGCTCGCGCGCGCGCTGCCCGCGGACAAGTACCGCATGGTGAAACTGCTGCAACAGCAGAACCACGTGGTCGCGATGACCGGCGACGGCACCAACGACGCGCCCGCACTGAAGCGCGCCGACGTGGGCCTCGCGATGGGCATTTCGGGCACCGAAGTGGCGAAAGAGGCGAGCAAGATCGTGCTGCTCGACGACGCCTTCGGCACCATCGTGCGCGGGGTGATGTGGGGCCGCGCGCTGTACGAGAACATTCAGCGGTTCGTGCAGTTCCAACTGACCATCAACGTGTCGGCGCTGCTCATCGCACTCATCGGGCCGTTCTTGGGCCTGAAGCCGCCGTTCACGGTGCTGCAACTGCTGTGGATCAACGTCATCATGGACACGTTCGCGGCCATCGCGCTGTGCAGCGAGGCGCCGCGCGCGAACCTGATGCAGCGGCCGCCGAAGCGCCGCGACGAGACCATCATCACGCGGGCCATGCTGGGCAACATCCTCGTGACCGCCGGGTTCTTCGTCATCGTCATGGTGGCGCTGTTACTCGGCATGGAGTACGCCGGTTGGTTCGAGGGCGACGGCGCGCGCTCGGGCGAGTTCCCGGACCTCACGGCGCGGCAGGTAACGATCTTCTTCACCGCGTACGTGTTCTTCCAAGTGTGGAACCAGTTCAACTGCCGCGCGCTGCGCCCCACCGAGAGCGGCCTGACCGGGGCGCTCGCGAACCCGCGGTTCCTCGCCATCGGCGCGCTCACGGTGGTGGGCCAAGTGCTCATCGTGGCGTTCGGCGGAGACTCCTTCGCGGTCGAACCGCTCGCGCTACTCGACTGGCTGGTGATCGCGGTCGCGACGACGAGCGTGCTGCTGTTCGCGGAAGTGGCGCGCCGCGCGCGCGCGGCGGTGTAGCCCCAGAGTAGTAGGCACGCTCCGCGTGCCGTGTGTTCGGGCCGATTCAGCTGTCCAACTGTGCGAGATTCTGCCCGCGCACCGCAGAACGGCACGCGGAGCGTGCCTACTACCATAAAGAGGCTTCACATGGCCGAATCGAACGAGAAGCTCGCGGGCATCGCCGAGAAACTGCTGATCGGGCAGTTCCACCGGCACGTGTTCCTGTGCGCGGGCGACGCCTGTTGCGCCGGCGTGGGGCGCGAGGCCGCGCAAGCCGCGTGGGACGCGCTCAAAGACATTTTGAAAGAGAAGCACCTGTCGCTGGCGACCGGGCCGTGCGCGTGCTACCGCACGAAGGTCGGGTGCCTGCGCGTGTGTACCGGCGGCCCGGTGATGGTGGTGTACCCGGAAGGGACGTGGTACGGGAACATGACCGCGGATCGTATCCCGCGGTTCGTGCAAGAGCACCTGATTGAGGGGAAGCCGGTGGAAGAGTGGGTGTTCGCGCGCAACCCGCTGCCCACCGCCGACGCCTAAACGCGGTTCACATCACGCCGCGGAGACCACTGGCAGCACGTACGGCCCCTTCGGGATCACCGCGAGCGTCGCCCGCGGGCCGTACTCCGCCAGCGCTTCGCTCACGGCTTGCTCCACGCTCTCGGCCGGTTCCGCGCGGCACTTGCGCAGCACGTCGGCCGGTAGCCCGCCGCTCACCACTCTCACGCGGCAGTGCCGGAGCACCTTCTTCAGCATCAAGAGTTGCCACTCGTCCATCTCGCACGTCTCGCCCGAGGCCGGTCGGTCGTAGCCGCCGGTCGCGGCGTAGCGGTCGAGCAGGGCGCGGAACTCCGGGCTACCCAACCCTTCGGTCAGGCTCGCGGCCAGCACGATCGTGCCGCCCCTGCGCACGATCGGCAGCGCGCCGGTAAGGCCCTTCACGGCCTGATACCACGTCGTGTCCAGCGGGTAGCCGGCGCCACTGGTGACGACCACATCGACCGGGTGCGGCACCGCGGCCTTTACCACCTCGCGGCAGAACCGCACGCCCGCTTCCCACGCCTGCACCATGTCGCCGGCCCACAGGCCGGTTACGGCGCGCGTGCCGTCGATGGTCACGTTCACGATGAAGTCGCACCCGGCCATCAGCGCGATGCGCGTGTTCTCCTCGTGCACCGGGTTGCCGTCCACGCTGCCGCAGTCGGCCTTCGGGTGCTCGAGGAACCGCGGGCTGTGCCACGCGCTGACGGTGTCGAGGCCCGCGATACCGGGGCAAATCACCTTGCGCCCGCCGCTGTACCCGGCCATCAGGTGCGGCTCGATCAGGCCGGTCGTGATCTTCAGTTCGGCGCGGGTGTAGCGCCGGTCGATCCACGCGGGCACGCCGTTGGGGGTGGTGCCGAGGAACTCGTGTTCGTCGGTCGCTTTGCCGTGGTGGTTCTCGCAGCGGTAGTTCTGCGCCACGAACTCCCCGACCAGTTCGACCAATTCCGCGCCCTCGTTGGGCCGGTGCAAGCCGGTGGCCACCAGAATCGTGATGCCCGCACGCGGCACCCCGGCGGCTTCGAGCGTGCGGAGAATCGGTGGCAACAGCAGCGCGTTCGGCACGGGGCGCGTGATGTCGCACACCAGCACGCACGCGGTCTTCATGCCCCGCGCCAATTCCGCGAGCGACTTCGTACCGATCGGCGAAGCGAGCGCGGCTTCGAGTGCCGCGCTCGGGTCGGCCATCGGCGGCGCGGGGCGAATGGCGAGCGGCGGCGCGATCAGCCGTTCCGCCGGGAGCGTGACCGCGAGGCCGGTTTTGCCGTAATCGAGGGTGATTTGCATCGGATTAGTGGTCGGTGGTCGGTGGTCAGTAGCCGGTGGCAAACGCGCGGCGCTTGCCTTCCGAACGCGGGATAATAGTATCACCTTTCACGGTTTTCGGGCGCTTCTGTGGCTCCCGGCTGACCACCGACCACTGACCACTGACCACATACTCCTATGTCCATCGACAAGAGCCTGAAGCGCAAGGGCGGTATGGCGAAGCAGCGGTGCGTGCTCACCCGCGCCGAGCGCATCGCCAAGATGCTCGAAGACGGCAAGTTCGCCGCGGACCGCAGCCCCTACGGGCTGCCGAAAACCCGCGTGCAGAAGGTGGTGCTGAAGAAGAAGGCGAAGAAGGAAGCGGCCGAGGGCGACGCCGCGGACGACAAGGCGAAGAAGAAGTAGCGCCCCGCGCGTGCGGCGGGCCGAACCGGGAACCGCGCGCGGTTCCGTCCGGTTCGCCCGCTCACCCCGCACGCACCCATGCCGCTCGCACACGTCGCACTCGGCTCCAACGTCGGCGACCGCTACTCCACCCTCTCGGCCGCGGTGCGCCGGCTCCGCGCCGAACCGGGCTTGATCCTGCGCGCCGCGAGCGCGTTCTACGAAACCGCGCCCGTCGGCTGCCCGCCGGGGGCCGGCGAGTTCCTCAACGCCGCGGTCGCGCTCGAAACCTCCCTACCGCCCCTCGAACTATTGAAGTTCCTGCACCGCGTGGAGCGCGCGTTCGGGCGCGTGCGGGCCGAGCGCAACGCCCCGCGGACGCTCGATCTGGACATCCTCTTCTACGAAGGCGCGGCGCTCGCCACGCCCGAACTGGAACTGCCGCACCCGCGGCTGCACGAGCGCGCGTTCGTGCTGGTGCCGCTCGCGGAGATCGCCCCGGACCTCGTTCACCCGGCACTCGGGCGCACCGCGCGCGCCCTCGCGCTCGCGGTAGCGACACCGGACGTGCGCCCCGCGCCCCGCCCCGCCGCGCCGCAGACGCTAATCGGCCTGCGGGCGCTCGTCACCGGGTCCACGAGCGGCATCGGGGCGGCCATCGCCAGCGAATTCGAGGCCCGCGGCGCGCTCGTGGTGCGGCACGGGCGCGCGCCGCGCGCGGAGCGGTTCGTCGCCGCCGACCTGCGCGACCCGGCCCAATCGGACCGACTCGCGGCGGAAGCGTGGGACGCCCTCGGCGGGCTGGACGTGCTCGTGTGCAACGCGGGCGCGGACACGCTCACCGGTGACGCGGCCAAATGGGGCTTCGACGAGAAACTGGACGCGCTGCTCGCGGTCGATCTGAAGGCGACGGTGCGCCTGTCGCGCGCCATCGGCGCCCGCATGAAGGAGCGCGGCGGCGGGTGCGTGCTTACGGTGGGCTGGGATCAGGCGGAAACCGGCATGGAGGGCGACAGCGGGCAGTTGTTCGCCGCGGTGAAGGGCGCGATCACTTGCTTCACGCGGAGCTTGGCGCTGGCGCTCGCGCCCGAGGTGCGCGTGAACTGCATCGCACCGGGTTGGATCCGCACCGCGTGGGGCGAGACCGCGAGCGCGGTGTGGCAGGAGCGGGTGCGGCGCGAAACGCCGGCTGGCGTGTGGGGCTTACCGGAAGACGTGGCGGAGGTGGCCGCGTGGCTCGCGGGGCCGTCCGCCCGGTTCGTGACCGGGCAGACGGTGCGCGTAAACGGCGGGGCGATTCGGGCGTAGGGTGCTCAGTTCGCGCCGGGCTGCACGCCGCCCTTGGCCGGGCCGCCACCACCGGGCTGGCCGACCGGCGCGGGGCCGACCCCCTTCAGGCGCGGGTCGGGGGTGCCCTGAAGCGTGGGCTGCTTGTTGTCCACTTTCGAGTCGCCGCACCCGGTGATGAAACCGGTAGTCAGGAGCGAACCGAGAAGCAGGAGGACGGATTTCCGCATCGGGGTGATACCTGTTGAGGGGTGCGTGACGGTCCCGCCCGCGCCGGCGGCGCGGGCGGGACCGAATCGGTCAGTTGAACGTGACGACTTGGCCGTCGGACGCGCCGGCCATCGCAGCGAGCAGCGGGAAGTTCGTGTTCTTCTGCAGCGGGCGGACCGAGCCGTCGCCGTAGCACGCCATCAGGATTTGCGGGTGGTAGCTGCCGAACAGCGCCGCGGCGTTCTGGGTCAGGTCGTTGTTGCTGGTCGCGATGCCGAACGCGGTGAAGTTCCCGTTCATCCCGCGGCCCGGGCACCACGGCTGGCTGTGCGCGCCGGTCCCGAACGCGTTCGGCCAAATGCCGCCGGCCATCTCCATGAACATCAGCGTGTTGCTGCTGCCGTCGGCGACGGTCGCGATCTTCGACTTGGTGCCGTAGTAGAACATGCCGCGGTAGCCGGCCCCGAGCCGCCAGTCGCCGAGGACGGCCGCGTAGTGCGAGCGCCCGAGGACGATGCCGCCCGGGTTCGCGGACCGCAGGTGCGCCCCGCCGCCCCACGGGTAACCCGGGGGCGAGTCGATGCCGGTGGTCCCGTAGGTGATGCTCAGCCAGACGGTTTCGTAGGAGGCCGGCGCAAGGGCCGAGGGGCACTGCAGCATCTTGATTTCGCCCTCGCCGCCGTACACCGCCGGCGGGCGCGGGACGGTCGTCAGGCCGGTCGAAGGCGGACGGTTTTGCGCGCTCTGGAACCACCAGATGGTGCCGGGCGTGCCGGGGGTGAGGTTGTAGTTGCGGAACAGGTTGTCCTGTTCCATGTACGGCAGCAGCATCTGGATCGGGCCGGTCATGAAGGCGTCGCCCCCGGGCGGCAGTTCGCCCAGTGCGCCTTCGTAGTTGTGCGCGGCCAACCCGAGCTGCTTCAGGTTGTTCGAGCAGCTCATGCGCGCGGCGGCCTCGCGCACCTTCTGGACGGCGGGCAACAGCAGGCCGATGAGGATCGCGATGATCGCGATCACCACCAGCAACTCGATCAGCGTGAACCCGGCGTGGGCTCGCGCGCGGCGCGAACGGAGCATGGTCGGAACCTCCGAATGTGCGACCCGCAACGACCGACAAAAGAGCGACGACGAGCCGTTGGGGCGGGTGCGAGTGTTGCCGGCGAACCGGCGCGCGGACGCAAATACAAAACCGCCACGGGGCGCGTCCGAGCCCGCAGAGGCTGAAGAAAACTGTGGTACTGCGGAAGAGTGTGGTTCGTTGCGAGTCGAACCCGTTAGCCGCGTGGCGCGCGCAGCCGTCAGTATCCACACACACATAAATCGTGTCTAGTAATCACCACGTCAAGTGCTTTTTCATAGAGAGTTCACCTTTTTTTCACCCCGCCGAGCCGGGATCGCGCAACGCGCACCAGCACGTTCGAGCGATTTCGCTCGGAATTCGGGCTATTTCACCCTTCGGGCGTGAGTGCCGTGAGGTGCCGCAACACGTCGCGAACCGAAATCACGCCGACGGGCTTTCCGCGCTCCACAACGGGCAAGTGCCGGTAGCCGCCGGCGTCCATCTTCCCCAGCGCCACCGCGAGCCGGTCGTTCGGCGACACCGTTTCCGGGTCGCGGGTCATGAACGCGCTCACCGGTTCGGCCTCGAACCCCGGCGCGCCGGCCACCTTCGTTAAAAAGTCGCGCTCGGTCAGAATGCCCACCAACTCGCCCGCACTCCCGGTCACGAGTAGCGCCCCGATGCGCGCGGCGATCAGTTGCCGCATCGCGTCGCGCAGCGGCGCGGTCGCGGCCACCGTAACCGGCGGGCGCGGGTCCAGCACCGCCACGGTATCGGCGGTAAGGCTCTGTTCCACCGGGCCTTGTGGCACGTACTCGTCCAAGTGCGCCAGCGGCAGCGAGCAGTTCGCGCACTCGTCGGAACCGGGCGGGTTGCGGTCGAACCCGCAGGCGGGGCACTTCATGATCGTCGGCCCGCGAAAAGAGTTGCGAAGCGGAACGGGATTGGTGTACGAACCCCCGCGGCGCGCTCACAGAAGCGCGAGCGCGGCACGCGGGTAGCACTTCAGCAGTTCCGCGTACTCCGGCACGGTCCCCAGCGCCGCGGGGAGCGCGCCGGGTGCGAGCAACTTCGGCCGGCACGCGGCGCACACCGGTAGCGGCAACTCGAAGCTCACGTCGCGCCCGATGCGCTTCGTGCCGCCCGGCCCGCGCTCGTGGCGCTCCTCGGCGCTGCGCCGTTGCAGCAGGTTCGTGAACAACCCGAACAGGCACCCGGACGCCAACTGTTCGCTCGGTTTGTCGTCCTCGACTTCCGCCGCGCGCTCCAAATCCGCGCGCACCTTCGCCACGTCGTCGGTGTCTTCGAAGCACGCGGCGCAGGCGCGCGTGCCCGGCAAGCGGCCCGCGAGCAACAGCGCCTCGATGCGCACCGCCGGTGCAAGCCCGGCGCTCTGACCCGCTGCCGCACGCAGTTCGTGCAGCGGGGGCACTTCGACCGTTTGGCCGCATTCGCACGTCACACGCCCGCCGGCGTCCGCGCCGCTCACGCGCTGCGGCTTTCCGCACGCGCATCGCACTTCGTAGGTCATGCGAGCACCGGCATGGGGTCGCCGCGGTAAATGTGGTGCGGGCGGTTCTCGGCGTCGTGCCACGCGGCCGTTTTCGGCAAGCCGAGAGCGCTGTAAATGGTCGCGGCGAAGTTCTCCGGTGTCTGCGGCTCGCTCGCCGGGTAGCCGCCGATCTTGTCCGACGATCCCACCACGCGCCCGCCCTTCACGCCGCCGCCCGCGAGCCACACACTTTGGACGGCCCCCCAGTGGTCGCGGCCCGGTCCTTTATAGTGCTGCGTCAGCGTGCTGATGCGCGGCGTGCGCCCGAACTCGCCCGCCATCACGATCAGCGTGCTTTCCAAAAGCCCGCGCTGTTCGAGGTCACTCAGAAGCGCCGTCACGGCTTTGTCTGTGGGCGGCAGCAACTTCTCCTTCAGGTGCGGGAAGGCGTTGCCGTGAGTGTCCCACGTTTCGTTGTTGCCGAGGTTCACCTGCACGAGGTTCACACCGGCTTCCACCAGCCGCGCCGCGGTGAGCAGCGACCAACCGAAGGCGTTGCGGCCGTAGCGGTCGAGGTCGCGGGGCGACGCGCGGTGCAGGTCGAACGCGGCCCGCACGCGAGCGCTGGTGAGCAGGCTCACGGCGTCGGCGCGCGACCGGTCGAACGCGCCCGAATCCAGCACCTTGCGCTGTGCGTCCAACCGCGCGAGCACGCCGAGTCGGTCGCCGAACCGGGCTTCGTCCACGCCTTGCGGCAGTGTGAGATCGGGAATCGTGAACGCTTTCCGCTTCGCGTCGTGCGGCCGTTCTTGGTGATCGAACTCGTACTCTGGGAACGCGCCATACGCGCGCGGCTCGAAGGCGCTCGCTTCCAGAAACCACGGGTCGCGGGTGCGGCCCATCACCCCCGCGAACTGTCCCGGAATCACGCGCCCGGTGTTGTGAACGATGCGGTCCGGCAGCACGACCGCCGGCGGCAGGTTGTTGCGGCCCTTCGTGACCGCGCCCGCGACGGCCGCGATGCTGGGGTGATCGGTGGGTTGCGGCGCGCTGGGGTTGAACCCGGTGGGCTTGTCGCTGCGCCCCGTGAGCATGATGTGGTGGCTCAGCGAGTGATCGTTCGAGCCGTGCGTGAGCGACCGCACCACGCACCACTTGTCGCTGCACGCCGCGAGCTTCGGCAGGTGTTCCGTGATGCGCAGGCCCGGCGTGCGGGTCGCGGTGGTGCCGAACTCGCCGCGAATGGCGTCCGGGGCGTCCGGCTTCGGGTCGAACGATTCGTGCTGCGCGAGACCGCCGGAAAGGAAGATGTAAATGACCGCGTTCGCGCTGCGTTTGCGTTCGGCGCGCAGCGCGTTCAGGTCCGAGAGGCCAAGCCCCAAGAGGCCAACGGCCCCGGCTCGGAGCGCGTCGCGGCGGTCGAGTCGCGGGTGTGACAGTGCGGGCATGGCAGCGCCTCGCGGTGGGAGAGTGTGCCACTACTATGCCCGCGACGCGCGCGAAACGCAACACTTCGCCCGCGCCGAAACTTCATCCGATCCACACTCGCATTCGGGCCGCGCCGCGGGCATCATCTGCACATTCCCCACGAGGTTCCACTGATGCTCCGCGCCACGCTGCTCGTCGCGCTCGCCGTGCTCGCCGCACGCGCCGACGACAAACCGGCCCCGAAGGGCGACCCGAAGCCGGTGTTCCCCGGCCCCACGAAGGACGGGTTCCTGCTGCCCAACGGTTGGCACCTCACTCCCGCGGGCAAACAGGTCGAAATCGCCGACCTGCCGCTGAACATCGCGCCGCTCGCGGACAACAAACACGCGCTCGTCACGACCAACGGGTTCAACCGGCACGAGGTGTCGCTGGTCGATCTCGGCACCGGCAAGGTGGTCGCGAGCGAGTGGGCGCGCCAAAGCTGGTTCGGGTTCGCGCTGAACAAGGCCGAAGACAAGCTGTGGTGGTCCGGCGGCGGCAACGGGATGTTGCACACGTTCGACATGAAGGAGGGCAAGTTCGCGCGCACCAGCGCGAAGGAAATCAACCCCGCGGACCTGAAGTTGGAAGACGTGCTCAAGATCGCCGACGAGGTGAAGAACGCGAAGACCTTCAAGAGCGGGTTGGCACTCGACGAGACGCGCGGCACGCTGTTCGCGCTCGACATGCACTGGTCCGAGAAGGTGGACGGCAAGCAGGCGCTGCGCGACGGGCGCGTCACGGCCATCGACCTCAAGACCGGCAAGCCGGCGCGTACGGGGCAGATCGGCGGGCGGCCCTACGATGTGCTCGTCGGCCCCGGCGGGCACTTGCTGTACGTCTCCGATTGGGCGCACCGGCAGGTGCTCGCGGTCGATCCGACCGAACTGCGCGTGGTGGCGAAAATCCCGGTCGGCGAGCACCCGAACCAGATGGTGCTGCACCCGAAAGACGGGCGGCTGTTCGTGGCGTGCGCGTCGAGCAACGCGGTGTACGCGATCGACACCAAGCGCGGGGTCGTGACCGAAGTGATTCACACGGCACTGTTCCCCAAAGCGCCGGAGGGCACCACGCCGGACGCGGTGGCGCTGTCCCCGGACGGCAAGACGCTGTTCGTGGCGAACGCGGACAACAACTGCGTCGCGGTGGTGGACGTGGAGAAGGCGAACGAGAGCATCGTGAAGGGCTTCATTCCGACGGGCTGGTACCCGACGGCGGTCGCGGTCACGCCGGACGGCAAGAACCTGCTCGTGGGCGTCGGGAAGGGCAACCAGAGCAAACCCAACCCGCTGTTCACCAAAGAGGAGCTTGAGAAGAAGGAAAAGGACGAGGTGAAGCAGATCGCTCGGCGGCTGATGCCGTACCCGTACATCGGGACCACCCTCAGCGGCGCGCTCTCCATCGTACCGGTACCGGACGAGAAGCAACTGAAGGAGTACACGGCGCAGGTGTACCGCAACTGCCCGTACGCCGACGGCCTGCTCACCGCGGCCCCGAACAAGGAGAAGACCGCGATCCCGACCCGCGTCGGCGACGAATCGCCGATCAAGTACGTCATCTACGTCATCAAAGAGAACCGCACCTACGACCAAGTGTTCGGCGACCTCGCGGCCGGGCCGAACCCGAAGGGCAACGGCGACCCCACGCTGTGCATGTTCCCGCGGAAAGTCACGCCGAACCACCACAAACTCGCCGAAGAGTTCGTGCTGCTCGACAACCTGTATTGCAACGGCCAAGTGTCCCGCGACGGGCACCCGTGGAGCACCGCGGCCTACCACACGGATTACATCGCGCGCGACTGGCACCTCACGTATTCCGCGCGCAAGGGCGTTGAGGACGACGACGAGGGCAACCTGTCGCGCCCGCCGTCGGGCTACCTGTGGGACGCCTGCAAGCGGGCCGGCCTCAGCTACCGCAGCTACGGCGAGTACGGCAGCCGCGTGAGCGACGGCATGGGCGGCCTGAAGATGGAAGGCCGCGTGCCGGGCCTCGTGGGGAAGATGTGCCCGGACTACGGCATTCCGAAGGCGAAGGGCACGCGCCCCCGCGACACCGACAACGTGGAGGTGTTCCTGAAGGAGTACAACCAGTTCGTCAAAGACAAGACGATGCCGCGGTTCGTGATTATGAGCCTCGGCGAAGACCACACCGACGGCACCCGGGTGGGCGCGTTCACCCCGCAGGCGTGCGTCGCGAGCAACGACCTCGCACTCGGCAAACTGGTGGAAGCGGTGAGCAACGGGCCGCTGTGGAAGGAAACCGCGATCTTCGTGATCGAGGACGACGCGCAGAACGGTCCGGACCACGTGGACGCGCACCGCACGGTGGGCCTCGTGATCTCGCCGTACACGAAGCGCAAGTTCGTGGACAGCACGCAGTACCAAACCGTGAGCATGATCCGCACGATGGAGCTGATTCTGGGCCTGCCGCCGCTGAGCCAGTACGACGCGGCGGCGCGTCCGATGTTCAACAGCTTCACCGACAAAGCCGACCTGACCGCGTACAAGCACGAGCCGGCGCAGATCGACCTGAACGCGAAGAACGACAAGTTGTCGTTCGGGTGGGAACTGTCGGAGAAGATGGACTTCAGCGAGTACGACAAGATCAACGACTTCGAGTTGAACTACGTGCTGTGGCACGCGGTGATGGGTAAGGACGCGCCCCAACCGCCGGCGGTGCGCCGGGCCATCGCGTTCCGCTCCCAGCCGACCGCGAAGAACCAGAAGTGAGTGCGTCTTCAGGGTAGTAGGCACGCTCCGCGTGCCGTGTGCTCGGGCCGCATCAGTAAACCAACTGAACGCACGGCTTCTCCGCGCGCTGCGGAACGGCACGCGGAGCGTGCCTACTACCCTGCGCGCCCTCACATCTTCCCCGCGGCGCGTTCACCTTGTTCCGCGGTTCCGCGCGCTCGTACAATGTCCGCTACGTCCCGAGGCGCGAACGGTTCCGCACGCACATGGCCCAGCACACGCCGAGCGCCGAACGGCCCAAACGGGTCGCGCTACTCGGCTCCACCGGGTCCATCGGCACGAGCACGCTCGACGTTGCGCGGCACCTGCCGCACCGCGTCGAAGTCGTCGGCCTCGCGGCGCACTCGCGCTGGGAGCAACTCGCCGAACAGTGCCGCGAGTTCAAACCGGCTGTCGCGGTTCTGTGCGACGCCGAAGCGTTCGCGCGCGCGGATCGCACGCAGTTCCCGAAGGGAACCGAACTGCTACACGGCGAAGACGCGGTTCGCAAACTCGTCACGGCCACCGAAACCGATGTCGTGGTTTCGGCGGTGGTCGGCGCGGCCGGGCTGAACGGCACTTGGGCCGCGCTTGATGCAGGTAAGACGGTCGCGCTGGCGAATAAGGAAACGCTCGTCGTCGGTGGGCCGCTCGTCACGGAACTCGCGGCCAAGCGCGGCGCGAAGTTGCTTCCGGTGGATAGCGAACACTCCGCGATCTTTCAGGCGCTCACCGGGCACACCGCGGCCGACGTGAGCAAGGTGGTTCTCACCGCGAGCGGCGGGCCGTTTCGCGGGAAGCGCGCCGCCGATCTCGAACACGTCACCCCGCAGCAGGCGCTCAAGCACCCCACTTGGCAGATGGGGCCGAAGATTACCATCGACTCCGCGACGCTGATGAACAAGGCGCTCGAAGTGATCGAAGCGCGGTGGCTGTTCGGCCTGACGGCCGACCAAATCGACGTGATCGTTCACCCGGAGTCGGTGGTTCACTCGTTCGTCGAGTTCGCGGACGGCTCCGTGCTCGCGCAACTTTCGCCGCCGGACATGCGGCTGCCGATTCAGTTGGCACTCCTGCACCCGGAGCGCACCGGCGGGCCGGCGAAGCGGCTGAACTGGCAGGAACTGCGCGCGCTCACCTTCGAACAGCCCGACCGCGAAACGTTCGCGGCTCTCGACCTCGGCTTCCGTGTGGCCCGCGACGGCGGCACCACCGGGGCCGTGCTGAACGCGGCCAACGAAGCCGCCGTCGGCCGGTTTCTCTCAAACGATTTGGCCTTTTTGGACATCGCGCGGTGCTGCCGCGCGGTGCTCGACGCGCACGACTACGAACCGCGCCCCACGCTCGAACGGCTGCTGAAGCTGGACGGCTGGGCGCGGCAGGAGGTTGCGAGTTGGACCCGAACGCGAACGGCAACCCGGTGAACCCGGACAACAAGCCGATTGACCCCGAAAACGCGCCGATCAACCCCGAAACCGGGCAACCGGACCGCGCCGCGGAGGTGTCCGCGCTCAAGGCGTGGCTGCGCGAGAACCGCACCTCGATGGTGGTGAGCGTGGTCGCGGTCGCGCTCGTCATTCGCTACCTCGACCCGATCGGCACGCTGCTGGTCGTGTTCGGTCTGGGCTTGGTGATCTTCATTCACGAACTCGGGCACTTCCTCGCGGCGAAGTGGTGCGACGTTCACGTCAGCGTGTTCAGCATCGGGTTCGGTCCGGCGGTGCCGTTCTGCTCGTACAAGTACGGCGAAACCACATACAAGGTGGGCATCATCCCGCTCGGCGGGTTCGTGAAGATGGTGGGCGAGGGCGAAGACGCCGAACCCGAAGACGAGGACAACGACCCGCGGAGTTTCCGCCGCAAAACGGTCGGCCAGCGGATGCTCATCATCTCCGCGGGCGTGATCATGAACATCATTCTGGGATTCGCGTGCTTCATCGCCGCGTACCTGCACGGCGTGCAAGAGATTCCCGGCACGGTGGGCCGCGTGGAGGCCGGCGGCGGCGCGTGGCGCGCCGGCATCCGCACCGACGACGAGTTGAAGCAACTCGGCAGCATGACGGACCCGTCGTTCAAAGACATTCCGCCACTGGTGATGAGCACCCACAAGGGCGAAACGCTCCCGGTCGAAGTGCGCCGCAACGGCACCGACGTGAAGGGCATCGCGGCCGAGCCAATGCGCGACGAGGGCCAACTGTTCCCGCAGCTCGGTATCGGTTCCGCGAGCAGTTTGAAGCTCATCTCCGGCGGCAAGAAGAAGCTGAAGCCCGCGGTTCCCGGTAGCCCGGCGGCGGCGGCGAAGAGCGCCGACGGCAAGGAGTTCGAGCCGGGCGATACGGTCGTGGCGATGACCGACCCGGACAAGCCGGGCGCAATCACGCCTCTCACCGATTACGCCGACTACTACCGCCGCGCGGTGCGCCTCGCGGGCAAAGAGTTCACGGTTCACGTTCAGCGGAAGGACGCGGAACCGGGCACGTCGCCGGTGGCGCTCACCGTCGCGCCGGCGTACCGGCACGACCTCGGCCTGCGCATGCGCATGGGCGAAGTGGTCGCGGTGCGCGCCAGCGGGCCGGCCGATGGCAAAGTGAACACGCGGCAGGAAGGCGCGAAGCCCGGCGACCGCATCGTGGAAGTAACCGTGACCGGGGCCGACGGCAAGCCGATCCGCTACGCCGCCGGCGACAAAGCCAACCCGCTCGACCCGCTGCTGCTCCCGCGGCAGTTGGACCAGTGGGCGTTCTCTTCGCCGCCGCCCCCGAACCTGAAAGTGGAAGTGGTGGTGCTGCGCGAGGTGGAGCACACCGAGAAGCGCGTGACGCTGAGCATGGATTTTGACCCGAGTTTCCGGTACGCGCGCGAGACCGCGTACCTGCCGAACAGCCCGCTGCCGATCAGCGGGTTGGGCCTCGCGTATTGGGTGGAAGGCGTCGTGGACGAAGTGGTTCCCGGCGGCGCGGCTGCCGCCGCGGGTTTCCCCGCGAACGACGAGAAGGCCGGGAAGGTGTCGGTGATTACCGCCGTGCGCCTCAAGGCACAAGACGACAAGGGCGAAGTGAAGCCGGGCAACTGGAAGGACGACCTGAAGCCGCACCAGTGGGCACCGGCCGATTCGCTGATGCAACTCAGCCCGCCGTACGAACTCGACATTAAAGTGAAGCGCGGCGACGAGGAGTTGGAGTTCACGATCCGCGCGCGCCCGGACCCGCGGTTCCCGGTAGAGGAGCGCGGTATCGCCTTCGACACCGACACGCGCGTGCGCCAAGCGGACGGCATCGGCGACGCGATGAGCCTCGGCTGGCGCGCGACGACGCGATTCATCAAGACGGTGTACATGAACCTGTACGGCTTGGTGTTCGGTCGCGTGAGCGTGAAGACGATGAGCGGCCCGCTAACGATTGCGACGACGACCTACCGGCTGGCCGAAGAGGACGCGTGGAAACTGCTTCTGTTCCTCGGGATGATCTCGGTAAACTTGGCGGTGGTGAACTTCCTGCCGATCCCGGTGCTGGACGGCGGGCACATGGTGTTTCTGATACTGGAGAAGGTACTGGGCCGCCCGGTGCCGGAGCGCCTGTTCGCGGTGGCGATGTACATCGGCTTGGCGCTGATCCTGAGTTTGTTCGCGCTCACGCTAACGAACGACATCCGCCGCGAGTTCTTCGGGATGTGAGGTAAGAAAGCGGCGCGGCTTTTGGCTTTGGCCCTCTCCCCGCGAAGCGTGGGAGAGGGTGGCCGAGGCTTTGCGAGGCCGGGTGAGGGGAACAACCCACACCAGTGAAGTAAGCTGAAGCGCTCGAATAGCTCACCCCTCACCCGGCGGCGAAGCGCCGCCACCCTCTCCCGCAAGGGGAGAGGGCAAAGCAGAAGACGCGCGATTAAGGTGCGCCATGCGTGCGAAGGTGCTGACGGTGTGCGCGCTGGCGGTGGGCGCGGCGGGTGGCTGGTTCGCCAAGCGGGTGCCGGCCCCGGTCGCGCCGGAACCGCCGGCGCAAGTAAGCGCGCCGAAACTCGCGGTCGCCCCGATGCCGCGCCCGGCCCGCAACGAGCGCATCATTCCGCTCGCCGCGGTGTACGGCACCCGCAGCCAGCCCGGAACCAAGACGCTCCCGCACTGGGGAGAAGATGGTCACGATTGGAGCAAACTTCGCGAAGCAGTGTATTCGCTCTCGCAACACGCAGTCCTCGTGAGCGCGCCCACCGTCTACGCCGCGGGCGACCAAGCAGCGGCGCTGATTCGCGGTGACGGTTGGATTGACGAACTGCGACTTGAGGGGCCGCTCGAACACAACAAGCTGTGGGCGGTCGTGTCATTCGGTACGTTCAGCGGCACACACAACCGCGAAGTGCTTTCGATAGTGGCGACTGACGACAGCCTAACGGTGAATTACCGGTGCGTCGGGCACCCCTTTATTGAGCGTATCGATGTACCGCACGCATTCGTCGTTCCGCTCGGCAAGCCGAAGCCCGGTTGGTTCACCCTCCGCTTGTTCGATGTAGACGAAGGGCACGATACGCGCGTCGTGCGGGTGTATGTTGGCGACCGCCCGCCCGCCGATTCCGCAGAGATGCGAGAACTCATTCGTCGTCTCCGCGAGAAGCCGTAGCGCGTTCCGAATCACACCCAGAGGCCGCGATATTCCGCGTCCTCGGCACACATGGTGTCGTTGCTGATTGAGGTCTCACGATGCGTGCGAAGGTGCTGATCGCGGTGTGCGCGCTGGCGCTAGGCGCGGCGGGTGGCTGGTTCGCCAAGCGGGTGCCGGCCCCGGTCGCGCCGGAACCGCCGGCGCAAGTAAGCGCGCCGAAACTCGCGGTCGCCCCGATGCCGCGCCCGGCCGGAAGTGGGAGTGAAATTCCGCTTTCGGAACTGATCGATGCGGACTGGTTCGCCTCGCGCGACTTCAACAAGAATCGCCTCTTCTTGGTCGAAGCTCCAAACTCGGCTAGCGCGACACGAACCGCCTCCAAACTTTTGGACTTGACCGACGGCGAAGATCGAATCTGGGCAGTAGAACCGACCGAACACGACAAATTCTGGGCCGTCGTACACTTTGGTGGGTCGCTCCCTCACGAAATCGTTTCCGTCGTAGCGAGTGAGTTTGAACTGACGATAAACTATCGTTGGGTGGTGAAGGCCCCGCGACCCGGTGAAGTTCGTTTTCGTGCGTTCGTCGTTCCGCTCGAATTGTCCCCTCGGGGCGGGTATTCGCTTCGCATGTTTAATCTGTCCACGCAGAGTTTCACGCGCGTCGTGTACGCAATGGATCTAAGCTCGACTGATGCCGATTGTCGGTCGTTCAGGCGGCGGGCGCGAGCGTGGTGAGTAGCAGTTCGCGGACGGGTTCGGGAAGTTTCTGGAGTGCCGCGCCGTCCCCAGCCTGT
>JALHNS010000008.1 GCA_022843445.1 Gemmata sp.
CAGGCGCTCCAGCGGTCCGGCACCGGGGCGGGCGAGCCGGGCGGCGGCCTTCTCCAGCGCGCGGAGGCGGTCGCGCCGGCGCGTCGAACCGCCCGCCCCGCACGCCGCCCACGCCTCCCGGGCGCGCCGTTCGAGGTCCTCCAGTTCGGCCCACCGGACGAGGTCGGGAAGGCTCTCCCTCAACTCGGCCAGTGCGCGGGCGTCACCGGCCTGCGCCCGGCGGACGAGCACCGCGAGCGCGTCGTTGGGATCAGGAGTCACGGCGCTTCCTCCACGGGCCGCGGTCGTGTCGGTAGTAGCCGCTCGCGAGGAGGTGCGCCGCGGCGGCCCGGTCGAGCAGGTCGTGGAACCGTCGGTAGGACTCGGCGGCCCCGTCGAGCCGTTCGGCTCCACGCGCCTGCCGCTGCCGCACTTCCCGCAACGCGCCCATCAAGTGCGCGGCCATTTCGGCGATCGCGCCGGTGCCGAAGTAATCGCGCACGACACGCGCTCCGACCCGGCGGGAGCGGTAGTAGTAGCGCTTCTTGCCCTTGTTGACCCAGGCCATGGTGTTCTACGCCCCCTTGGTCGCGCCTCCGGCGCCCTCACGCGATGTCGGACTCGCCCCCAGTTACCCCGCCTTCACACCGAGCGCCCGGCACTCCCGCATCAAGAGGTGCAGCCGAGCCCACGGTACTGCATTCGCCTCGGTCACCGGGGTCGTCCGCAGCCCGACCGCCAGGCGCAACAGTCGCTGCGTCTTGCCGTCCCGTGGTTCGCCCCCGTGTGGGCCGCCGGATCTCGGTCCGGCGACGGCCTCCAGTACGGCGTCGAGGGCGTGCGGACCGGCTTGGTAGCCGATGAGCCGGACTTGGACGCCCGGGTCGCTCTCGCCGCCCGGCGCGTACCGGCGCAAGACGACGTGCGAAATGTGGGCCGGGTGCCGGAGGCGGTCGGCGACGGCGAAGAACAGCGCCGCGTACGCCGCTGCCGCCGCTGTCGCGAGCCCGCTCTTGGCGGCGATGACGGCGGTCGGCTCGCCGGCCAGTACGCGCGCCTCGACCTCGACCTTCAGCCAGTAGGCGCCCCGCTCGTACAGATCACGGGCGGCGGAGATTGCTCGCAGGTCGGGCGCGTCCCGCACCGCGGCGGTCGTCGTCGTGAGCACCTCCTCGGCGCGCAGCACCCAGGCATCGACCCACTCCTCCGGGATCAACTCGCCCGCGGCCAACCGGCCCGCGAGCTGCCAGCGGAAATCGGGGGGCCTGAAGGCACCGTCCGGTCGCAGGTCCAGCAGGCTCGCGGGCGGAGGCGGCGCCAGACCGACCGGGCTCGCGCACGGCTTCTTCGATTTGGCCAACTTGGAGAAGAGACCGGCGTACACCTGCTTCGGCCCCTTCCGCCCCGTGTCGCGCCCGGACTTGGTCGCCGGCTTCTTCTTCGGTTTCTGCGGCCCGTCGGGGCCGCAGTCGCTCTTCGCGCTCTTCACGGCGATCCTCCACTTCGATCCTGTGTTCGATGCCCCGTCGCCCCGGTGCCCGATCACCAGGGCGACATTTTGACCTCGGTAACCTTCTACGCAGCCCTGTCAGTCGCCCGCGCCGGAGGGCTTCTCCGGGAACTCGGCGCTTCCCGGCGGGCAGATGCCGGACCCGCGCGTCGCGGCCCGCGGCGGCGATTGTTGACCCCCGTGGCGGGAGTTTCTTCGCACCGCTCTACGATGCCCACGAGGAGGGCGTGGAGCCCGCCGAACTGTACGAGGAGGGCGCGGACGGCACCGGCCGCCGAGCGGATCTGCGCCAGCTCTTGGGGCGTGGGTTCGGTCCCCGCCGCGAGCCCCCGCAGCACCCGCTCGAAGACCTCGGGAGTGATGCTGTGACGGGCGCACAAGCGGCGGCAGTCGTTGGAAAGCTCCCGGGCCTGAAGTTCGGGGCCGTGCCCGCCGAGCGGGCGCGTCGGCCGGCCGCCGTGGCGCCGACCGGCACCGAACCGTTCGGCCTTCCGGTGCCGCACCTGCCGGCTGGTCAGTTGCGAGACCATCAGCTCGTCGATGGCCCCGGCCCGCTCGTCCGGCCGCACGGAGAGCAGTGTCGCGACCTGGTCCCACCCCACTCGGGCCCGCTCCAGCGCGACGACCTCGGCCCGCGGGTACTGGGACGCGAACTTCATCACCTTGTACAAGAGCGACCGCGAGCAGGGCGGGTTGTTGTCCGCCAGCGCCTGCAGGCGCTGGGGCCGCCCCCGCACCCGGGGCGGGCAGCATTCGAGCGCCAGCCGGCCCAGGTCGTAGTGCCACCGCAGCCCGCGGGCTCCGGACCGCACGTGGCGCGCGAACCGCTCCTCGGCGGGGATGCGGCCCGCGGGAACCGCCGGCGGCCTTGCCGCCGCCGACACAGTCGTCGTCCGAGTCGTCATGTCGCCCTCCGTGGCGAGTACGGGTACTTCGATCAAAACCCCAATCCGGGAGCGTCCCGGAAGGACGGCATCGGATTCCCAGACACCGCGTCTGCGGCTTGTCGATGGCCCGATTTTCCGAACCACCGCGACCGCAGCCCGGGAAGTCCTCGTGCGATGCGGATGAACTGTCCGTCTTTGAAGGTGTGGCGGCGAACATTCTCGTCGTCATCCCTCTCGGTCTGGACCGAGCGTTGAACCGACGCACGTGGAGCACCCGCCGGTGGTGCTGGCGGGCACCTCCCACTTGCAGTCGTGCGGGCACCCACCGGTCGCGTTCCGGGCTTCGTCACGCCACTCGATGCCCGGACCGTCAGTGTCACGATCGAATTACTTGGTCATTCGGTCCTTCGCAGTGAGAGTTGTGAAGCCTTGATCGATTCGAGAAACTCACACGCGCGCCGGTTCGATCTCCACCCCGTTCGCGAGGAACGCCTCCCGTGCGCGCGAGACGCTCTCGCCCCGTCCCTTTGCGCCGCCGTTTGCCGCCCCGATCAGCGGCGCGTCGCCTCGGCACCCATCGTCGCGAGGGCGTCGCGGAAGAACCGCTCCGGGTCGGTGGCGAAGAAGGCGTCAGCCTCGGCCCACCACCATCCGGCTTCCGCGCTCGGACGAGCCAAGGGCTCGGCGTCCGGATCGGAGGTGACGAACCAAGCGAGCCGACCGGGCGGCCCGCGGAACGCGCCCATCAGGTCGATCCGCTCGTGCCGGGCGCCGGGATACCGGACCGTTGTGGCGGTCCCGCCGACCACCCGGCACGACTCGGCCGGCCCGGCGGCCGGGTGGATCCAGCCGGCATTGACGACCCCGCCTTGGCGGCTGCCGCGCGGCTGCGCGAACGGCTCCCAGCCGAGCGCCACGTAGAGGTCGGCCAGGTGCTCGCACGGGCCGCCCCCGTCGAACACGACGGCGGGGTGCCCGGCGGTGGGCAGGTGGGCGCGGTCCGCCCGGCCCTCCACGGACCTAAGCGCGGTCAGGTCGGCCGAGAGCCGGGCCCGCCCGTTCGGGCAGAACGGACAGGTCACCAGGTCGATCAGTGTACGCGTCACGGTCGTCTTCCGTTGTTGTGGTTTGAGTTCGTGTTGGTCAGAGCGGGGCGCTCCGGTGTGCCTTTCGAGCCTCCCAAATCGGGAGTGCGTCGCACGGTCAGATCGCGGTCGGGTCGAACGTATCGTTCCCGCCGCGGCCCCAGCTTCAGCGCCCCCGTTGAGGCGGTTGCGTTCGTTTGCTCGGGCGTGATGGTGAGAGGCGCAAGCGCCGTCGAACAGCTCGCGCCGCTTCTCGACCGTCACTCCGTCGGGATCGCCGAGTGCGCGAGTCGCCGTCGGGCTTGGGCGATGGTCCGCACCACCGGGTGGCGAGCGGTGCGGAATTCGCCCCGCCATTGGACGTCCCAACCGTCTTGCTCCAACTTGGCCACGGTCGTCGCCACCCGGTGGTGCGCACCGCCAAGCCTTCGCAGATCGGCCGCCGTGTGCGTTCGGCCCGTCGCCCCCGTGGCACTGTCGGCGGGTTGGAGATCCACGGTCGGGCAAACGCCCATCTCAAATTCCTCCGGTCCGTGATACGACTGCATCAGCCTGCTCAACGTGAGCGGGAGTTTCGCGTCGTTCGGTGCCGTCACGAATTGGCTCTGCGGGTCAAGACGCGACGCGGTTCCGCCCGGCGTGGTGCCGGCGTGGCATTACTCCTCGCGCACGTCGAGGGTTCGGCTCTCCGAGAGTTCGATGTTCTCCATGAAGGTCTGGACGAGGTCCTCGCCGATCGGCGCGGTCAGTTTGCCCTGGGTCAGGCGGCGGCAGACCCGCCGGGTTACCGTGGCGTTCAAGGGCCCGGACTCCACCCGGGCGCCGACCTCCAGCGCCTCGGTGATCTGCTTCCGCAACAGGCGAAACCGCTTCGCCTGTTGGGCCAAGACGAGGTACTCGCGCAGCACGGTCTGAGTGACCGGCCCCGGGCGGCCGGTCGATCCCCGCGCCGCCCGCGGATTGGTGCCGTTCCAGTTCATCTCGATCTCCTCGTTCATGTACGCCCCGCGGTCGGGGCCCTTACCAGAAGTCGGGCGGCGGGCGGGCACCCCGCCGCCCGGGGTTGGTGGAGGGCTTCCGGATCGGAACCCTCCGCACGGTGACGCGCGCCAGCGGTCACACCGTCGAGTCTGACCACCGGGTCGTCTCCGTACGCGGGTGCCGCCGGAGGAAGTGTCGCCACTTGTCCCCGGCGCGTTGCCACGTGCAGCGGACGAGGTCCGGGGAGATCTCCCGGAACCCGTTGCTGCGGACGACCGTGGTCACCTGGTCGGTGATCCGGTCCAGTCGCGCGTTATCGAAGGCGGGGGCCATGGCGCTGACCCACCCCGTTACCGCCGAGCGTGCGGTAACCGGCGGGTTGGGCTCGCGCTTGGCCTGCGTCAGGTTGTCCCGCAGCTTCTGCAGGGACCCCGTGCCGATGTCGAACTTCAGCGACCCGCGGGGCAGGGAGAGGTTGAACCCCAACAGTTGGGACACTCCCCCGTTCCTCAGGTCGCACAGGTGCTCCCGCTCGGGGACGTCCTTGAGGGACAGTCCGATGCGCCCGAGCAGGGTTCGACACCGGTCAACGGCCCGACGGCCTTCGTGCGTGTCGGCGGCGAGAACGGGGACGTTGTCCACGTACCTCGTCACCAACAGACTGTCGCGGTGCTCCGACCAGTAGCGGTCGAAGTAGAGCGACATGCTTGCGTCCAGGGCCAGCGGCGAGAGCGCCAGGCCCTGGGGAAGTCCGACGTGATGCTGGGGGCCCGCGGCCCCCCTCAGCAGGAGGTCGATCAGGTCCAGGAGCGCCCGGTCCTTGACGGACCTCCGAAAGGCGTGCATCGCGACGTTGACCGACAGCGACGGGAAGGCGCTCTTCACGTCCAAGTTGGCCAATACGCCGAATCGCCCGCCCTCGGCGGCGTGGTACAGCGCCCGCAGGAGGGTGTGGACCCCGCGCCCGCAGGCGCTGTGCGTGACGGGGCCCAGGTCGAGCTCCACCGCGGGCCTGATCGCGCCCAGCACGCCCGCTGCGATGACCCGGTCGATGACGTTGTTGAGGGCCAGCGGGCGGGTCCCGCCCGTCTTGGGGACCTCGACGACCCTCGGCGGCGGCGGACGGTACGCACTCCGGCGGATCGCGTCGCAGGCCGCGGCCAGCGCCCGGCTCAACTCCTGCCGGCCGAAGTCGGAGTACCGCCAGCCGTCGGGGCCGGGCGCCTGGCCCTTGGTGCGGCAGTCGTCGAAGCACTTCATCAGGTACGGCACGTCGAGGACGGATTCGACGGACGGCCCCGTCGAGGCGCGCGCCCGAGCTTCGAGGCGCCGAGCCCGCCACCGTGGCGTCGGCTTCGGCCGCTTCCAGGTTCTGTTCAGTTGCTTCCAGTTGCTGGTGCTCACTGCCGCGCCCTCCGCTTGTGGAGGACTTCGCGGAACCGCAGCCACGCCGACACGTCCGGGTCCTCGTCGAGGAACGCCCAGCCGGCCGCGCGGTAGTGCCGCTTGCGCCGCCGGGACCAGAGCGCGGCCAACGGGTGACCGTCGTCCTCGGCGTCCACGATCAGCAGCGGGGGCGCCGGCAAGTCGTCGGTCGCGAGCCAGCCCTCCGGCAGCGGCGGGGCGCCGTCGCCGGGGGCGGCGCGGACGATCACGTCGTACTCCTCGCCCGCCAGCGCCTCGACGCCCAGAGCGGTCGCGATCACCCCGCGGGTGCAGGTGGTCGTGTCGTCCTTCGCGACGGTGGCGTCGTCGCCGAGGCCGGAGACCAGCGGCCAAGCCGGCAGGTGCTGCTTCAGGGCCTCGGCCTGCTTGATGTTCTCGGCGAGCAGGAGCACGTGGAGCGGCTGGTTGGCGCAGTCGGCGATCTTGGAGGAAGGGGCCAGGCGGCGCAGCTTACTTTCATCGCCCGCCTGGAGCGCGCGGGCGAGCGCGGCCAAGCGACGGTTCCGCACCGGGTTCATCCGGACGGCGTTCTTCACGTAATCCACGGCGTTCCTAGTCGTCGAGCCGGTGTGGGCCTTGATCCGGGCCACGACCGCGCCCCGCTCGACGCAGCCGGGCCCGGGGATGACGAGCTGGTGCGTCCCGAAGAGCTGCCACAGCCTCGCCCGCTCGAAGGGGGAGGGGCGGTACTGGATCGGCAGGAAGCCGATCACGGTCGCTTCCCCAGCGTCGATGAGCCGCTCCGGGAGCTGGACGGGCCGCGGCGCGGGACTCGTGGCCCGTGCGGGCACGCACGTCCTCGGCTCCGGTCGGCCGGGCCGAGCCGGCGGGGTCGGGTCGGGGTATTCGGGAGCGGTTAGCGGATCGTCCCAGGTGGCGAAGAGCGGGTCGGTTACCAGCACGACGTCCGCCTTCGCCAACTCCACCATTCCCATCTGGCCGAGCAAGGTCACGACCACGCGCTCGTTCCGTTCGGCCGCCGTGCCGCACCCCGTCCGCCCGGGCGAGATGCCGTGACGGCGTAAGAGGCGGGTGAGATCCGCCGCATCCTTCTGCTTGCGGACGAGGACGACGACCTTCGCGGCCGGCCGGCCGAGGCACACCTGCACGATCAGCCAGAGCGGGTCGCTGGTGCCGGCGGCGTACCGCACCAGCCCGCGGAGCACCGCCGCCGCGAACGCGCCCAGCGCCGGGTCGGTGATGGGCGCCACTGGGGTGGGGAGCGTAATACAGTTGCCGCCGACCGTCGCACCGCCCACCGTCGTCCCGCTGTCTGCCTGCGGCGCGCCGGTGTTGGTGTTGACCGTGCCGCTGCTCGCGTCCGGAGTGCCGCCCTCGAAGGTGAACGGCACGCGCGACCGTTTGAGCAGGCCCACCACTGCCAACAGTAGGCCGGCCCACACGACCGCCCGCAGCCCGCCGGCCGCCGTCCGCTGAAGGCCGAACAGCGCCTGCCGGACCGGTTCGAACACCGTCCCGCCCTCGCCGTCCGGCTCCGGCCGATCAACGGCGAGCTGGCCGATCAGGTCAGGCGGCGGGTAGTCGATCACCAGCAGCGGGCCGCGGGCGGCGATGGTCACCACCGGGTTGGGGGCGTCGGCGCTCATGACCGCACCCCCGAGGCGCCGCGGCCGCCACGCGCGGCGGCCTTGCGGGTGTACCCACCCCGCGAAGGCCGACGTGCCTTCACGGGCTTTCCCACAACTTCGACCGCGAGCCTCCGAACCTCCGCGTTCACGTCCCGCTTTCGCGCGGGGGCCGCGAGCCACTTGGAGAGGAGGGAGGAGACCTTCTTCGCGTCCGCCCGGTACTCGGCGGGGAGCGCGACGCAGTGCCCCCGGCCGCCCGCCTCCTCGGCAATCGTGCGAAGGCTCGCGAGGATGGCTCGAACCGCCCCCGCGGTGCTCTTCCGCCGGGCGCTCTTCGCGCCGAAGAATTCGCTTTCCAGTTCGGCGAAGGTGCTCCCGCCCGCGAGCCGCTTGCCCAGATCCGTCACGGCCTCGACCGGCAGCTTCTCGACCGCCTCGATGGCCCGCGCGGGGAGGCGGCCTTCGCGGTGGGCGTCCCGAATCGGATCGGGCAGGCGCCCCAGCGCCGAATCGCGTTCGAGGGTCCTCTGCGCCCGGCCGAACGCCTCCTTGATCAGCTTCTGCCGGAGCGTCTTCCACTTTTTTTGCTTCGCCTCGTCGCGCCGCCTCGGGGGGCGCCGCTTGAGGTTGGCGACCCAGACCCGGTACAGCTTGGATGCGGCGAGCTGAAACTCGAACGGGTCCATGTTCAGACGGTCGCGCGCGGCCTTCAGGTGCAAGCCGGCTGCCTTCAGCGCGAGCTCGGCGTCGTTCAACCCGTCGCAATCCGGGCAGACCGCTACTCGGACGGTCTTCGCTCCCGCCGCTCGGGCGGCGACTAAGAGTACGCGACCGTAGAGGAGCTTCCAGCGCGAGTCAGCCACCGGTGCGACGACCGCGACAAGGGGAGACCGGCGCTCGGCCCGCAACTCTTCGGGCGGCGGTTCGGCACCGGGCACCTCGCGGGCGTACTGGCACAGGATGTCGTGTTCCACGACGTCGCTGATCCGCACGCTAATGGTCGCGTTCGACGTCTGGATCGCCCCCGCCTCGGGCGGGGGGGCTGTCGATGAAGGCATAAGTTCTCCCGTACGAGGTGAAGGGGCCGAGTTAGTCGCCGGCGACCTCGCTGCCGAGCATGCGCGAGAGCTCGCTGCGCGGGATGAGCCAGCGGGACCGCGGGCCGGTGCCGGGCGACTTGACGGCCCTGATCCGCTTGTCTTTGATCCACGCGCGGACCCGGTACTCGCTCCGGCCGACGCCGGCGGCGAAGTCCGCGACGGTGAGGTGCGGCTCGGGAGCCTTCGTGTCGCCGAGTCGGGAGAGGAGCGCCTCCAGACGCTCGATGATCGGGGCGAGAGCGCCCTCGACGTGCTTGGAGACGGCCCGCGCGTCAGTCGGCGGGTCGTGGGGCTCGCGGCGCGGCCCCGCGGCGGGGAGCGGTGACGGATGAGGCATGTTCGCGACTCCGGGCCCTGTCAGTGCGCCGGCCGGGCCGGACGACGGGACAGGGCCAACCTGGAAATCAGGCGGGGATCGCGAACGGCGGGGCGGACCTTCCTCGGACGAAGGCGTCAACCGCGGTGATTGTCAGTCGGGATTTCGGAAACGAAATGACGACGGCGTGGGACGAACCCGCCCGAGAAGGTCGCGATAACCGTCAGCTCGCGACCGAAACGCCGTTGGTTGTAAGCGTGCGGTTCACAGACCGATCTGGGACGAGCCAACCAAGACTCCCGCCCATCATAGGTATCTTACACGACGGAGCACGACAGACAACGCCAAGTTTTTGCTCTCACGAATGAGAGCAGTGATTCGAGTACGCATGCTCTCACCAATCCGACACCAATTGGGCCGTTACGGCCTCAGCGATCTCATCTGCCCAGCCGGCCAGCGCGTTCCTGCTCAACGTTTCTAACTGGGGTGCGCCGCCCCCCACGGCCCCAGCTTTGGGAACGAGTACGGCGAACTCGTCGCCGGCGAACCCGGCCACACGGTGCCCGTTCGCGACGAGCGCGTAGTACACGGCTTTCCGGACCCCGTCGGCGAGTTCGAGGTGATCGCGGCCGATCACCTGAATCGGCGGTGCCTGACCGTACATCCGCCCCGTCGGAGTGATGTGGTCGGCACCGAGGAGGGCGCGAATGAGATCTGCCCCGAGTAGGAACGAACGACTCGCGAGCGGGTTCTGTGAAAACCGCTCGCGAGAGGTGAAGGCCCGCCAGAGTCGATTGTTGGCCGAAGCGCGGTTCGGGTCGTATTCGCTGAGCAAGATATCGCACGCGCTCCGCACGACCGACTGGTCGGCGTCGGTGCCGAGCGTGCCGATGAGACTCCCCAGAACAGTTCGGAGTTCCGGCACTGTGGAGCGGAGGTTGCCAGCGGCGAGTTGCTCTGCGCTCACGGAACAGTAGTCGCGGAGAGCGGGTGCCAGTCCTTCGAGAGCCTCCCGAGCGCGTTTCAGATCCATCGCCCGCGGAAGAATGCCGAACTCGTACTGCACGAGCCAGTTTTCGAGGTTGGCTTGGTCCACTCCGCGGGAGGCGTATGCCAGTGTCGCCCGGCTCACCTCGGTCCACGATCTAAACTCCTGCGAGTCGCGCTGCGCATGCAGCACCAAATCATCCACGCTCAGGTTACTCGTGCGGAGGATGAGTTCCTCGCGAACGCCGTCCACGCCGCGCCGACGGATCAGTTCGGCAAGCGCGCCGTCACCGGCGCGTTTCACCAAGCACGAGGCCAGCGCCCGCAGTTCGAGGTCGGGAATCCGGACGACAACGAACATCTCGTCGTCGGAGGTCGGAGACAGCGCTCTCGGTCCGGCCCACCGACGCAGGTACGTGAGGTCCGGACCGGCATACCGCAGTTCGGGGAAAGAGAGGGGGTGGGGCCGGAGTACGGGGCTCCCCTCCAGCGCAGTCAGCAGTTCGTTGACGGTCACGAGCTCGATCCACGCCGCGACCGCTTTTGAGTGAGGGGCTAGCAGCCGCCACGCCGCCATATCTTTCGAGTCTTCCGGTGCGGGTGCGACAAGGTCGTCACGGAACCGGACGAGGCCGCAGAGGTCTCGGACGAACGTCGCGAGGGCCTTAGCGTGGTCTCCGTTGTCTCCGGGATCGCCGGTATCCAGAAAGCGCTCGCGCCCGACTTTGTGCGCGAAGGTTTTTGCCGCGCGTGACTCGGCGAGAGCCGCAGAAGCCTTCGATTTGCGAGCGGCCAACTTATCCTTGACCAGATTCAGACGGTGTCCGGCCACCCGGACCCCAGCGACGCCATCCGCGGCGGCGAGAGCGCCTCGAACGTCTAGCCCGATCCCGAGTGGCCCGAATCGAGATACCTGCCGTCGGCCCACTTCGACCCGCTCGATGGCCTCGTCGGCCAAGTCGAGCAACCGCGCTGCCGCGTCGCGCAGCCGACCGCTGTCGGCGACCCAAGCGTCACCACCCAAGTGCCGGCAGGGTGGGGCATTCCCACGAGGAGCGGCCTGACGCACCAGCGCCGACAAAAGGCCGATGGGGTACAGTCGGTTGTCGAGGACGACCCTGTTCACAGCCCCGTCGGTCCCAACGAAGCAGCGCGTGTGGTCGAGGTCAGCGGCGAAGCGAGAGCCGGGGTGCGCGTTCAGGAAATCGGCAAACCGCTCGTCCGGAACGAGGACCACACGGTTCCCGTCCGAAGCTGCGAACGCGCCGCTCGCCGAGCCTGTGTCGGGCCAGGCCAATCCGATCAGGCCGTCTCGAAGGGGGCAGCCGTCCCAGACCGGAACCGCATCAGCAGGGTTCATCCCGCACCGCATCCTTGTTGGACAAGGGAAATCGAACGAAACCGCGTCGGACGCCGCCCCGGCCGAACTTCGGAGCGACACCCGGTACTTTCAGGCTTACGTGTTCCCGGCCTCGAATGCCTTGAACGCGAGCATCTCGATGGCAGAGCGCTTCGCCTTCGGGAACAGGTGCCGGTAGCGCTTGCGCATCGCCTCGGTCGTGTGCCCCATGAACTCGTCGATCACCCGCTGGTCTACGCCGGCCGCGGCGAGGTTCGAGGCGAAGCTGTGGCGGTACGTGTGGAACCCGATCTTCGGCCGGTTGTTCCGCTCGGGGATCACCCACCGGGTGCCCTTGAGCGGCTGCCAGAACCGCTCCTCGGCTTGGTGGCGGGCGAGCGGGTCGAGGCTCCCGTCGTCGCACGCCACGAACTGCCCCTTGGGCCGCTTTCGCAGCCACTCGCGGAGGATCGTCTTTAGTGCGGGGTGCAGGTCGATCCGCCGGGTCGTTTCGTCCGCCTGACGCGACTGCTTCTTGCTCCGAGCCACGATCCCGTCGTGGTCGAACTCGACATCGGCCCAGCGCAGCCGCAGGATCTCCCCGCGGCGCATCCCGGTGTACGCCGGGATCGCGTGCAGCACGTGCGACACCTCGTGCCGCGACCGGGTGCGGACCAGCTCCAAGATCTCGCCGATCTCGCCCGGAGTCAAATACAGCCGGTCCCACAGCGCCCATTCCTCGGGGCGGGTAAGGCCGCCCCGCCCGATCGCCGCTTCGATCTCGGCCCGCGTCTGGAACCGCGGCGGGTCGCCGGATCCCTTCACCCGGACCAGTGCCGCCGCGGGTGACGCGGACACGAACCCTTCAGACGCGCACCAGTCGAAGAAGGCCACCAGGGTGGACCGCTCCTTCTTCACCGTGTCGCGGGCGCGGGCACCGAGCCGCGCCTGGATGTACGCCTTCAGGTCGGCCTCGCGAATCTCGTTGACGGGAGCGCCGGTGAGGCGCCCGATCCCCCCTTGGAAGTTCCGCAGGTGGACCGCCACCGTCATCCGGGTGGTGTGAGCGAGGTGCGCCAAGTTGCCGCGGTACTGCGTAACCGCCTCCGCGACGGTCGGAACCGGCGGCGGTTCGGGTTCGGGCTCAGGGGCCGCAGTCAGCGTGCCGCCGCTGAGGACGAAGTCGGGGACGGGAACGCCCTCGGGCACGGTCATCAGCCCCACGCGGAGCCGGTGGATCACGCGGGTGATCTCGGCGAGGGCGAGTTCGGCGTCCCGTCGGTCGCCCGTCTTGAGCGACCGCTTGAACTCGACGCCCTTGTGCCGGAACCGCGCGACGAAGACGCCGTCTTTGAGAAAAATGCTGGCCATGGTCGTGTGGGCCTTGACGGACACTTGGGTAGTCCGCTCCGGCCGGGCCGATCCCGGTCGAAGTTGCCACACGACGACACACGGTGCGAGGTGCGCCACGATTGCGCCACCGGCGACCAATATACCACTGGGGTCCGGAAGGACCCGTGCGACGTAACTGCTTGGCTCGTAAGGGCTGTTTCCGCCGGTACGGCGGGAGAAAAGGAGTTACCCGGCTAGGATTCGAACCTAGACAAAGAGAACCAAAATCTACGGAGATGCTTCTTCACCTGCGCCAAAGAAACACAACGAATGCGACATTTTCCCTAAAAGTTCCAGCGAATTATCCCAGTCGGCGATTAGGCACGCGCAGTCGCCCGTCGGCATGTTTTGGCCTCGGTGAGCGATCATTTGCGACCCTATTGCGACTCAAGTTGCTCAGGGCGGCGACTCGGCCCGCGAGACCGGCGACCTCCGTGGACACGGCTTGCCGGTCCATCGCGGCCTGTTTTCCTTGTGCGCTGCGTTCAACTGTGCCAACCTCCGCTCAACGGGAGGTGGAATGCCGGTGGAGAAGTATTACTTGGGACCAGCGCCCGCGGACGAGGAGTGCGTTTCGCTCGGCGTGGACAACTGCGAGGAACTGGCGCGGCGCGAGTGCCGGGCGTACATTGAGGCGATCAAGCAGGTGTGCGGCCAACCGCCGGAAGGCGCGCGGCTGAAGATCGAGCGCCAGCGGCACGACTTCGGCGACTTTATGGAAGTCGTCGTGCTGTTTGACCCCAGCAACCGGGAGGCCGCCGAGTACGCCGCGAAGTGCGACGCACAGGCTCCGACGCGGTGGCCGGAGAAGTCAACAAACATCAAGTTCCTGCCCGGTTCGGTAGACGTCACGCTTGGCGCTCAGCAAGTCGCAAGTCTGGACGATATCCGGCGACTCCTTGACCGCCACACCTCCGGGGATTGGGGCGACCTGTGCGAAGAAGACAAGCGCGCCAACGACTCGGCGTTGAAACACGGTGGGCGCATTCTGTCAGCGTACCACGTCAACGGCGAAAAGCTGTGGGTGCTGACGGAAGCGAGCCGCGAGCAGACAACGGTACTGACACCGGGCGAGTATTGATGCCTGCTCTGCGGCACCTTTGGGTGTCCTATTCCGAGGAATTGACGTCGCTGTACACAAACCTGCTCAAGGTGGCGAAACTACCGGATCCACAAGAGCTCAAACTGCACCAACGCGGAGCTTGCCGGGTTTCGGGCTGATTCGACTTGAACCGTGAACGATCAGACGAAGCCGGCCCGGCCAGAATGGCCGGGCCGGAGATCAGCGAGTATCAAGATTCGGGTTACTTTGGCTTGCACGTTAAGGCGGCGAACCGCGACGGGAAGAGCTTTTTAAGTTCCGCGAAGTGTGGGTCGGCTCCCAGTTCGGCCCCGCTCACCCCGCAAGTTTTCACCGCGAACTCGAGCCACGAGAGTGCGTCCGCAGAACCGCCGTCGAGTGCCTTCAGGCGTGCGTAGTTGAGAGCGAACTGGGGGCAGCGTTCGGTGCGCCGCGGTTCGGCGATTTCGTCCGCGAGCGCCAAACCCGCTTTCAGTTGTCCGGCGTGGATCCGCGCGAAGGCGAGGCGCATGCGGATGTACCCGTTCGGGTCGGCCTTGTTGTTGAGCCGCAGGCACTCGTTCCACACGGCCACGCCGTCGCGCGCGTGATCCGATTCGCTCCCGAACAGGCCTTTCCCGTTGGCGAGGACGTCCAGCGAGGAAGCGCGGTTGATCAGATCACCCGCGACGAGCAAGACCGTCACACGGTGCGGGTTGTAGCCCGCGCCCGCCGGGATGTGCTCGAGCGCGGTGCGGCACTCGTTGGCGAGCGCCGCGAGGCGCGCGGCCGCGCGCCGCATCTGGTCCGGCTCGGTCCCGGCACGCAGAAACTCTCGACTGCCCGCGGTCGCCGCGCGTTCCGTGAGTGCGAACGGGTCGCGCGGGCGACGCTGCACCCACGCGTTGAGGCACTTGAGCCGTTCGTCGAGGACAGCCGCGTCGAGACCGCCGGCCCGGGTGCGCACGGGCTTGTAGAAGCCGGCTGCTTCTTCGTCGGTCGCGTCGAGGCCCACTTCACCCGCGCGCCACTTGTACTTCTCGGCAAGGGCGAGGGCGCACTTGCGGTGGCGCTCGAAGTCCTCGGCGAGTCGGGTTTCGAGTTCGGTTCGGGCCTTCTCGATTCGACCCCACCGTTCGGCACCGACCTTGCTGGCGCGGCTGTGGTTCCGCGCGCCCTCGTAGGCTTCGGCCATAAAGAAGCCGGAGACGAACCCGGCAGCCGTACCGTACACCAGATTCACCTGTGCGCCGGCCACAGCACCCGCGATCGCGACTCCGAATCGTTCACCCAAGCCCATGCGCCGGTTCATCTGTTCGAGGGCGGCTTCGTCGATCACGTCGATGGCGCGAGCGTAGTTCTGGTACGCGTCGACGAGACGGTTCACGTCGCGGAGCATCCGCACCACATCGGCGTCGATGTCCTCGGCGACGAACAGCGTGTCGAGGGCCGCCAGTTGGAGGCGCACGTCCGTGAGAGCCCCGATCGGGGACAGGGCTTTGGGGTTGAACACCAGTTGGCGCTGGACGTCGGCGACCGCGCGGAGGGCGAAGTAGTTCTTGTCCGCTTGGGCGAGTTTGTGCTTCCCGCCGACCTCCGGTTGGGCCGCGAGGCCCGACGGGTCGAGGAGAGCGAGCGCCACGAACACGGCGCAGCAGGTGCGAGTCATGGGTTCTCCAGACGGGCGAAGCGAGTGCGCTGAAACACGGGGGCGATCAGTCAGGGCGAGCGGCGAGTTCGGGTGTTGCTCGGCCAGACGACGCGCTTAGTAGGGGCGCGGCTTCACGGCGGGGGCGGGTTTCAGGTCTTCCTTCTTGGCCGGCGGCGTGTCGGCGCAACCAGTGACCATCAGCAGGGTGGCGCACAGAACGGCCTTCCAAAAACGCGACATCGAACTTTCTCCTCGTTGGGACATCGGGCGATGCCCTTGGCTATAAACATAATATAGCGCCACGCCTGCTTTGCAAGGTTGCTGGTGATATTTTTAGCCAGCATCCTGTAACTCGCGGGCACTGCGCGTCCCGGATTATCTTCATGACCGAATTCACCGTCGTGTGCAGTAGCCGCAAGAGTCGCGTCGTGTGGGCGAGGAATGCGAGGAACTCCTGATGCTGGTGGTGCCGGTGACAGGTGCCGATCACCCGGCCGGTCGCTACGACGAGAGCCGCGAACAGCGCGATGGTGCCGTGCCGCCAGTAGTCGTGATTGCCGTTCTCGGTGCGTTTAGGGCAGTTGTGGTTGGAGCGGTTGCGTGCGGTCGATCGCTTGCACCTACGTTTGGTAATCGGCGCGCCATGTCGGCCAACCCGACCAACCGGGCTGTGCGAATTACTCGCGCGAATTGCGGACGGTCACGGCCGAGATGATCTTGGCGAGGCGAGCGAGCCGCTATGCGATGGTCGGCCGGCGCGGCCAATCGGTGAGTTGGGTGTACTCGTCGGTGAGGGCGATCGGCGTGGGTTGCGCCGCGCGGCATCGGGAATTCCTAGATGGGGTTCCCGACACTCGTAGTCCGAGGGGCTGAAACCGGAAACGAACTTCAACTCAGGACACTTAGCGGCTCACCCAAGACGATGCGAGGACTGGCACCGCTTCGTCCTCACTGGCTGACGCGATGTTCAACCGCGGCAGGTCAGCAAACGCTCTGCGTGTGCAGAGCGCTCTGTTGCTTCCTCGTGGGACGAGATAGATCCGACCCTCTGAGTAGTCCTTACCCTTCGCCATCGTGAAATAGCACTTTTTCCCCTCGTGTTGGGCTGCCAACCCGGTGATCGAAAGCACATCGTTCAAGAACCGAGTCACCGCCACGCGCTCGGACCATGTATCAGCCTTTTGGCTGCGAATCCAGTCGTTCAGCGGGCTGCACGGGTTGCCGTGTTCGTCGGTGGACTCGACCAGTTCGCGCGCCGTTGGCGCGACGCAGGCGCGGAGGAACTCGCGGAGGTCGTGAACGGACCGGCGTTCCTTGAGCAGATCGACGAGCGTGCGCGCCGGTGCGGCACGGGACGCGAGTGTCGGGCACGTGCCCTCCGGGTGGGGCAACTGGAGCGAATGGGCTGTCGTCATCCCGCGCAGGCTATCATTAATTTTAACGTATGTCAATATGTCATTCTTATCAAGCGAAGTGAAGAACTCCCACAGGCATTCGGTGGCGTCTGCCTCGGCCAGAGTTCGGGCGCTCGCGAGCGCCGCTCTCGTGGTGGATCGCAGGCTGGGGTGGGCGAGGGCGAGGGGAAGCAGCGCCGGGAGAACCACGCGCACGCGCTCCGAAGGGGGCAATTCCGTGAGGCTGAGGGCGAGCAATTCGGGATCTGACTCTGCGACTTGGGCGAGCCGGTTAATCGGGTTGTCCGACAGCGGCACGACCGCCCCCGGACGAACATGACGGGGACCGTCCCCGAGGACCACTCGACACAACTCGGCCGCGTCCGCTGGTGCGGCTGAAACAAGTGACATCAACCCGTGGTAGTGGTGAGCCAGCGCACCGAACCGGGCCGTGGGAACTCCCTGCGAGTCGGTGGGAGGCAGGCCCCCGGGAGCAAGAGCATCGAGCGCCTCGTGAGCAACGAGTTTGACACTCACGTTGCGATCCGAACCGCCCACGCGTTTCAGGGCCGCGATGGCACGGGCGGATGCGTGCCCGATTGCTTGTAGCGCTCGTGCCGCAGCCATGCGCACCTCTGGTTCGTCGGGATCGACACGCTCCAACAATCGAACGGCCGCCTCCACGGCTTCAGGTGAGGCGATCCCCGTCGCCGCGAGCGCGCGGGCGCAGGCTTTGCGCACTTTCCCGTCGGCGGCACGAATCGATTCTCGAGCCACTACCTCGGCGACTGCCTCGTTCCCCCTCCCGACCGCGCCGAGCGCCCCGATGATCAAGTGGTGGCTGGAAGCAAGAGCCGGGTCATCCAGCAGGCCGGTCAGCGCGTGCGCAACCGACGGGTCGGGTTCGCAGAAACAGGCGACTCCCGCGATCGCGCTCTCCCGGATGTGTGTTTCGCGGTCCGCGAGCCCCGCGCGGATTGCCGCGCGCGCGTCGGGCGTGCGCCCATGATCGAGTTGCCCCAACGCACGAAGCGCGTTAGGGCGGGCGCGGGCGCAACGGGGCTCACGAATGCAGGTCAGGAGTCCGCCAATAACGCGCCCAGAACTGTTACCACTGTGGCCCAGCGCGGAGGCCGCTTCCTCCGCGAGCTCGGGAACCTGCAGCAGTTCCAACAGTCTGTCGGTGACCGCGCCCGACGCGCGTGACACCCCGCCGAGGGCACGGATCGAGGCCGCGCGCCTCGAACCGGACTCCGCGCGGGAGCCCCTCAGCAGCACCGCCTCGCCCACGTCGGCGCGCGCGCCGAAGGTGCCAACCGCGCCGGCGAGCGCCGCCGCCCCGCGCCACCGGACCGTTTCGTCGGGCGAGTCCAAACACGTTTCGAGCACCCGCCGGTGCTCCCGAACCGCGGCGCGATCCCTGTGCTTGCACCTGTCGACAAACAACAGGTCCGACGGTTCGTCTCGGATCCGGGCGAGTAACTCGTTTGCGGTCATCGTTGTTCTCCCTCGCGGTTGCGCACAACTTGTGTCGGACGCCGCTATTGACTAGGCTAAAAGGAGTTCAACAACTCCAGCGGTTCCGAACTGATTCCGACACATGACCGTTCCTGTACCCCGCATTGAGTTCACGGCGGACGCCGCCGTTACAGAACTCTCCGGCAAACTTGCCGACTACGATCGGACCAAACAGCGCGAAGAACTCCTCCACCCGCGCGCCCTCGTTGACACCACATTCGACGCGCCCCCGCGGACCGTTGAACCCGTGGCATTCTACACTGCCGTCGGCGAAGCGATCCTCCGCCTCCGCTGCGTCCAAGATCGCACCTCACCGTTGGGAGCGCAGGACGTGTTGGGGTCTCCCTCGCGCGTCAGCGGCGAGACCCTTCAACGGGATCTGCGGTTTCGCGACCGCCGAACCGAACTCGCGGACGGTGGTCGGGTTTGGCTCCTGTACGAGTACGCGGGTCGCGAGCTCGCCGAGGTGGCCGTGCTCCTCGGAACCGATCTCGGGTACGTGGTCGAGGCCGCCGAACGAGCAACACAATTACTCCTATGAACACGCTCCCGAAGCGAACCGGTGCACCGATTGTTCCCCTTTCGGCACCGCAAGTTCACCTCGCCGCCGGTCTCGTGCGCACGCTCGAGGCGTTGTCCGGGGACGAGCGCGAGCGGTTCCGCGCGACGCTCTGCGAGCGGTACCCACACTACGCGAAGTGGATCCGCGCGCATGCGCCCGAAGGGGGCGCACCGGGCACCGTGGCCGAGCGGTATCGACTCATCGCACGACTGGACCGGGTGGGAACGGAAGCCGACCTGTGGCGCGGCTCCGATCGGGACGGCAACCCGGTGGCGATCAAGATCTACAGGACACCGTCCGAGACGCTCGTACGCCAACTGCGAGAAGCTTCCGACGCAATCGGGGCGGTGCAGCACACGAACGTGGTGCGGATCATCGAGCACGGGTTGGTAGCCCGCGAAGGGGCCTACTGGATCGTCAGCGAGTGGGTCGGCCCGGCCACACTCGCGGCGCGCGTGAGCGCCGACCCGCCGCCGCCCGCGCAGACCATTACGGACTGGTTCGTTCAACTCGCCGACGGACTCGCCACCGTTCACGTGCGCGCCGGCCGGCTCCACGGCGACCTGAAGCCGAGTAACGTGGTACTCACCCCAGACGGCGTTCCGAAGATCATCGACTGGGACGGGGCCGTTCCGTTGGACCGCGGTCGCACGCTTCGGCAACTCAGCGATGGTGGTACCCTAGGATTCGCGGCCCCCGAACAGCGCGCGGGGCGGTGCCTCGACGTGCGAACGGACGTGTACGGCCTCGCCGCGGTTCTCTACGCCGCCCTTGCCGCCGGGCAGCCACCGATTCCGTTGGGATCGGATCCCGAGCGTTGGCGCGGGAGGGCGCGGCGGGAGTGCCCGGACTGGGCGCGCGTCCGAGGCGACTGCAACGCCCTGAGCCGAATCGCGCGCTGTGGCCTCCGCAAAGCGCGGTGGAACCGGTACCAGACGGTCCGCCAGATGCAGAACGACCTCAACCGCGCCGCGAGCGGGCGCACGGTTCGCGCGCCCCGCGCCCTCCGAACCGGGTGGCCGATCGAGTGCTGGGCGCGGTACCCGCGCGAACTGCTACTCGCCACCACGGTTCTCCTCGTCGGATCGACCGCGACCGTCGCGTACGGTTCGTACGCGCGTCAAGAGGCGTCTCACCGCCAGCACTGGGAAGACGAACGCGCCCGGCTGTTCGACCGCCTTGCCGCGCTTGAGGATTCGGAGGAGACGCGCGCTTGGGCCGAACGAGTCGCAACCGCCCGCCCGAGCGATGTGCCGCTCCTGTTGGTCCCCGTTGCACTGGATCTGCTGAAAGCGAAGACCCCACACGAGCGCGCGAGCATCCCGGACCGCGTCGCCGGGTGCCTCCGTTCCAGTGGGGTACAGCACACCGAGCACTATCGCAGCCTGTTCGAAGTCCTCGCGGCTCAGCACGCCTTGCTCCAAGGCTCAATCGATCCGGGGTTTGGGGGCGATCCGAAACCGCGGGCGGAACTCGTGCGGCTCGCGAGCCGCACGGACGAACTTGTTCGGACCCACCCGGACCTCGAAGGTGTCATCGACCTGCCACCGCTGCGCTCCTTGAGAGCGACCGCGCGAGCCCTCGCTGACGCAGTTCCGGGTACCCCGACCCGCACTGCCGGTTGGGACGAGCGCCGGTTGAGAGAGCACTTGGCCGCGCACCCGGACGCGTGCGCGGAACTGAATTTCCACTACGCCGCATGTGTCGGGGCCCGACTGGTCGAGCCCGCCCTCGCGGTCGGCGACATTCTGGACGCCTTGCCACTTGCTCACCGAGCGGCCCAGCGGGCCCGGTCCGCGCCGAGCGCGTCGAAGTCTGCGTTCCTAGCCATCAAGGCGCGCGGGCTGGAGGCTCAAGTTGCCGTGGCGCTGTTGCGCTTTTCGCCTGATCTTCCCGCGAGCCAAGTCACCGACCTCACGGAAAGCGTGCGCGTGTTGACCGAGAATGGAACCGACGCGCCCACTGATGCTCAGCTCCTCCTGCGATACACCGCGGTCGCGGCGATTTACGAGCGCGCACTCCCGGACGAGTGGGCGCGCCTGCCAGCGGCGCATACGGACCGGGTGAATCGGTTACGCATTCTCGGAGAAGCCCTTCTCTTGGAGTGGAAAGATCGTGAGGGAACCAGTTGGTCTGGGCGCACGGACCGGTGGTCGTCCGCCGCTATCCAAGAGGTTCTCAGCAAGGCGCGCATCGCGGCGTTGCAGCACGCAATGCGCAGCGGACGCGGGGCCGACATCGATCCGGCGGCCTTTCTCAAGCCCAGCCCGCAAGCGTTTTCGGGACCGATCCGCGAGTATACCGAGGATCGATTGATGCGCTGGTGTACGGCAGAACTCAAGAGGTTCTCGCCGAAGGCTCCGTAGAAGGCGTGTGCGGCCACGACCCCGTCTGCACCCGGCCACGGCTTCGACACAAATAGGCCCGTACCCTTCACAAGAAGGGCGCGGGCTCGGGCTCGGTTAGCGTGTTTTGCTGCGAATTCTCTGCCACTCCCTTGCCATTTTTCCCGATTGTATGCGTCGAACCCTGCTCCCTTCCCACCGCGACTCAAAACTGCCCGGTTATTCTGAATCAACTCGACACCGCTTGCGCAGGGTCGGCGAGGGGTTCAACTTTGGCATTGTGGGATCACTTGTGAACGCCAGTAACGCGCTCTCAGCATGTCTCCCGGAAGCCACAAGATGAAGGTTCATCAGGCTCTTCTTTGTTTCTTCGACGACCCTTCCCGTTCGTCATCGACTTCAACACATCCCGATGCTCTCGTGTTTGTCCCCGACGGGACAACGTGGTCGCTGATACCCATCGGCTCAGGGAAGGGCACCATCGAGGGGGTATAGAAAGGTCAACGCGCCGAAGCGACCGAGCGGCATCGCGTGTTCGTGAAGGATCACATCCTTGTTGGAACCGGGCTTGACGAACGGGAACCAGAACGCCGCGGTCGTCGCCTGCTTGAAATACCCTTCTGCAGGTGGCTTCGACGCGCCGAACGCGGCCGCGGTCGCGGACCCCTCGAGCACCGCAGCCGGATCCTCGATGGTCTTTCGGTAACCCGCAGCATACGCGTCTTCCGACAGCCACTTCCACCCGTACCGGTTCGGGTTCCACTTGATGACGACGCACGGCGAGGCACCGAGCGTGGCGTAGCGGATCGCCGCCGCCGTCACCGAAGTACCGAACAGGCGAGCGAGTGCGAGGATCGTTTTCAGGCCGTCGCGCGTCCCCTTCTTCCGCGCCTCGGTCAGGAATTGGGAGCGCGGCAAGAGCAGGTTCGAGGCGAAGCAGTCTGCCTGCTGCTCGACGAACAACTTTGACTCGTACTCGCAAAACGACGGATGATGCGGCGCGAGACCGGAGCGGAGCGCATTGCGGTGGTTCGGGATAAAGAAGTGCCCCAGTTCGTGGCACAGAACGAACCGGGCTCGGGGCGACGTATTCGTCTCGACGCGCGTTAGGTTGCAAAAGACCGTGAACCGACCGCTCCGGTGACGGAGCAAGCCGTCGAACGCCTCGCGATAGTCGCCGAAGACGAGCCGAAGCCCCTTGGCCCGGATGATGCGTGCCGGGTCCACCGGGCCCACCCCGTCGGAGTGTTCGTCGAGAACTGCCTCGGCCAGTTCCGCCAGTTCCGCTTTCTGCGCTGAAGACAGGTACCCGCGCACTGGGTCACTTCTTGCCATCCTCGGGTTCCTTGTCGATGTCCGCCTGTGCCTCGTCCGCGTCCATCTGCGCGAGCACGTCGGGCGGGATGTCGGAGCCGTTCTTGGCCGCGCACGCCATGTTCTCGACCGCCGACGCGTCCGGCATCACGGTCCGTAGGGGGGCTGCGCTCGGCGACTTCCGCGCAAGGAGCGCCAGTGGATCCCGAAGGGCAGGCGGTAGCTCGACCTCCGCATCGCCGAGTTCGGCCTCGGCGACCGCGACCTCTGCGGGCGTTTGGGGGAGGAACTTGCCCTCACGCTTGAGCGCCTCGTAGATCAGGCACTCGGCGTCCTTCTCACTGAGTTCTGGCGCGGCCTTCGGCTTCGGTTTTTGAGTTGGCATAGTTCACGCGGCGGTGCCGCTCCCCCCGAGCGCGGGAGTGAGAAGCGCCCGCAATTTCTTGATGAGTCGGGAGCGAATCTGCCGGATGTTCTCGCGCGTCAGACCGAACTGCTCGCCGATCGCGTCGTAGTCCTCAGGCGACCAGCGGTTCTGCTCGTTGTCGCGGTTCCAGCGGTGGGCGATGATCCACGCAATCTCTCGCTCCCGCTCGGGCAACTCGTTGACGATTTCCCGGACCCGTTCGATGAGTTCCGCGTTCGCCTCGGGCGCGTCTTGCGCAGGGTCTACACACGTCACATCCGGCAAAGTTGTAATACGCTCCGCTGTGACAAGCTGGGGCTCCCGCGCGCGGGCGGCGAAATAATCGGCTGCGACGTTGTGCGCGATTCGGCAGAGCCAAGAGCGAACGCGCCGGCGGGCGTCGGCTTGTGTCACAGTTCCGCGTATTCGGTTTAGATCGAAACTTCCTGATCTTTCGTACACGCGAAGGAGGGCGTCGGCGACAATGTCCTCGGCGGCGCTCTGGTAACGTCGCACACACTGCGCGAACAGGAATCCGGCGTGGCGGTGGTGGAATTCGGTAAACGCCGCTCGCGCGTCGTCGGCACGACTGTCCGTGTGACCCGCCGCCGTCGCCATCCACTCGAAGAGTTCCACTTCGGAGGAGTTGGCGAAGTTCAAGGTGTGTGGTTGCGCGGGCGCGTCCGCGCCTTGGGCTGTTTCGCTCATAGCACCTTCGTCTACGTCGGAGTGTGACACACCGAGCGTTTTCCGAACCTGTCACACGCGCCGGTACTCACTTGTAAGGCGAGATCCGAAACGCCCCGGGTGTTCAGCGAAACCCGCCGGCCCGGCCCGCGTCTCTCCAACATCTTACAGGTGCAACCATGAAGTATCTACACTGGGAGATTCGTGCTGACGACGGTGCGGTCGTACGAGTGGAAATTGATCGGCAAGCGAACGTCCGGCTCCTCGACGACATGAACTACTCGGCTTATCGCGCCGGTCGCGCTCACCGTTATTTCGGTGGGCACACCACCGAATCGCCGGTCACGATCACCGTTCCGCACGCTGGCCGGTGGCATGTGGTGGTGGACCTCGGCGGTTACGGAGGCCACGTCCGCGCCTCTGTCTCCATCCTGTAACCGCTCGCAACTCCCTCTGCTACCCCGCACGCGGCAGCCAGTCCGCTGTTTCCGAGTTCTTCGCGCCGGCCGCCACCGCCCCGGTGATTATCGTTCCGCTCAACCACGGAGCTACTGCAATGCACGACAAGAACGAAGTTCGTATCCACATCGACCGGACCGCGTACCGATCGCCCACCCCGACCAGTGGCGCGGCGCTGTACGCCTTGGGCAAGGTGCCGACGGGGCACGCGCTCTACCAAGAGGCGCAAGGGAACGAGGAGGACGAGCCGGTCCCGAACGACGCGGGGTCGGTTCGGCTCGACGAGGACGAGCACTTCTACAGCGCGCCGGCACACAAGAAGTCGTTCACTATCACGGTGAACGGTCGGGAAAAGGAAGTGGATCACAAGGTCGTGTCGTTCGCCGAGATCGTGGCGCTGGCCAACATCCCGGGGGACGCGAACACGATTTACACCGTCACCTACAAGCGGGGCCGTCGCGGAGCCGAGGGCACGATGGTCGAGGGCGACACTGTCAAAATCAAAAACGGGATGATCTTCAATGTCACAGCGACCAGTAAGTCTTAGCCCCGACCTGAAGCGGCTGCGCGACGAGGGGTACGCGGTCCAAGTGCGGTCGAACCACGTTCTGGTGGGTAACGTGCCGTACGCCAACCACCGGTGCGAGGTCGCGCGGGGCACGCTCGTCTGCGAGTTGACCCTCGCGGGCGAGGTGACCGCCGCCCCGGGCACGCACATCATGCTGTTCGCCGGCGACCACCCGTGCAACAAAGACGGGACCGAGATCGCGCAGATCAAGCACGGCAGCGAGCGGCAGGACCTCGGCGACGGTCTGGTGGTGAAACACTCCTTCTCGAACAAACCACCGGGCGGTTACCCCGACTACTACCAGAAGTTCGTCCGGTACATCGAGATCATCTCGCACCCGGCCCGTGCGCTCGACCCAGAGGCGCGGGCGAACGACTTTTCCCCTGTAGCGGAGTTGGCGGACGAGTCGGTGTTCAACTACTGCGACACCGCGACCAGCCGGGCCGGCATCTCCGCCGCGACAAACAGGCTTGCCGCCGGACCTGTGGCGATTGTGGGATTGGGCGGGACGGGCTCGTACGCGCTGGATCTCGTCGCCAAAACGCCGGTGCCCGCGATCCACCTGTTCGACCGGGATCGGCTGTTCAACCACAACGCCTTCCGGAGCCCCGGCGCGCCGACGTTGGCGCAACTCGGTGAGAAGCCGTTCAAGGTGGATTACTTCGCTGGCATCTACTCCCGAATGCACCGCGGCATCGTCCCGCACCAGTACTTCGTCGATGGCTCAAACGTCTCCGAACTGCGCGAGATGGGATTCGTGTTCCTCTGCCTCGACCGCGGCGCGGACAAGAAGCAAATCGTGGAGCCGCTCGTCGCGTGGGGCGTGCCGTTCGTCGATGTGGGGATGGGCGTCGAACTCGTAGACGGACAATTGGGCGGAATCCTACGGGTCACGATGGTCACGCCGGCGAAGAACGACCATGTGCCAGTCCGAATCTCGTTCGCCGAGGGCGGCGAAGACGACTACTCCAGCAACATTCAGATCGCCGACCTGAACGCGCTGAACGCGGCGCTCGCGGTCGGCCGCTGGAAGAAATACGCCGGGTTCTACCGGGACCTCGACCGGGAGCACCACAGCACATACACGACCGACTGCCACATGCTCAATGGAGAGGACCGGGTATGACGCCGGAGATCGTTCTCACGCACCGGTTCGTCTGCGCCATCCCCGAGGTGCTCGAAGAGCGGACGGTCTATGTGTCGATCGAGTTCGCGACCGCCGTCCACAAGTGCTGCTGCGGGTGCGGGCGGGAGGTGGTCACGCCCCTGTCGCCGATGGACTGGTCGCTGGTCTTCGACGGCGAGACGGTCTCGCTCGATCCGTCGGTTGGGAACTGGAACCTGCCCTGCCGATCCCACTACTGGATTCGGCGGAATCGGGTGTATTGGGCGCGGGGGTGGTCGCGCGAGCAGATCGAAGCCGGCCGCACCGCCGACGCGCGGGCGAAAGCGGAGTATTACGGACCTAGGGCAACCAAGACCGAACCGCTTGGGCCTCAGCCTCCTCCGACTGCCTCCGAACCTGCGCAGCCGGACGGCTTCTGGGACCGGTGGAAGCGCTGGCTGTTCGGCGCATAGGCGTCGGGTTCGTTCGCCTGTCAACCAGTTCCTTCTTGTGGTTTTCGCCAAAGGCGAATTCGCCGACGGCGTGTGCAAAGTTGGTTGGAGAAATGCTAATTTTCCGCAGTTTCGAGGGGGATGTCGCAGAGGGAACGAGCAGCCCTCGAAGCATTCGGAGCGTAAGATGTGCTCAGGCAAGCGGTTGGGGAAAAAAAGAAGGGGCGGGAATCGAAATTCCCGCCCCTCACGCATTTCGTGGGGCTAGCAGCGTTTGAATGGCCAAGGCCATTTGCACACGGGGTCGCCCCTTAGGTTGGTAGTGTAAGATAATACGAACCATGCCAACAGTCAAGGACAACGAACTGGTTTTAGCCATCCGGATGCGCGAGCTTTGCCGGCCGCCAAGTGCTTGGAATCGTGCCCTATGGTCGGTGTCGGCTCAGACAGCTTTGCGCGAAGTGCTCGAAGCTGCAAAAGTGCGCCGAGACGGCATTCTGTCGGACGCTTCTCTCACGAATCTGCAGCACACCACGGCCGTGCTTCTCGGAAAAGATCCGGGGCTCGGAGATGCCGTCGCCCGAAAACACCTGCAGACTGCTTTGCAGAATGGAAAAGCCGTTGTCACTCCCGGCTCGTTATCGGCAGCGACAATCGATCAAGTCGTGCAGGATCTGGACTCGCAATACCTGCCGCGTTGGGCGACGTCCATCAACGCTGGGGTAGCCGACGCGGTTATAGAGCAGTGCGCTCGGAGTGTCGTCAGCCACCTGTTGAATCGAGGCCACAGCCGACAGTGCGTAGCCGACAGAATCCGTGACGCAGTGCTGAAACCCGCCTCGACCATCACCAGAGCAAGTGACCTGATCCTTGATTTGCAAACCCTCGCCAACCAGCCGAACACCGAATACGAGGCCGTCTTCCCGGTTAGTTCGGCGCCGGACAGCAAAAAAACGAACTCACCGGGCTGGATGCACGGTGCCGCACTCGTTGGGTGGATGAACACGAACGCGATTCCGGACTTTGAGGCAAATGAGCGCGTCAGCGGAGCTGTCACGTTCAAGGTGACGGCTCGGGATCGCCCCGCGGCGGAGCACACCGCTGCAGCCCGGTTCGCGGTGATCCGCGATCGCGCGATGCTGAGCGCCAGACTGCCAATCGTGTCTCTCGGGTACTTTTGGCTTTCGGGTTCACCCCAGAAAGCGTCCATTGATCCGCAATCGCGCGGGGTTGAGGTGGCTTCGATCGGACGGCAGGACAAGATTTATTCCACCGATGATAGCATCCCGAATATTGAGCGGTCGATCGCATTGCTCGCCGAACTTCACCACGGCCCTTCTTCGGCTGCGGTCACCAGCGGTTGGGCGGCGGTCGAGTCGCTTGCCATGGGGCCAGCAGAAGACGCTGACCGGATCGAAACCGCAGTTCGAATAGCAGCCTTGGTAACAGCCTCGTTCGTCAGGGCGGAGTTGACAACGCTTGCGTACTCCTACGCAAAGTCGAATAAGGACGCGCTCGCCGTGGAAATTAAGAGCGCTGCGAACAACAAAGAGCGGTGCGAGAAAATCATGGCGCGACTCCAGACGGCGCCGCTACCTACATTCGGCCGGGTGGAAGATGCCGCCGGTGCGAAGCGTATGGTTCAACTGTTGAATGATCCGGTCACGACACTCAAGCGAATCAACCAGTACATCGAATGCGCCTTAAGACGCCTCTATCGGCTTCGAAACCTCGTGGCTCACGGCGCGCGAACAGACTTTATCGCTCTGGAAGCTGGTGTTCGAGCCGCCGCGCCGATCGTTGGCGCCGCGTTTGACCGGATCTACCACGCGAGCACATCCCAAGGACTCAGCCCCGTCGAGCTAATCGCCAAAGCGCAACTGCGAATCGCGATGCTGGACGCAGCTCAGGTGGCTGGCCTGCTGAATCTTCTTGATTGAAAATCAGCAACGTGGTTGGCTGCTCCTGTCGCATTGATCTTCGCATTTCAATGCCTGCAGCTGCCCTTTCGCGCCGTCGCCGTCGGAGTGTGCCGTGTGCGGGGTATTTCGTCCGTCGAGGACGCCCGCACGCGGCGCGCGGAGGCGGCAAAAGCGCGGGCTTCGGTCTTCACACCCGCCGCTTGAGCCAGAGGAGGAGCCGGAGCGGGGGTTACCACTCTGCCACAGGCTCGAGCTTCTTTAACGATTTCTGCCACTCGCCTTCATTTCTGCTGCGTGCGAGCCGATCATTAGTTATTGTTACTAATCCCGCCAGATTCAGCGCACTAACCCTTCGGCCATGAACACAACTGCCCCTTCGGGATCGCTCCTCACCGTTGCCGTCGTCGAGGGCCTGCACTCCGCCGCCGTCCGCGGACGAACCGATTTGGTGGAGACGACCGTCTCCGGCCTCGCCGATGCTACGCTGCCGGGGTTGATCGAATACCTCTGCCTTCGCCATTCAACGGCACAAAGCCTTCAGTTGCCGCCGCTGCCCCCGCCGGTTCGCACTTCGCCTCTCGGGCGGGCGCTTTCACAGGTGGCCTGCCCGTTCGGTCTTCGAACCTCGGGCTGGTCACCGACGAATGGGAGCGTGAATCCTAGCGAAGCCGAATTCTTCGTCTTGAACACCGAGGCCGAGTACGAAGGTCACGACTACCGGTTGTTCGAGACACGTTGGGCACGAGCCGCGGAAGCAATCGGACTTCGCGCGACGCAAAGCAGTATGCAGCTCGCCATGACCGCGATGACCGAGAACGTAATTCTGCACGCGGAGTCCCCGGTCGGCCTTCTCGTTGGGTACCGGATGTTGGAAACCGCCGTGCTCTTTACCGTTGCCGACTTGGGGCGCGGTGTGCTGGGTAGCCTTCGGACGAACTTCGACTACCAGAACCTTCAGCACCCACGCGACGCGCTTCGACTCGCCCTTCACGAGGGCGTGAGCCGATTAGGAACCGGGAACGGCTTCGGCTTTCGCAACCTGTTCCGCGCACTCGCGAGCCAGAACGGAACGCTCCGGTTCCGAACCGGGAGCGTTTGCATCACAATGGACGGGCAGAATTTTGAAGCCGATCTCGGCGAAGAGACATTTCCCGAACTGCTAGCAGGATTTCAAGTTACGATGTGCTGCCGCAAGTCTACCCACCCTATTTCCGCCGCTCCGCTCCTCTGAAATGGCCCAAAATCCGCAACTTGCCCTTGTCTAGGAAATGGCGTTCGGAAATAATGTCACTGGAATCGGTGACGGAGGTGAGATGGAAGGTTCAATCTCTCTTCGGCAGACCCTCGGGTCGCCCTTGCGAGGGAAACTTGACGGTCGGCAACACTTCGGGCTGCTGTGTGCGGCCTTGAGCGGGGTCCGCCCGAGCGGAGTTGTTTCGGTTGATTTTTCCGGCATCGAGGACGTGTCCGCCTCGTGGATTGCGGCGACGGCGCTTCCCCTGTTGACTTGGTCGGCAGCGCCCGAAACCGATCTTTACCCGGTCTTCGCCGGAATCTTGGGAAACGAAAAGCGCTGGGAAGATGAGTTCGAGTTGGTCGCCAACCGCGCCTGCGCGGTGTTCATGGCGGTGGAAGCGGATGGGCGCGCGAAACTCATCGGCACCCTCGACCCGATCTTGGTCGAAACTCTTCAAGCCGTGCAGAAGCACCGTGAGGTGACGGGGGCGGGTCTGAAGCGGCTGTTCACCACCGAGAACATCGGGGCGACGGCTTGGAGCAACCGGCTGAAGGATTTGCACACGAAACGGTTGGTGCGCAGGACGACGCGCGGGCGCGAGCAGGTCTACACGACCGTGTTGGAGGTCAACTTCGATGGGGCAGCAAGTTCAGGAATCCCAGATCGCAAATTACCGGCGGCGGATGCAACGTGAGGCTCCCGCATCGCGAATGCGTTCGCTGTTCGAGCAAAACGACGCGCTGAAGCAGACCTACACGGTCGTCGCTTCGAACGGCGAATGTTTGGCCGCGGGCCAAAAGGTCCACGCCGTGCTCTCGCCTGACGCCTCAGCCCACTTCGTGGTCACGAACTGCGAGGGCAGGCAGGTCGGCGTCATTCGCGACGAGTCCGGCCGCGTGTTGGCCGAGGCGCTCCGCCAGAACCAGCTCTGCGCCGTTTCACTCACCGTGACGATTGTCGTGCCGGTTGTCGGCGATGCTCGCGTTCAAGTCATCCCGGAGTAACATCACATGGCGAACGTGGCGGAGGTGCAGCGAAAGGTTTCGCTGCCGGTGATCAGTTCGTGCAAGGAGTGCTATTGGATCGAACCGTGCGGCGGGTATCACGACCGCGAGGGCCTGTTCTGGAACACCTGTTTTGAGAAGCACTGCTGCGGAGGCAAAGCCGAATGTAACTATCTTTGCCCCGCGAACTCTCGATACATCCAGATGCTCAACGAGGTCGAAGGACTCCGATTCAACGATCTTCCGGCTCTTGCTCAGCGGAAGCTCGCAATGCCGGAGTACATCCCGTCAGTGCTCCATCACTCGCTCCACACCGAACCGCTGAACATTCCCTTCGTCGCGATCCCGCCGAAGGAGGTACTTCGGATTCGGAGCGGTCACATGGAACTGGTGGCGTCAAACGCGACTGACCTGCGGCATCGCCTCCTGCTGTCGCCGCAAACGAAGATCGCGCTCAACTGCATCCAGCAGGACAACGAAATCGAGAAGTTGTGGGAATACTGGGTTCAGGACGACATTCCTTGCCAACTCGCTACCCTCGGGATCGATGCGGTGATCGCGCCGAACTTCTCGCACTTGCGCGGGGTGCCGCGAACCGAGATCCTCGGCAACCGGATGCGGCACCTGATGTGTGCGCGCGACATGGATGCCGCAGGCCTGAACGTCATCCCTCACCTCAGTGTGGTCGATCCGCAAGACTGGGATTTCTGGCGCGAGTGGCTGAAACGCAACCCAGAAGTCAAGCGCGTCGCTTTTGAATTTCAAACGGGTTACAAAATCCGCATGGACGGGCTCGACGCGATCGGGCGGCTGGCTTGTGTCCAACAGGCGATCAACCGGGAATTGCACGTCATCGCGGTAGGCGGGACGCAATACCGCGATGAAATTCGCTCGCTGTTCAATGCGAGCACGTTCATCGACGCCACCCCGTTCTCGAAAACAGTGCGCCGCCAGAGGGGGCGTATTTCCGCTGGTCAACTGGCGTGGAGCCCGTGGGAAACGGAAGATGGTGAGATGTTGGACGAACTGTTCGCAAATAACTTCCGAGTGTACACGGCGTGGATGAGCAACTGATCCCAGAAACGGCACTGACCCCAAAGCAGTCGCCTCACACCGGGCGAGTATTGATGCCTCCACTGCGGCACCATTTGGTGTCGGCAAGCGATCGATTCCAACACCCGCCGCTGTTGCGACGAGCGAATTTCTCATTGCCCGGATCAAACTGCGCGAGACGCGCGAGCCAGCGACCTTGGAACTGCTTGATCGGCCACCGGCCGGTTAGCCAAACGAGACGAGCGAGTCTCTCGAATTGGAAGTGAGCGGCTAAAGGGAAGGGATGCGACCTTCGGTTCCGTAGCGGGATGCTCGCAAGCACCGTGGCGCAGCAAACTGCTCTGGGGCTTCTTGACAAACGCGCTGGGGAAGTATGAACCTCCAAGTAACTCGCCAACAGTCTATTTTGGCGCGGATTGACGTGGTTTGTTGCGAATTCTCTGCCACTTCTCTGCCACAACGCTGTAAATGACTGTCGCTTGGCCTTGCTTCGTGCCACCGCGACAAAGAACTGCCGTGGCTCTTCTCGAATCAGATCAGGGGGTTGATCCACGCGGCGAGAGGCTGAAGCTGTTAGGGACGGGTCATCAGCAAAGCCGGTCGCGAATAGCCAGTTCGCACCCGACAGCAAACCCCGGCGCACGCCAGATCGTTTTGCGATACAGGAACAACATCGCCTCGGCACATCCGGCGCACTCGCTCTCCGCGGATCAATTCGAAACGCCTGCCAAAAACGGCGCGAAAAATGTCAGACCGATGTCAAATCGGCAGTCGTGTAAAGATAGAGGAGGGTGAAAGAAAAAAGTAGAGAGGCGCAAATCCAATCTTAACGTGCTGTTATGGAAAATCGACAAATACGTGCGCAGATTGGCACGTGAATTGAATCGCGACCCGAGAACGGAACACTATGCACGCACAGTGAGGGAATACTGGTAGGTGAGATATAGAACGCGACCAAGCCGGAAAGGAATTTTTTGAAAATTTCCCCAGCCGACATTGACTCGGCGTTCGACAGTGGCGGCCTCCCGGAGAAAATCATCAGGAATCGACGGTCTCGGCCGCCCACTTTCCAGCGACCCCGCCCCTTCCACAATGCCTTCCCTTGTTGGCTTTTTCCGTGAGCCGCGCCGACGTGGTGGCGGTCACGTTTTGCTTCCTCGGAGGTTCCTCGAATGCCTCGGGTCCACTTCCTGAACGTGAACGACGGCGACTGCTCCATCATCCAGCACCTCTCCGGGCACAACACTGTCATCGACGTGAGTGCGGCGAAGAAACCGGCTGCGGCAACCGTGGCGAAAGCACGCAAATTCAGCATGTACGAATCGATCCTCGCCAATGCAGTCGAGCAGTCCAAGTCGGCTGGGGTGTATGGCAACTTCAATCAGAGCGAGTACCCTGACAACCCGATTGAGTACATGCTGGAACGTGGCATCACCTCGGTGTTTCGCTTCATCTCGACGCACCCCGACATGGACCACCTCGACGGGATCAAACACTTCTTCGAGGTGTTCAAGCCGGCTAACTTCTGGGACACGGACAACACGAAGGAACTCGATGACTTCGACGACGGGCGCTACAACCCCGACGACTGGGAGTTCTACACCTCGCTGCGTGACAGCAAACCGAAGACCAACCCGAAGCGGCTCGCGCTGTACTCGGGTGCGCTGGGGCAGTACTTCAACCAAGGCGAAGGCGGCCAAGGGGGCGGCGATGGCCTGCACGTACTCGCCCCCACCCCGGAGCGGGTGGATGAAGCAAACGAAATCGGCGACTGGAACGATTCGTCCTACGTCGTTCTCTACCGCACCGGCAACAAACGCATCCTGTTCTCCGGTGATTCGCACGACGCGACGTGGGAGCACATCCTCGCAAACCACCGGGACGACGTGGCCGCCGTCGATGTCCTCATTGCGCCGCACCACGGTCGCGACTCCGGTCGCGACTACGAGTTCCTTGATGTGGTGAACCCGCGGCTCACCTTGTTCGGCAATGCGCCATCCGAGTACCTAGCCTACGACGAGTGGAACAGCCGCGACCTACTGTTCGTGACCAACAACCAAGGCGGGACGGTGGTCCTCGACGTGACCGCCGGCGGCCTCGACATCTACGTCCGGCACGAGCCGTTCGCCCGCGCGTTCGTCGAAGATCGCGACTACGACACGTACTACGACCAGACCAACCGCGGGTGGTTCATCGGGCGATTGAAGTAACCGGCCCAGATATCGAAAGACAGCCAGATTTGGGCCGCCTTCACCCAGTTCACGGGACGACAACGTATGGGAAACGAAGCGACGAAGCCGGGGAAGGCCGAGAAGGTGTTGTCGTGGTTCAGCCTTGAGAGCCGATACCGCCGGATCGCCCGGTTCTACCCGGCACTTATTACGGTCGCGTTGCTACTACCACTCGCGATCATGCTGGGCATCCCGCTCAGCGGGTGGCTTATCGCCATGTCTGCGGGCGGCGGTCTGGCGATCGGGGCAGCCGCGGTCGCCCACCTGTCGCACTTCGCGTCGGCGGCAGGGAACCGGGTGCAGGCCAAGCTGTACCCGAAGTGGCCGCATGACTCGCCGACGAACCTACGCCTGCACCCGGTCGACGGCGGGGCGTCGAGGCAGAAGAAGGAAAAGTGGTATGCCGCCATCCAGCGGCTCACCGGGCTGGACATCGCCAGCGTCGCGGGCGACCCCGAAGAAGTTCGCCGCGTTATCAACGACGCGGTGGCCGAACTGCGCACGCGGGTATTCGCAGGTAACAAACTGGCCGAGCGGCTGGACATGCACAACGCTGACTTCGGCATGATGCGGAACTTCGCCGGGTTGCGACCCGTTTGGCTGCTCACGTCCTGCGCCAGTTGCGCCGGTTGCTGGGTGACCTACGCGTTCCAGCATGATCACGTGGCGCTGCCCGTCGTCGCGACGGCGCTGTTCGTCGGCTGCGTCTTCGCAGCGCTTGTGATCGAGGATTACGTCCGCGTCACCGGTCGCCACTACGCGGACAGCTTCTTTGGAGCACTCGATGCATGCGATGAGGAGTGCATCGCGAAGGCGAAGAAAAAGGCCGCCGCTCAGGCCCGACCCAGCGGGAGAGCGGTCGCGGGTAAAGTGGAGAACGCAGACAACCGTGCTTGTTCTGAAAAAGAACCCCCAGACCATTCAAATGGAGTTTAGTACGGAACTTGGTGCGGGGGGCAGGAATCGCTGCCCTTCCGATATCGAACACGACCGCACTCAGACTTAGCGATTTTCAGTCGCTAAGTTCACGTTTGCCCGAACCCGCCTCGCTCTGCCAATTCGCTTGGATTTCTCGCTGCACTCGCGCCCCTGACGGTGCCACGACGTGGTACAGAATAGCGCGATTCGCGTTCCGATTCAACGCATTCTGTACCCGGTACAGAATCTCTCGTGTGGGAATTGTGGGGCGAGGCCGCCACGGGCAGCAAAAGGGACCACCCCGCCAGTGTGTTGACTGGCGGGGTGGCGTCGTGTGTGTCCGTCGTCGCGGCGTCACTTCACGTCGAACGCGAACGGCACCGTCTTGATGGTCTTGTCCGACATCACGAAGCTCACCTCAACGGTCGCGTTACCCCTTTTGGTCGGACACAGGAAGAATGAATAGCGAACGGGCCCGCCCGGCATACCCGGGGACAGAACCTTCTTGTTCCAGCCCTCGTAGGCGAAATCGCCGGTCCCGGTCGTGGTCACCACGAACACGTCGAGCGGGGCGGGGTTGGTGCCCGAGGGCCAGTCCACTTGAACGATCACCCCGTGCCCCAGTTTCGCCCCGCGCAGCAGCGGTTTGAACGGACCGCCGAGCGGTTCCGGCGGTTCCGACACGGAGTAGACGCAGCAGCCGTGGGCGGGCGGGCACGGGTGAATCGGGTAGCACACGCACGCGACGGCCGCGCGGCGGTGGCACGCTTCGGACGGGGTGGCGGAGAGCGCGAGAGCGAGGGACGCCAACGCGCACAGGGCGGTGGTGCGGACGAGCATGAGCAACTCCCAGAAGTACAGAGTTGGCCGGACGGCCGGTCGGGGCGACGAACGACAGCCCCGACCACTCAACTAACGCGGCCGTGCCCCGGATCGGACACGAGATTGAGAAATTGGGCGAACTGTAGCGATTGGATATCCCACGTCTGCCACCGAGGTGACCGCGGATCGGGCACTAGGGGTCAAACGACGATCCGCGCCACCACCTTCGCGAGCGGTGGGCCGGCACCGTCACAGCCGTTGGCGCGGCACAGTTCGACGTGTACCGTGGCGCACGTCCCTTTCGCCGGAATTCGGAGGGTGTACTCCCAGCACCCGTGGCTCATGGCGCGCAGTCGGCCCTGTGTGCTCGCGGGCGCGCCGCACCGGGTCGAGTAGGCGGTCACCACGTACCCGTTGGCGAGCCCGTGTCCGTCCCGGTACTTCCCGGTGACGGTGACGAGAACCGTCTTGTTGGGTGCCTCCTCCCGCGTCACGGCGACTGCCGGGGGCGTGTCGAGCCAGATGAGCGGGTCCGCCGAGACCTCCACCCCGAACACCGGGTTCGCCTTCAGGACGGGTTCGGAGAGCGCACCCGAGTCGATCGGGACCGGGCACGCCGGGAGCACTTGGGGCACCGCGGTGGCGGCCCACGCGGAGACGGTATAACTGCCCCCGCCGGGCCCCGTCGACACCGGCAGTCCGCTGAAACTCGCCTCCCACGTGCCCTCTTGCGTGTCGAGTGTGGCGAGTTTGACTTCGTTGACGTTGAGGGCCGGGTTGCACATTTGGCACAGGATCACGAACGGGCTCCCGTCGGCCCCGCTGTACGAGCCGAGGACGGTCACGTTCGTTCCGACCGTCTGGTTGCTGACCGGGTCGGTGATGTCGACGCTGACTGGCATGTGACAGACTCCGAACGGGGAAAGGGTTACTCACTCAGCGGTTCGAGTACGACGTTGCGGACGGCGACGCTGGCCCGTCGAGCGTACACGCCGCACGGGCGGCGCGACGACCAGACGGGGGCCGGAAGATCGACACCGGGCCAGCGCTTGCGCAGGTCGGACAGGTGGAATGCGGTCCGCCGCTCAGCCGTGCGGAACGCGGGAAGCGCGGGCAGGGGCCAAATGGCGGCGCGAGTCGCGCCCCCCGCGACCGCTTGCGTGGCGTCCGGGGAAGGCCAGCGGTCGGAGTCGGGGTCGCACCAGTCGACGCGCACCGCGTCGGGGCCGACCGTGAGCGTGAACCGCCGCCACGGGGGCAGCCGCACGGCGGTGTTCGGGGCTGGGTAGAACCATGATTCCCCGGGGCGCGACACGTCGACCGTGCCGTCGGGGTGGGCGAACGCCAGACAGTCGAGGCACTCCACCCGGCGCTCCCGCGGGCGGCGCGCCAAGCCGCGGTCCGGGAGGTCGCTGTACTCCGCGCCGAGCCACCGGTGTCCGCGCCCGCCGTTCGAGAGGGCGACCGGTTCGGACCCGACGAACACGCCGACCGAACCGTCCCGATTCGGAGAGTCCAAGTGGCGCAATTCGGCCGTCAGCCGGTAGCGGTCGCACTGCGGGTCCGCACACAGTTCGAGCAGGGAGAGTTGCGGCGCCCGGAACCACGCGCAGCCGCTGCCGTCTTCGAGTTCCGCCAGTTCGCTCGCCGCCACCTGCCAGCGGTGCCACGCGGGCGTGCCGCTCGCCCCGACCAGCGTGACCGGTTCGCCCCGGCGCAGCGCGCGCGCCGTTCGGAGCGCGGGGTCCGTGAACCGGTGGTACACCAGAACACTTCCACCGACCGCCGCGACGAGCACCCCAGCGAGCAGTCCCGTCGCAACCACGGGACGGCGAGCGACGCCGCCGACGATCCGCCGCACCGGACCCGCCCGCCGCGCAACCGGGCGCTCGCCTCGGAACCAGCGCTCAAGATCGACTGCCAGTTCGTTCGCGCTGGGGTACCGATCCGCCGGGTTCTTCTCCAGACACGTGCGACGGATGGCGTCCAAACCGGGATCAAGGGCCGGCACGGCCGGCGTCGGTTCGGATGTAGCCTTGAGGACCGTGTCGACGAGCCCCTCTCCGCGGAACGGTAGTTCGCCGGTCACCAACTCGTGCAGGATCACCCCGAGGGCCCACACGTCGGCCGGCGGGCCCGCCCCCGCGCCGCTGGCCTGTTCGGGGGCCATGTACCCCGCCGTGCCCACGAGCGCGTCGCGGGGGGCGAAGCTGCTGGGCGCGTCGGTCCACCGGGCCAACCCGAAGTCTGTGACTTTCGGGGTGTCGTCGGCGGCGAGGAGGACGTTCGCGGGCTTCAGGTCGCGGTGGACGATCCCGGCCCGGTGTGCGACGCCGACCCCGCGGGCCGCCCCGAGGACCACACGGGCCGCTTCGGGGGTGGGCAGTCGCGCGGTCGCGCGCGCCGACAGCGGGTACCCATCGACCAACTCCATAATCAGGTACACGCGCCCGCCCGCTTCGAGGGCGTCGTGGACCTGCACGATGTGGGGCGAGTTCAATCGGCCCGCCGCCCGCGCCTCGCGGAGCACGGTCGCACCGGCGTCGCGCGACACCTTGACGGCCACGCGGCGGTTGACGGCGACTTGGGTCGCCTCGTACACGAGCCCCCAGCTGCCCTGTCCGAGGAGGCGGCCGAGGCGGTAGCCGGGCAACGGGTTCGAGTCCGGGACGGTGGCGGCGGTTGATCGGACGGGTTCGAGCGGGGTGTCTTCGGACACCGACGAGCCGGATCGGATCAGTTCGTGGAACTCGAACTGGCGGGCGAGTGCCGCCGCGCGGGCCGGGAACCGCGTGAGGTACTCGGCGGCGGTCACCCGTTCGCCGAACTCCTCCCGGAGGAGCACCTCGCTGTAAATCAGGTCGAGGACCGCTTCCTCGTCGTCGGCCAACTCGGGGTGAAGGGCTAGGTACGCTTCGACGGGCCTCAGCGCGTCGGCCGCCCGGCACCGACGCTGGTCCTCTCGAATTCGGGCCAGCACCTCGTTCTCAATCATCGGGCACCTGATCGATTCCGAGTTCTCGGAACACTCTTTGGATCGCGCGGCTCAACTGCTTGCGGGCGGCGTCGGGTGTGCCGCCGACGGCGGCGGCGATCTCCTGCCAACTGGCCCCGTCGCGCCGCCGCTCGGCCAGTGCGAGTTCGTCTGGCGACAGGCGCTTGCGGACCTCGGCGAGCAGTTCCGCGCCCACCAGCACCTGACTGGGGCTTTCTGCGCAGTCGGGTACGGTCTCGAACGCCTCGCGGGCGAGCGCGCGACTGCGGCGCACGGCCGGGCGGCGCGCGACGTCGAGCACCTTGTTCCGGATCATGCGGGCCAAGAGCCGAATCAGGCAGTCGGGCTCGTTGAGGTCGTACGCGCCGGCTGCCACCTTAACGAAGAAGACGCGGAGAACGGACTGAGAAATGTCCGCCGAATCCGCGGCTACGCGCAGTTTCGGGTCGGTCAGCCGGACGCGGATCAGGCGTCGGACCTCGGGTTCGTACTGTCGAACGAGTTCGGTCGCTGCGTCCTCGTCGCCGTCGCGCACGCGCGCGACAAGGTCGCGGAACTGGGCGTTCGGTTCCAACGTGCACCTCGTGCAAGAGGTCCGCGAATGTCGCGAAATGGTGTCCGCCGGTCGATTGTGACGCGTTAACCGATTGTAACGTCCGGCGGTGGGAAAGGGAACGGCCCAGCGGCCCACGGGTCGGCACCGGACCGGCGCGCGTGCGGTGCGCTCCCGCACCGGGCCGATTGTTCGGAGCGCGGTACGGGAACGGAGGGGTGTGGGATGACGGGTCGCCAGTGGGTGTGTCGGTTCGCGTGCACGGTCGGTTTGTTCGTCACGCCCGCGGTCGGGGCGCGGGCGGACGAGCCGGCGAAGGGGTCCGGGGCGACGGCGCTCCAAGTGGTGAACGCCACCGGGGAGCGCGTCGAAATCCGGGCGAGCAACGCCCTCGGCAACGCGACCGTGTTCCTGTTCCCGAACGGGAGCGGGCACTTCGAGCCGGTTCCGCTCGCTTCGGGGTTGGGCGATCGGGTCGTGACGGTGCGGAAGATCGCGGCCAACGGGTCGGTCGCACTCCCTTCGAAGGTGCTCACTCTGAGCACCTTCGACCCGGCCGTCGCCCCGCGCCCGGTGCTGCGACTGATCCTCGTCCGCACCGGCGGCGAGTACCACGTCGTGTACCAGACGCTCGCGAAAGCCGACGGTGAGGCCGAGTCGCTCGCGGTCGGCGGGCCGGTGAAATCGGGCGCGCCGGACGAGGGCCAGAAGAAAGCGCTCGGCGAGGCGCTCAAAGGCCCGCCCAACAAAGCCGGTGGCAACTGATTTCGGGCACTCGTACTCGAATTCCGAGAAGTCGTTCGGGCGTCACCGTGCGGTGCCGCGGTGTCGCCCGCTGTTGACAGGACGTTCGGTCTGTGTCACCGTTCGCGCGAACGGATCGCGGAGGTGCGGGTGCGTCGTGAGCGAGTGACATTGGATCAAGACGGGTGCGTGAGTGTGCCCGCGGCGTTCCGCGCCGAGTTGGGCCTGCGGCCGGGCGACCCGCTGGTCGTGGAGTGCGACGGGTACAGCCTGCTCGTGCGCCGCGCCGAACCCGCGGACACGATCACTGCTGCGGATTGACGTAACCCGACGGCCGCTCTGCGCGTCACGTTCAGCGGCGCGGGCGGGTGCCCCCGGCGAGTGGCAGGGTCACGCCCAGTTGTTAGGTTGCCAGCGCCCCGACCAACCCCAGAGCGGCACTCAGCCGCGCCGCGTACTCCACGCGGTGCTCTTCCCATTCGGCTCGCGAATCCAGATCGCCACTCGACCCAGCGAGCCGCTGGGCGTAGTGAACCGCTTCGGTCTCGGCGTCGCGTAGGAGCGTGTCCAAGACGAACCACCCGCGCTTCAGCACCGCGGGCACGGCGCACCCGAACCGCTCGTTCGCGCTGTGATCGCACGCCTCGGCCTGTTCGGGCGTCAGGTCGAGCCTCGCGTTCGTCGCGGTAGCGGGTGAACGTGCCAAACACGCGCGGATCTGTGACGACCGCGTGAGCGGTCGTCGGCGCGCCCGGTGCCGGGAGCGGTTCGGCGTGCCAGCGGGCGCGCAGGGCGGCGAGGCGGTCGCGTTTGGGCGCGTGAGCGGAGCGCATGGGGGAACTCGGTTAGTGACCGGGTTCGGCGTGCCACACCCGGTGGCCGCTGTCAAGTCGCCGAGAATGCCCGCACTCACTGCTGCAGTCCCGCCTTACGAGACCTCGCGGATTTTTCACATCACTTCGCAGTTGATCCGTAAACTGACGACCTGCTGGTGCGTTAGGTTGTCGCAAAATAGTCGGGCCGAGTGAGAATAAGTTGTGGCCCCTCTACCGGATACTGTGATCGCCGTTCTCTGGCTCGCCGCTACTGCATTTCTCGCTGCGGCTGGGTGGGTGACAGCAGCGAGGCTGTTCTTGCGAGATACGTTTCTGACCAAGATTGGGCACACCATTGTCTTCGCTTGGGCCAACATCGTGGGGGTCAGCACGATCCTCGGAGCGACAGGAGCGCTTTGGCCCGCTGCACTTCTTGCCAGCGTCACCGGTGCCGCGGGGCTGACCCTCGTTATTGTGCTCAGGAGGTTCCGTGCGCCTGCCGCCACGGAAGGAGAACTCCACGCCCCACCCAACGAACCGGCTTCGGGCGCGACGCGGTGGCTTTGGAATGCCGTTTGGGTAGTATGGTTCGCATTCTGGTCCGGTCACGTTGTTTCCGGGGGGCTTCTCAGGTTCCCCGACGACTGGGACACCCTGATGTACCACCTACCACTGGTCGATCACTGGCTCCAAGCTCGCAGCCTGTACGCCCCGGCGGGCCTCCGGTGGAGCGACCCCGGGAATAACGAATTGGTGACACTTTGGTTAGTCGCCCCGTTCTCTGGCGACTTCCACTACGCGCTGACGAACCTGCCAGCCACCGTACTTCTGGCTTGTGCTTCGGTCGAGCTTGGCCGCCAACTCGGTTTGTCGGAATTCTTCCGGCATGTCGCCGGATTGTCAGTGGTAACAAACTTCGTGGTTTTCAAGCAGTTGATCGATACCGAGAACGACGTAGCAGTGGTGGCCCTCTTTCTGGCGTGCCTTGCGTACACACTACGCTACACCGCACGGGGCAGCGCCGCGGACCTCTTCTTCGGCGTCATTTCATTGGGGCTGTTGTCTGGGGTCAAGTACTACGCCCTCGGTTACGTCGTTGTGCTCGCAACTGCCGCTTCGCTGCTCATTCTCCGGCGCTGGGGCTACCGGACCGCGGCACGCGCAGCTATCTTAGGGTTACTCGGGGTGTTGACCTTCGGCGGATACTGGTACGTGCGAAACTGGGTGACCAGCGGAAGTCCGCTGTACCCACTCAGTGTGACCGGATCGAGTGACGGCTTGGAACCTGTCTATCCCGGCAGCGTTTGGTCAACTACCTTCCTTGGCAATCGTCGAATCGAACTTCTGGAACTGGCGCTCAATGCAGTTTGGGGGATGACTGGCCCCTGCCATGTTGCAGCACTCTTCAGCCTGCCGATCACGCTCACTTGGCTCGTCGTCAGTGGATCCCAACGGGACCGACGGGCCAAGCGACCGCAGCGTTCTGAGGCGCACGCCGCGCGATCCATGCTCGCGTTCTTGACAGTAACGTCGGGCCTTGTGCTGTTGGTAACTCCGTTCGCGGTTGAGGATGTGCCGGGCACACTCAATCAGATGCATTGGATGTATTGCCCGATTCGCTACGGGTTGTGCTTCTTGAGCCTTGCTGTTTTGTCTTTTGTCTTAACGCTTTCAGACGTTATCCACGGGTTTCGTGTTTGGTCGGAGCAATTGCGTGGTAGTTATCCCGACGTGGTGCTGTCCGCAGCTCGTATACTTCAAGCCCTCCTCGTCGCGGCAGTTCTCTTCCAGTTCAAAGGGTTACTGAGAGTAGAACTGGTTAGTAGCCTCGAAGACACTTTGCTATGGGCCATCAATTTCCTTCTGACCGGTCTCATAGTCTGTCTCATGACGCACAACTGGCCACGGTTTCGCAGGGCCTTGGTGGTGGCGCTGAGCATAACTGTTGTGAGCGGACTTGCTTTGTGTATTGCCCTGCTGGCTCGTCACTGGCACTACGGGTTCGCTACATACTATGATCGGATGCTCGCAGGCGGCCTCTTCCGTCATCTGGCGAACGCACAACCTCAAGTGAGTAGCATTTGCGTTCTGGATCTTCGGGCGTACCCGTTTTTTGGGTCAGCACGTCAGTTCCGCGTCTGCCAGCCACAACAAGTCCGTTCTCGTCAGGAACTAGATGCGTATTTGCGGAGTCATGAAGTCGTTCTAGTCGCTGCTCGGTTCGACCTGAATTTGACGGCGAGGGGTTGGCAGTCCTGCCGGACTTGGCTCTCCGAAGACCCACACCTGTTCGTCACGCTGAAAGGCGGCCACTGGCCCTACACAGTCTACGAGAGGCGAACGCCTCCTACGGGAACAAGCAGGATTCATCCGTTGGGGCAAAGCCGGCCTTTGCCATGAGCGAAGCCCGCTGTGTCGGTGCAGTCACCGCGGCAGAGGCTTCAAGCGGCGGGCTCCCGAAATTCCGGGTACGTTCTGAGCGCGTGGTGATGGGGTAGATATCACTCAGAGGCGAATATTCAGTCAAGGAAGCTGTGAAATTTCGTCCTTTATCACTTGACAGGGTCCTTCGCGTCCGGACAATCAAAGGACGTTCGTCGGAGGGAACTGTCAGGAGCGTGGTGCGGACAACTCGAATGGCGGTGTCAACCACGCGACCAAAGGGGCAACTCCAACGATTATGGGATACCCGACCACGGGTCGGGAGTACGAGGTGCGATGGTTCGTTTCTGCCCAAGGGCAGGATAAGCCCGCAACAGGCGTGCCTCTCGCTGAGCGACGTTTGATGTCGGAATTCGCCAAAGGACGCATTCTTTGGCACGGTTGTGCCGGGATCGTATCCCCGTATCGAAGATGGAGGCAGCCATGCGAGTCTGTTCCCCGCGCAACAGTGGTCGGTGTCAGGCAACCCTGCGATTCGCTTTCGCGGTGGTGGCTCTACTGGGCTGGGGCTCCGCTACCATAGCGCAGACGGGGCTGGGAACGACCGTGTCTTTCGAGTCGGCTTCGAGTTGGTGGGGCGAAAACGCGGGTTCTGCCACCATCCGCGTGCAACTCAGTGCTCCGGTCGCAACTACGGTGACGGTGAGTTACGCCACCAGCAATGGCACAGCAACTTCCTCGCAGGACTACCTGTCAACAACGGGAACCGTTCAGTTCGCGCCCGGAGAGACGGTCAGGGAGATCACTATCCCAATCCTCAGCGACACGACAGTAGAGCCCACCGAAGACCTCCAGATCACGTTGAGCAACCCCTCGCTTGGTGTCACGCTTGGTATTCACAATACTCACACCGTGAACATTCTCGATGATGACGTCGAGTCGCGGCTTTCCTTGAGCGCCACCCCAACGGCTGTTTGCGCGGGCGCGAAGAGTACGACTGCGCACCAAGCTACAGTGACCGCGACGGTCACCGATGGTTCTGGCGCTCCTCAAGTGGGCGCGAGTGTCACGTTCTCGACTACGTCTGGCAGCCTGAACCCCAGTTCGGTAACAACGGATGCCTCTGGGCAGGCAACCGCGACGTTGACCTCAGGCACGTTGGCGAGCGAAGTGCCGGATATGCACAACGCTACGGTAACGGCGACGGCATCGACGGGTGCGACGAACTCAACCACGATCGAGGTTCAGCCCCCTTCTGCGTTGCTTTCGGTGGCGACCAGCTCGATCGAGACGACTCAGCAATCCGCGCTGACGTTCAACTTGAGTTGGAATTCCGCGCCGGTACCTCAGCACACTGTTTCCTACCGAATCTCTCGGATATGGGATGGCACGAATAACTTGATCTACGACGGGACGGGGACGCTACCGTCTGGCTATGGGAGTCTCCAAGTCGGAAGTTCGCAGACAAACAGTTCGGGTGACGCCACTGTCACGTTCTCTGCTGGTTCAAACCCGGGCCTCATTGAAATTGAGGGCAGCGACACCGACGTTGAACTGATGATAAGCGGTGGGCATCCCAAGGCATGTGCCTACGTCATGGTTCTCTTGCCCGGTGCTCAGCCAGAGACGAAGGTGGTGATTGACAATAAATCGCGCGGTGGAGACAAGGTCGTCGTTGCGAAGGATGTCGCTAACGGAATCCCCGGCGGGACAAAAGTGTTTGAAGTTTCCGTGGTTCCAAAGGGTGCTACTGCGACGCTGATTGCCGCTCGGACGGGGGCTGGTAGCACTGCTGGATCGGCAGTGTTCAATAACGGAACGAATGAGCTCGGAGTGACCGGGGGCGACAAACCCTTAACAGTAACCATCGAAGGTCGCGATACGAGCGACAAACCCCAGAATATGGAGATCCAGTACAAAATTGGCAACAATGTGACTTCGTCGGGCGTGAAATTCACGGTATTCAAGGTTGAATTGGCGGCCTTCTATGGTGTCAACGAAACATCGGCCGATAAGATACCGGCCTCGGCGAAAGGGGAAGCCGGTGCGGGCCCAGAGACGTGTCGTGCAATTTTCGACGCAAACAAGAACAACCATAAGTTTGGGTTTTCAGATTTTGCTGGCGGTACTGCCCAAGGTGGCATCTATTTTCGAGGCAAGATTCTTCCAGCGGGAATGAATCCCGCCGACTTTGGGACTGGTCGCCCCAACGGATTTGATGGCAAGCGGGTTATTTCTCATCGCTGGTACAAGAACGACAGTTTGGCAGATCGGAACGTGATAGCTGGTGCAGTGACGGCAGTGAAGCATCGGTATGTGAGCAACCAGTCTGATGACCCAGACGATTACGAGGAGGATTTGAAACCGGACGCGGATTTTATGGGGGATACGCACCTCTATATCCACCTCCTCGACACTCCTCAGCGCACTTTGTCAAGTGCGATCAAGGCAAATGAGACGACGCGATTTAGGTTCAATGCCACTGAATTCGCCGAGTACGGAAGAACTCGATGTTCCAATGAAATCAAATGGCACTTCGTTTGCTCCGGGAAGAAGGATCAGAACGGCCTCTACGCTGTGCTCGCAGATGTGGCCAATGACAACGAGGTGGGAGTTGGCCACGTCCAACTCACGCCGAATCTCGGGGCACCGGCGGGAATGGCTCCGGCTGGCGTCGCGCTATCCAAGCCTGCACCACCCGCAGTCGGTCAACCAAGTGTAATCACTGCCGGCGATAGGGGCGTAGCTGTCGAAATCACTGGAACGAATCTGAAGGCTGCAACCGGAGCGGCTCAAGTGACGTTCCTCCTTGATGAGGTTACCGGCACTGCGGACACGCCGCATTTACTTGAAGTGCGTTTTCCAGACGTGAATGAAGCTGGAACAAAAATTACCGGGACGCTCGACGTACCCGCAGACACGAAGAAGGGAAAGTACAAGATGCTGGTCTTTAAAGACGGGCATCCAGCGGTTGAGGTTGCGAACGCACTGGAAATCAAGTAATAGGCCCATGACGGAGTCTTTGCCGGAGGGTGGTCGGTTCTTACCAACCCGTAGCCCACGGGCCAGCGAAGGAGTTTGCGGTCATGAAAGCCACGATCGCGTTGGGGGTGTGTTTGCTCGTCGTCGTCTCGCGTGATCCGGCGAGGACGCAGGCGCCCATCAGCCTGCCCGAGAAGCCCGCGAAACTCTGGTCCGAAGATAACGCAGAGTTTCGCGCCGCGGAGCTGATCGTTATGGTACAACAGGATGAAGCAGAAGCCATTCGTTATCTCGAGACCTTTCGCGTGAAACCAAAGCAACCCGAGCAGAACTTTATGCCGGAAGGTGCGACGAAAGCAATCGCTTTCCTTGGAGCCATCCGCTCGGTCAAGGCTGCCTCCGTCCTCTGCGATCACTTAATCTGGCAGAGGCAGCACGACTCGGTAGTCGGTCCACGGCTAAGATACCCAGCGTCGGCAGCACTTGTTCAGATCGGGACGCCCGCTGTGCCTCGCCTTTTGACCCAAATTGCTCGCGGTGACGTCGATATCAAATACAGGCAGGTTGCACTTGGAGTTCTCGTGGATATCCTCGGTAAAGACAGCGTCCAAATAGCCATCGACAACTTTAAGATTACTGATGATGACGTCGATAAGATCGAGGGGCGCAAGCGATTGGAGAGCTTCAAACGAGATTTCAAGACACTTTACGCGCCGCCATCCAAGCAGTTGTGAGTTTACGCAGTGTAAATTCCAGTCGTTTCTTGTCCACTGTTCGCAATCGCTGGGGTTCTGTTATGGGATTCCGAACGCGACTTGCGGCGGTGATTGTATTCACCAGTGCGTTAATTGCGTGCGCGACTGCAGAACCCGAACGCAGAGAGAAACTACCCGCTCCCGGTTCTCTCTGGAACGTCGGAGATGTGTCAAATCTTGAAGTGGAATTGTATCCGCGCGATTCCGATAACCCGGCACCCGTGCGATACAAGATGCACGCGATCGTTGCCTCGACAGAGCCGGTCGGAGCAACCCACTGTTGGAAGCTGGGGTTGGTTCCCGGGACTGGTGCCCCACCGCAACTGGGCGAACGCTACTGGGTGTACTTGGATCGGAGAACTGGTTGGCCGCACAAGGTCACTCGCCCGAAAAGCGCGGTAAACGCCCTGCTCACACCGATCCAAAATGCCAAGTTAATCGCGGGTGCTCCCGAAGGTTTTCCCCTTGAATTATTCCCACTCACGGGAACGAAGGAATTCAAGGAGGGGGATGCAACACTGACGGTTCAGCAACAGAAATCAGGCAGTACGCTGACAGTTGATGCTGTCCTCGTCGTTCGTGGCCGGGAGGAACTTCGTATCAAGCAGCAGTGGACCGAAGGCGAGAAGTGGTGGCGAGAATACGAGCGTCACGTCAGAGGGCGCAAAGATTTACACGCTCGATTACTCACGGTTGCCCCACCCACTCGCGCGGTCGAGTCGGGGAGCAAGTCAGAATCGAAGCCGAAAGATGAGCTTCGGGGCGATCCTCGCCTCGCCGTTCGAGTTACCATTGCGAGCAGTAATTCGACGTTCTCGGACGTTCTTCGGCACCTGCGGGAAGTCGCGGGTTTGGACTTAACCGTGGCTCCGAACTTGGAGCGGCACGACCCGGATTTCGGACACCTTGGGTTGCGTGATGTCCCCGCGTGGACCGCGATGACCCTGCTAGCACAGGCTCAACTGGAGGGCGGCCGTTGGGAAAAAACTGAGACGGGATACAGGCTTACCGCGACGCGCAGCCTGCGCGAGCGCGCAGATCCAGAGCCTGCGACCGAACGAGTTCCACTATCACAACGACCGCTTGTTCAACTCACCGCAGTGCTTGCGGCGGCTTTCGTCGGCGTCGGATTACTGGTGCTCCTCAAGCGCCGCAAAGGAAAAGTACAGGCACCCACAGACGGTACCTCAACGAGTGCCCCTCGTTCCGCATTCACGTTAATTGAATTGTTAGTGGTTCTCGCAATCGTTGCCGTGCTCATCGGGTTGCTGTTGCCTGCTGTTCAGAAAGTTCGGGCTGCTGCCGCGCGACTGAAGTGCGCCAACAATCTCAAACAGATTGCCTTGGCCGTCCACAATTTCCACAACGCCCACAACCGTTTTCCCGAGAATACGCTCCCGGGACCGAGCGGTCCCTACGGTCCGCAGACGAAGGCGTGGAGTTGGCTGGCCCGCGTACTGCCCTACGCTGAGCAAGAGAATCTGAATCGTCAAGCAGGCATCCCCGCGCGCACGCTTTACGATGCTCGTGACGTGGTTGCAACACGGGTCAACTTGTATATTTGCCCCAGCGACTCTGCCGGACAACCCCGTGATGACGCGGCTGATCTGGGCGTGTGGAACCCGCCCTTCATTATCGCCGCACCCACTAGCTACAAAGGTGTGAGCGGAGCTAACTGGGGCTGGGGAGATCCCAAGTGGCGCAACCCCGACACCAACGGGAACTGGGACGGTCTCAATCAAGGTGACGGAGTGTTCTATCGAATCGATTGGAAATTCCCCAAGGGACTGTTGGCGATTACCGACGGAACGAGCAGCACGTTCCTGATCGGCGAAAGCGTGCCGGACCACACGCACTGGTTCGCTTGGGCCTACGCCAACTCTGCGACAGCCACTTGCGCCGTCCCACCGAATGTTCAGTATCCCCCTGACGACGATTACTCTTGGAAATGGGAATACTCAACAGTCTTCCGCAGTCGACACCGCGGCGGTCTGAACTTCGCCCTCGCCGACGGCTCGGTACGATTCATTCACGATTCCATCGACCTGACGACCTACCGCGCCCTTGCCACTATCCGCGGCGGTGAGGCCGTCAGCCCTCCGTAATCAGTTCGGGGCGCAAGCCAAACAACCCGATTGTAGGTTCTCTTCGTTGAATTCGGCCTCTTTGCTCGACTGTTAGCACTACAGCGCGGCTTTAGATGACGGATCTATGCCGCCGTTTCTTGTGCGACTTCGTGGCCTGTTCGTTCCGCCGTTGGTGGTAGCGGATCACGCTTCCGACATGGAGTAGTTCC
>JALHNS010000009.1 GCA_022843445.1 Gemmata sp.
CGCACCTGCGGCGGTTCCGGCAGCACGCGCGGGTCGGCCGGCACCGCGAGCGCGTCGTGCGGCAGCGCCCCGCCCACGCCCCACCGCTCCGCGAGCGCCTTCAGGTGCGCGATCAGTTCGTTCGGCGTCTGGTACCGCTTCTGCGGGTCCTTCGCCATCATCCGCGCGAGCACCGCCGCGAGTTCGTCGGGGATCGCGGGGTTCAGCAGCCGCGGGTCGAGCGGGTCTTCGGTTTGGTGCGCGCGGAGCTTGCGGGCGGCGGTCCCGTCCGGCACCGGGGGCCGCCCGGTGAGCGCGTGGTAGAACGCGCAGCCCAGCGAGTAGATGTCGCTGCGCGCGTCGGCGCGGCGCGGGTCGAGGGCCTGTTCGGGCGAGATGTAGTCGAACGTGCCGAGGGTGACACCGGACTGCGTGACGCCGCCGTTCACGTCCGCGCCGAGGTGCCGGGCGAGGCCCATGTCCACGATCTTCGCGCGGCCGTCCGGCGTGACGAGGATGTTGCTCGGCTTGATGTCGCGGTGCACGACGCCGCGCTCGGCCGCGTGGTTCAGCCCGGCGGCCACCTGAATCATGTACCGCACGCACTCGCCGGCCGGGAGCGGCCCGCGGCGGTCCATCATCTGCCGCAGGTTGATCCCTTCGACGAACTCGAACGCGATGAAGTGCAGCCCCTGATCTTCGCCGCAGAAGTACACCCGCGCCACGTTGTCGTGGTCGAGCTTCGCGGCGGCGCGGGCCTCGGCCTTGAACCGCGCCACGCTCTCCGAGTCGCGGGCCGCTTCGGGCGGCAGAATCTTCAGCGCCACCACCCGCCCGAGTTCGGTGTCGCGCGCTTTCAGAACGGCGGCCATGCCACCGGACCCGACGGCTTCGATCAGTTCGAAGTGCCCGAGGCGGCGCCCGGCGATGGAGGGCGGCGCGGCGCTCACCGGCGCCACGACCGGCGGGGGCGGCGGGGGGGCCGCGTTCGGGTTCGGCACCGCACCGGACTGCTTGGTAATGACCGTGGGCTGTTCGTCGGTGTTGGTCGGCGGGTTCGCGAGGAACTGCGCGATGTCCGATTCGGGCGACGCGGCGCGGGACGAACCGGTGCCGGCACGGATGATGTCCGAGAGGGGCGGCTCGGTCGTGTGCGATCCGGTGGACCCGTTCGCCGGCGGCAGGTGTGCCGCGCCGGGATCGTTCGACGGCTCCGCCGCGGCGCGACGCGCCGAGGACGAGCGACCGGACGGTTCGGGCGGCGTAGGCATTTCTGCTCGCACGCGGCGGCGGGCGTGGCCCGCGAACTACACACTGCGCCACCGGGGCGACGGGTGGCGGTTGGCTCGACCGAGCCGGGCAATCGTGCCCAATGACAGCAGGCGTCCTGCCCGCGATCCGAATCGCGAACGGAGTTGTGACCCCAAGTATAGCGCGCGAGAGTGCCCGCTGTCAATTCGCGGAGCCTGCGCAGCGCAGGAAATCGCGCGCGGCTCGCCGCCGGTTCACCACACGCGATGGTCGTAGGGGCCGAGCACCAGCGGGAACGGCAGGTGCACTTTCGCCGCCGCCCGTGCGACGGCCGCGGCGCGCCGCGCCTGAAGGTACAGCCGCGCGGATTGCGGGTCGAGCGGGAGCACCTTCTCCGCGTGCGTTTTCGGCTCACCGGGGCACGGTGGCCCGGGGAACTCGCCGATGAAATAGTCACCGTAACATTGATCGTCGAGCGGCGCGAAGTTGTTCGCCGGTTCGCGCGTCGTGAACCACCCGCGGGCCGGGATACCGATGTGTTTGGACACGTCGAGGCGTAGACTCACCACGGTGTCGGGCGCGTTTCCGGCCGCGGCGCGTAGTGCGTCCGCGACAGTATCGGACCACGCCGCGAACGGCACCGCGTCGATGCTCGCCGCAACGGTCTCGCCGCGGTGTTGCACGCAGAGCGCGCGGAAGTGCGATTCGAGCGCGTCGAACTCGCGCGCCTTCAGCAACCGGTGGAACGCGGGGTACTGCTGCCGGCGTAGGTCGTCCCACGTGTACCCGCGCCAGCAGCCCTGCCACCCGGGGTACACGAACCCGGTCTCCCACAGCACGCGGGCCGGCGTCGCGTCGAACGCTTCGCGCAGGTCCGGGATTGTCGCCAGTTCGGTGCCGAAGTTCTGTTCGTTCAGCGGGTGCTCGTGCACGCGGGCGTCTTCGAGGCGCAGCCACCGCAGTTGCCCGCGGCGCGCGCGCTCGAGGATCAGTTCCCACGCGAACCGCGACGCGGTCGCCGAACCGAGATCGACGTGCGTGAGTCGCGGCAGCGCGCCGAACAGCCGCGCCGCGAGGTCGCCGTCGAGCCGCGCGTCGGAGAGTTTCAGCCGGCGCACGCGGCGCAGGTGCGGCGACGCGGCCATCGCGCGCAGCACGTCGGCGGACGGCCCGCGCCACTGGTCGTCGATGTTCACGCCGAGCCGCACGAGATTCGCGCGGTGCGGCGACATCAGCCCTTCGATCAGCACGGAATCGTCAACGAGGTTCCCGTTGCGGTCGTGGTACAAGATGAGCGTTCGCAGTTCGGCGAGGTGCGGCGACGCGAGCAGCGCCCGCACGGTTTCGTCTTTGAACGCGTACAGCCCCCAGATTTCGAGGCCGCGGAGCTTGGCGAGGTGCGGGAGCGCTTCGGCCAGCCCTTCGAGTTCGCAGAACTGCCCGGTGCTGCGAATGTGCCGAACCGGGGCGAGTGCCATCAGTTCGCGGAAGTGTTCGGCGGGCTGCTCGATGTACGTTTCGATCTTCTCCACGAACCCGCGGCGGAAGACCCATTCCGATACGTGTTGGCGCAGCGGAACGGCCCACTCCCACGCCCACACGCCCGCGAGTTCGCTTTCGCGCGCGAGCAGTTCGGCGCGCCGCGGGTCGGTGCGCGGGAGCCGCGAGCACTCGATCTGCGCGCGGATGAACTCGGCGCGTGCGGCGTTGGACTCGCCGCCGAGTTCGTCGAGGTGATCGGCGTAGGCGAGGCGCGGCGTGTCTTCGTCCGGCCGGGCGACGACCGCCGCGTGCAGCGCGTCGAGCGTGGTCATGGGGCGGCCTCGCGGTCAGGGGAATTGAGCGAATGATACCCGCAGCCGCGAGCCGCCCCAAGGTGCGTCACTCGGCCTTCGCGGTTTCGGCGAACTCGCGCAGCGCCTTCTCGTGGCGCTCCTTGTCCGCGAGCAACTCCTTCACCCGCGCTTGGTGCTTCTCGATCTGCGTTTCCTGCTCGTCGAACTTCTTCAGGTACCGCTTGAAGGCGTCCGACTCCTTCGGGGCCTTTTCCATGTTTTTGCGGATGCGGTCCTGATCGTCGGCGATGGCCTTCAGCGCCGCTTGCTCGGTCTCGATGTCGCGCCGCGCCTCGGCCACCTTCTCGCGCATGGCGATCACGCGGGTCAGCAGGTCGCGCACCGCGGGCTTGGTGTCGGGCCGCTTCGCGTACAGCGCCAGCGCGTCGGTGGTCCGCGCGTCGGTGCCGGCCAGCGCGAGCGCGTCGAGCCGCGCGGCCTCTTCGCTCACCTCGAAGGTGGCGAGCGCGCCCGCCTTCACCGGCACCTCGAAACGGTAGTGGTCGCGGGTGCGGTCGGCGGGCTTCTCCGGGGCGAGCAACTTGCGCCCCGCGATGGCGTGCTCGACGATCACCGTGCGGTCGATCGCGTTGCGGTTGCGAATCAGGTACTTCTTGGTGAGCACCCGCGTGAACTCCGCCCGCACCGACCCGTTCGCCACTTTCAGGCCCGCGAGCGTCACCTGTTCGGCCGCGCTCTCTTCCACCACTTCGGTGCCGAGGTCGATGGCGTAGCTCACGAGCCGCGTTTCACCGGGCTTGAGGTCCGGGAGCTGCGCGTCGCCGGCGAACGTGCCGCCGTCGTACACCGCGACCGGGCCTTGAGCGAGGTGCAGTTTCGTCTTGTTCGTGAGCTTCAGGCCCAGCAGCGGGTGCTTCGCAAGCGTGCTCGCGTTGTAAATGCTCACGCGGCTGCCTTCGACCGGTTCGTTCAACAGCGGGAGCATCGCGGACTTCTGGCGCGCGAGCGTAATCGGTTCGTCGATGGTGTACTCGAACATGTCGCCGAGTTTGCTGTCGGCCGCGGCGAGCGCGCCGGCCTCGCGGTCGAGCGGGTCGCGCACCGGCTTTGGCCGCTCCGGGTCGCCGTCGCGCGGCGCGGTCGGGTTGCCGCGGGTGCGGTTCACGTACTCGGCGAAACTGAGCCGCTCGCCGTACAGGTCGCGCAGCGGGGGGCGCGGCACGCGCGGCAGGTAGCCCGGCACGTTGCTGTACAGCCCGCCTTGGAACCCGAACTGACCGCCGAGTTGCCCGAACTGGCCAAGCTGGCCGCCGCCGAAGCTGGTGAAGCCGCCGCCCGCGCCGAGGTTCTGGTTCAAGCCGTTGAAACCGGCGTTCTGACCACCCGCGCCGAGGTTCTGAGCGCCGAACTGACCGCCGCCGAAGCCGATCACGCCGCCGGCTTGCATGCCCGCCATGCCGCCCATCGCGATCCCGGGGTTCAGCGGGTTCAGGCCACCCTGATACATCGGCGGGCGCAGGCTCGCGAACAGGTCCGGTTCGACGGTCGGCCGCGGAACGAACAGCGGGTCGTACATGTCCATTTGGAACGTCATGGGCCGGCCCGCGACGAGGCCCACCTTCACGTTCACCCAGTCTTCGTCGGTCGTGTTCTCGATGCTCGCCCACCCCTGCATCCGCGTCGCGCCCTTCTCATCGACCGTGAGCCGGTAGCTCGGCTTCCACAGCGGCGCTTCGGTGACGTAGCCCACGGCCACCTTGCGCTTCCCATTTCCGCTGAACACCACAGAAACGGCCTTCTTGTTGTCGCCCTTCGCGCCCGCGAGCGTCTCGAGCGCCTTCACGAACTCCGCTTGCAGTTCGGGCCGCAGCAGTTTGGTTTTCTTGAGTTGCTTCAATTCGACCGTTTGCAGGCCGTCTTCGGTGAGGACGTTCAACAGTTCGCCGGGGTCGGTACCCATCGGCGGCACCGGCGGGCGCTCCACGCTCACGATGCGCCCCGTGGTCGCAACGCCGGCGCGGTCGGTCACTTCCACCTTCTCGCCGCGCAGTTGGTGCAGCAGTTGGCCCATCGTGGGGTTCTCGGTCACGTCGATGGCGAACCCTTTGAGTGTGAACTCCACCGGCACGCGGTTGTCGTACGTGACCGCGCGCACCTTGCCGCCGTCTTTGTCCGTGAGCACAAGGCTTTTCAGCAGGTCGTTGATGTCGCCTTCGTCGAACTTGAGGTCGAGGCGGGCGCTATCCGTAACCTCACCTTCGCGGTGGAAGTACGCGATGCCGGCGTTGTACAGCACGACGCGCGTGAGGGGCAACTGAACCGGCGGCGGGGCGTTGGGGTCCGGTGCGGCGGCGCGCGCCGCCGGTCGCGGTTTGGCGTCGGGCTGCCCGCGCGCGATGGCCGCGAGCGGGACCAGCGCGAACGTGAGCGCGGCCGTCCAGAACAGGTACGAGAGGCGCATAGCGAGTTCCGTGGGAAGCGAGTGCGTTCGCAATCCCAACGCGCCAACGCGCCCGGTGTTGGCGCGACGTCACGTCCCCTCGGTGAGCATCGCTTTGAGCGCCTTGTAGTCGGTTTTGCCGGTGCCCAGAACCGGGATTTTCTCCAACTGGCGCACGCCGTCCAAGCGCATCACGCCGCGGTGCCCGTCCCCTTGCAACAGCGCGTTCGCTTCGCGCACCGAGAGCGGTTCGGTGGTGAACAGCACGATTTTCCGACCGTCGGGGGTTTCGATGCCCTCCACCGCGACGCGGGGGCCGTTCTCCGTGGGCGGGAACTTGCGCGCGAACGGTTCTTCGAGCGCGGGGAGCGAGATCATCTCGCCGCCGGCTTTCAGGAAGCGCTTGAGGCGACCGTGGAAGACGATCGCACCGGTTTCGTCCAGCGCCGCGAGGTCGCCCGTGACGTACCACCGCTTCCCGCCGAACTCCACGAACGGTTGCGGGCCGTCGTGCCCGATGTAGCCGGGGAACACCGTCGGCCCCGCGATGTGCAGCATTCCCATCTGGCCCGCGGGTAGCACTTCGTTCGTGCTCAGGTCGGTGATGCACACCTCGACGCCCGGCAGCGGCGGGCCGATCGTCCCGGGGCGCACCTTTCCGGGCAGGTTCACGGACACCACCGGCGAGCACTCCGTGATGCCGTAGCCCTCCAGCACCTCCGCGTTCGGCGCGGTCTGCTTCGCCTTCTCGAACAGCGCCGGACTCGCCTTCTCCGCGCCCACGATGATGAGCCGGAACGAATCGAGGTCGCCCGGTTTCGCGCGCTCCATGATGTAGCTCGTGAACGTGGGCGTGCCGGCGACGAGCGTCGGCTTGTACGCGCGCGTCTTGCGAGCGAGCGCCGCTGAATCCGTCGGGTCCGGGTGGTGAACGACGCGCACGCCCACGAACAACGGCAGCAGGCCCGTGACCGTGAGGCCGAAGCTGTGGAACATGGGCAGGAACCCGAGCGCCGCGTTGTTGCGGTCGAGCTTCAGCGCCGCGAGGCACGCGCGCTGATCCGCGATGATGTTCGCGTGCGTCAGCGGCACCGCCTTCGGAGCCTTCTCGCTCCCGCTGGTGAACAGCACCACCGCGGGCGCGTGCGGGTCGCGGGCCGTGCGCTTCAGTAGCCGCGCCTTCGTGCTTCCAGAGAAGTAGCGCACGCTGATGAGCGTGCGCAGAAGCGAGAACTTGCCCAGCGATTTGCGCACGTCTTCGAGGAACACGAACGTGACGCCGGGCACTTGCACCTGCACGCGGTCGATGAACGCCTTCGACGTAACGACGTGCGTGAGGCCCATGAGCTTCACGGCGTGCGCGAGGTTGCCGGGGCCGGTCGTCCAGTTCAGCGCTACGGGCAGTTTGCCCGCGAGGTGCAGGCCCAAGAACGCGAGGTCGCACGCCACCGACGCCGGGAGCATCAGCCCGACGTTCGGCGCGGCGATCTCGCGGAACTTGCCGCTCATCGCCCACGCGCCGATCACGAGCTTTTCGTAAGTGACGCCACCCGCGATGTCGTCGGCCGCGATCACCATCTTCGGGCGCGAGAACGCTTGGTTCAGGAACGCTTCGCTCACCGTTTCGCCCGGCACCGAGAGCGGCTCGGTGTCCGGTGTGTCGAACCAGCCCGCGGGCGGCGGCTTCGGGGGCGCGTTCTGGGACAGGCCCTCCGCGAGCGCCCACAGGCCTCCGAGTGTGGTGGGCACCGCGTCGCTGCTGAACCCGAAGCGCTGTTCGACGCCGAGCGCCACGTCCATCGCGTCGAGGCTGTCGAGTCCGATCTGAAGGAACGTGGTATCGGGCGCGTTCTCCTCCGCGCTCAACTGGCGCTTCAACTTGTCTTCGACGAACTGGGCGACGGCGGTCTTCGTCTCCGGCTTCACCTTCGAGAGGTCGTAATCGGCGCGCTCCACCACCGGCGGCGGGAAGGTGTGTGTGCGCGCAGAGAAAAGGATGTGCCGGCGAACGTAGGTGGGCGCTTCGCGCGGCACGTCCGCGTTGTACCACGCTTGCAGCCACTTGTTGATCGCGTCGCGCGTCGGCTGCGGGCGCTGCTCCGGGGTGAACGCCTCGAGTGTGACCGTGACGCGGCGGCGCGGCGCGAAGAAAAAGAGATTCGCGGCCCACAGCCCGAGGCCGCGGAGGAGCGTCGGCACCATCTTGACGGGGCCGTCGGCCCAACTGAACATGCTGCCGAACAGCCCGCGGGTGCGCGCGAGGATCACCGTGCATTCGGGCACCGCGGCGAGTACGTCGGCGGCGGTGCGCGCGCCCCCGAGTTGCTCGGAGCCGTCGCGCGACAACCGGCCGCTCGGCCACAGGATCACGTTTTCGCCGCGCTTCAGCGCCGCGACCACTTCGCCCATCGCTTCTTCGGCGCGCTTCTTGTCTTCGGCGCTGGCCTTCACGATGTCCGGCATCGGGATCGCGCGCATCAGTTTGGCGAGAATGCGAAACGGCCCGGTCTTGAAGTTCGTTTCGAGCAACATGGGCCGCATCTGGAAGAACGGCCACAACCGCACGAGCAGGTTCGGCGGGTCCGCGAACGCCGGGTGGTTCGGCAGGATCAGGTACGGCCCGGGCTTCGCGCGCGCCGCGTCGGTGCCGACGATCGTGACCTTGTAGCGGAGCGACAGCAGGAACCGCAGCACGGCCCACGCCACCCACCGAATCGCCTGCACCATGTTCGGCTCCCGCACATCAGTTCCACAGCACTTTGCACTTGGGCACGGCGGCCTTGAACGAATCGACGCCCTTCTGAGTCACATTGGTCTTTCGCACGTCGAGCAGAGTCAGCTCGGTAAGCGCTTCGAGTTCCTTGAGGCCATCGTTGGTCAGTGCGGTCAGGGACAAGTCGAGTACCTTCAGGTTCTTGAGTTTCGCGAGCGCGTAGATCGGCTTGTCCAACGGTACTGCCGCCCCAACGAACGGTTGAGGAGCCCCGGCCACGCAACCGCCGAGGCGCAGTTCGGTCAGTTGCGTTGCACCGGCGAGCGCGTCGAGCGAACGACCGTCGAGCACCGCACCGCGGACGATCAGCACACGCAGGCTCTTGATTCGCGCGACAGCCTTCAACCCGGTGGCGTGCGAGGGCGGAGCGTTCCCCAAACCGCTCAAGCCCCAAACGATACCGCTGCCGCCGCCGCCTTCCGGGGGGCGAACGAATTCGATCCGCTCCACGTTCGAGCTTTTCGCGAACGCCTCGAACGTGTCGTCCCACAATGCGCTCGGGTGGCAGGCAAACGATTTCAGACCCGGTATCTTCGCGCACTCGGCGAGCGCCGCCCCTTCGACCCCGTACCCGATTTCAAGGCGGTTGAGTCCCTTCATGCCCGTAAGCGCCTTCGCCCCCTTCGCCGTGATGGCACCCGAAGTCGTCTTGGTGGTGTAGTCGTACATCGGGTTCCCGCGGAGCCAGAGGCGCTCCACTTGCGGGAGCGCCGCGGCGGCGACGACGACCGCGTCGTCGCCCGCGAGTTCGAGCGCGCGCAGGTTCTTGAACCGTGAGAGGGACGAGACGTAGTCCGCGGATACCGGCTTGCGGAAGTAGATGCCGAACGGCACACCAGCGTCAGGTAAGTTGAGTTCGAGCGCGACGCCGAGGTTGGTCGTGTCGTTGAAGTGGAATCCGAACTCCCAGCCGGCTTTCGGTGCTTTGCTCAGGCCCTCGATCTGGCGCGCGCTGGGGTCGAACCAGTACACTTCCGCGCCCACTCGCGCCCACTCCTGCTGCACCTTTTTCGTTGCCGCCTTCGGCACCGGGAGCGGGTCCGGGTCGGCGGCGGGGCCGTTCGCGGCCAGTGCGAGCGCGGAGGCGAAGAGAAGCGCGCGGGACATAGGTTCTCTCCAGAGGAACGGCGGACAGTGTATCACCGTTCCCGTCCCCGCGATAGGCACCGTGCGGTTGGGGTTGTGGCGCGGGCGCGAATCGGCTTACGCTGCGCGCTCCACCACGGAGGGACGGGTTATGATCCGCTGGACCGCACTGGCCGCGTTCGCGGTCGCGCTCACCGGGGCCGCGCTCGTCGCCGGCTCGAACCGCGAAGACGCGCCCAAGCCGGAAAAGGCCGCGAAGCCCGCCGGGACTACCGGCTTCTTCAACATGGCGAAGGTGATGCGCGAGAGCAAGCGCGCCAAGAACGAAGCCGAGAAGCTGAACGCCAAGCGCGGCCGCGCCACGATCAACCTGCAAGTGATGCGCGCCAGCTACATCGACATGCAGGGGAAAGTGGTCAACGCGGCCGGCAAGGAAAAGGAAGAACTGAGCGCCGAGATGATCAAGTTGGCCCGCAAGATCGAGGACGCGGACCGCGAGATTCAGAAGTCGCTGAACGACCGCGCGACGGCGATCATCAGCAAGATTCACGACGAGATGCGCGACACCGTGGCGGGCATCGCGAAGGAGAACGGCCTGCTCGCGGTGCTCGCGTACCCGGACGCCGCCACGCCCGAAGACGAGAACAACCCGATGGTGAAGGAACTGCGGCTGAAGCCGCCCGCGGCGCAACCGTTCTACGTCGATCCGTCCGTCGACTTCACCGACGAGCTCGTGAAGCGGCTGAACGCGAAGTACGCGGCCGAAGTGGACGAGTAAGGGAAGTGATGAGTGATGCGGGATGAGGACTGATACCAAATCGGGTGGATTCGTAACTGTAGCCGGCCTCTGTGAGACCGGAGCTACCTTCGTCCTACAGCACCGGGGTCACAGACCCCGGCTACAGAACGGAAACGAATCAACCGGACTTGGTTTGAGTCGTGAATTCACCAGTGGGGTGAGCGCCTCAGTACGGAGCTGTGAACAGACCGCTCATCACTCAGTCCTCATCACTCGCTACTGGTAAGCGGTAGCGGTTTTGTCGGTTTTGCGCTTGCACTGGTCCGGCGCGCCGGTTATGTGCCCCCGCAATCGGTCGGATTCAGACATGCCGTTTCGGGGGAATCGGCCATGGCGCACGGACGCATGGGCTTGGGGGTCGCACTTCTGTTCACCCTCGCGGGGACTGCGTCCGCGCAACCGGGGGCGTTTTTGCCACCGGGTGCGCCCGCTCCGTCGCCCGCGAGCGAGTTGCGCTCCATCGCGGGGCCGGCGGACGCGCCGATGAAGGACCTGACCCCGCACGGGTTCGGCGACATCGTGCCGCACGACAAGCACGGCGGCGGCCACGGGGGCGGGGGCCACGGGGGCGGTCACGGGGGCGGCCACGCCGAACCGGGCGAGTTTATGACCCCGTTCATCCCGCACCACGGCGGCTGGTACGCCGAGGGCGAGTTCCTGCTGATGCGGCCGCGGAACACGGACCTCGATTTCGCCATCCGGGACGCCGACGCGGGCCTGCAGACCAACGGCCCCATCGGCATCAACAAGTACGGTCAGGGCACCGGGCTGCGGGCCGAGTTCGGCTACCGCTGGGGCGAGGGCAAGTGGGAGAGCGCGTTCGCGTACACCTACGTGAACGCGGGCGGCGACACCACCTTCAACGCCGGGGCCGGCGGGCAACTGCTGCCGACGCTCACGCGCCCCGGCCTCACGGACCGCGCGCTCACCGCGACCGCGAACGTCGATCTGGACTACTCGCTGTTCGACGCCCTCGTGGCGCGGCGCGTGCTGCTCGACGAGCACTTCGGCGTGCGGTTCATCGGCGGCGTCCGGTTCTCCGACATCCGCCAAGTGCAGAACGTGTTCTACGACGGCAACGACGCGCGCCGGGCGCAAGTGAACAGCCGCTCGCGGTTCACCGGGGCCGGCCCGATCGTCGGGCTGGAGAGCGTGCTGGTGGGGCCGATGGGGTTCCACTTCTACTCGCGCGCCACCGCCGGGCTGCTCACCGGCAACAGCCGCAACGGCCTGATCGAAACCAACGACGGCGGCCAAACGCCCTACGTCAACACGAGCTACGACCTGCGCAAGGTGGTGCCGATGACCGCGGTGGCGGTCGGGGCCGGGTGGCAGTACCGCAGCATCGCGATCCGCGGCGGCTACGAGCTGACGCACATGCAGGGCGTGTTCGAGCGCCCGCGGTTCACCGACGACGTGTCGGCCGGGAAGGTCATCACGCGCCCGTCGAACCTGTCGCTGGAAGGGTTCTTCTTCCAGATGGCGTTCGGGTTCTAAGCGCACCGGCGTGCCGGGCGTAACGGCGCGGGGGGCGTTCGCCCCCCGCGTTCGCGCGCGCGGCGCGTTGCGTGAGGCGCGCGCGGGTGGTACAACCGTGGCGTCCGCCCCCGCCTCTGGGAGCCCGCGCCGATGCCCGTCCTCGAAGTCGTCACCCTCGTTCCCGCTCGCGGACCGGGCGAGAAGCCGCCCGCGTTCCCGCCCGGCGAGTACCGGCTGTACCGCGAGTTGCCGCCGGATCTCGAGTTGCGGCTCGGGCGCGACGAGAAGTACGACGTGGCGGTGCCCGAAGACGACGAAGTGTCGCGGTTCAACGCCATCCTGAAGGTGGCGGGCACGGACCTGCTCGTGGAGCGCCGCGGCATCCTGCCGGAGTTCCCCGACCCGCCGGCCGCGATCTACTACCACGGCAAGCCGCTGGGCAGCTTCACCCTGCGGCTGAACGAATCGTTCCAAATCGGGCGCACCACGTTCACGCTGCGCGCGTCGGCGGTGCCGCTGCCGCCGAAGTTGGACGGCACCGCGCCGCAGCAGGTGCAAACCCGCGCGCGCGAGGAGCTGCAGCGCACCGCGTTCGCGGACCAGCACTTGGCCACCAAGCTGTACCCGATTTGGGGCCGCCTCGGGGCGTACACGGAAGAGAGCGGCCTGTTCGACCGCATGGTCACCGAGCTGCACAACGCGCTGCCGCGGGTGCAGGCGGTGGCGGTGGTGCTGCGCCCGGACGTGTGCCCGACCGGGCCGGGCGGCGACGTGGAGGTGCAGGTGCTCGCGGCCAAGTCGCACGGGCCGGCGAAGGGCGAGGCGTTCCGCCCGTCGCGCAAGCTGGTGAAGGCCGCGGTGTGCGACCACTTCAAGAGCTGCCGCTACGAGTGGCCCACCGACGCGAACGCGGCCACCGACATGACGCTGACCGGCCACATCGCGCGGCAACCGGACACCGCGCCGTGGGCCGTGTGCACGCCGTTCCAAGACGGGTCGAACTTCGCGCTCTACCTGACCGGCGTCGAACCGCACGCGCCCGGCTCGCCGCTCGCGCGCGCGGTGCAAGACGACTACCAGAAGTTCGCCGAAGTGGCGGTGCAGATGGCCGAGTCGGTGCGCGACACGATCCGGCTCAAGCGCAAACTGGCCCTCGCCGAGCTGGCGTGGCCCACGCCGCTGCGCAAGCGGCTCGACGACCCGGACAAGTTCGGCGAGCAGTTGCGCAGCGCCCACAAGACCCAGATCACGGTGCTGTTCTGCGACCTGCGGGGCTACAGCCGCTACGCGGAGCAAATGGGCGACGACCTGCACGCGTCGTTCGCCCCGGTCCAGCGGGCGCTGGAGGTGATGAGCGCCGCGGTCACGTTCAACCGGGGCATCGTGGCCGGGTTCCGCGGCGACGCGGTGCTCGGGTTCTGGGGCTGGCCCGAACCGCTCGACGACCAGATCGAGCGCGCCGCGTCCGCCGCGCAGAGCATCTTCGAGCAGTTGTGGGGCACCATCATCGACCGCCGGTGCGGGCTGGGCCTGACGCACGGCACCGCGCTGGTGGGCCGCCTCGGCGCGCTCGATCTGGCCCCGGTGGACCTGTACGGCCCGGTGGTGAACCTCGCGTTCCGGCTCGAAGAGATGACCAAGGCCTACGGCGTCGGCATCGTCGTGAGTGACGTCGTGGCCGCGCGGCTCCGCGCCGACGGGAACCGCGACCGGTTCCGCCTGCGCGACCTCGGCACCGTGGTGCCCCGAGGGATGGCGAACCCGCTGACCGTGTCCGAGTTGGCCCCGAGCACGCCCATCGCCAACTACGACTCGTGGCTCAACGGCCCGGCCTACGTCGGGCGGTTGCGCGCGTGGAACGAGGCGCTCAAGCGGTTCAACTCCGGCGACTGGGAAGACGCGCACGCGCGCCTCGACGCGAACGAGTTCGCGGTCGATTCCGCGGCGCTGTACCTCAAGAAAGAGATGGACCTGTTGAACCGCAAGCGCCCGCCCGGCTGGAAGTTCACCCCGCGCAAACTCGACTGACACCCGTTGACAGATTTTGAACGCGAGTATACTATTCACACATCTACCGCGCGAACCGGACGGCAGGGGCCAACGTTCGCGCGCGAACCGGGAAGCGGGGCCGAACCCGCCTTCGCGCCCTTTGGGCGCGCCCGGGTGCCGTCCGAGAACCCGAACCCACCGTTTGCCGCGCCGGGCTACCGCCCGTTCGCGGTAGCCACGTTTGGGCGGGCCGAAGGCGGTGCGCTGGCGCGTTCATCCCAAAATGCCTGAAATTCTCACCCCGCGCCACCGAATCTCCTGACGGAACTCTCACCGCGCGTTCAGTAACGGTTCACCCGCTTCTAACCGGTCGTCCGTTAAGGTGTGTATACAGCGACGGTATTCGGGATTATCCCCCGGCGTACGGACGCGCTCATTCTTTCGGAGTTTCATTATGCTCGCGACCCTCTCGTTCCTGTGCCCGCCGTTGGCGGTTTTGTTCGTCGCGCCCGCCGCGACCCCGAAGAGCGTGCTGCTGACGCTGTGCCTGTTCGTGCCCGGTGTTCTGCACGCGCGCCGCGTGGTGGAAGAGTACACGGTCGCCGCCCGGTACGCGCGGCTGCAATCGATTCTCGCGGAACGCGACCCCGATTCCGTGCGGGTGCGTGTGCCCGCCACGCAAACCGCCTGAGTCCCCAGCCCGCCACAACGGGTTCCAGCGCCGCGCACCTGCGCGGCGCTTTTCGTTTGTGGCGCGACGGTTGCGACGCAGAAACGGTCGCCGAACCGCCCCCGCATTATTCGTCGCACTTTTCTGCACTTTTCTGTTGCGTTCCGCTCGCGCCGCTTTACGATCTGGACTTTGTGAACAGAGCGGCAAAGTCGGTGGACACTTCCCCGCGGCCCTCGTAATCACAACACTGTCGCGGTAGGCGGACTCGTTTCCGCCTCTCCCCGCGTCACTCGAACGGCAGACAAGTGGGTTCCACCGGCGGCACGGGCGCTGTGAAGGCTCGTGCGGGACGCCGGTTATTGTGACGGAACCGAACCCCGGCCACACCGGACGGAGGCCTTCAGTGGAACACGCTCCCGCGCCCGCCGCCCCCGCCGCCGCGAGCGGCAAGCCGTCCCCGAACGATTCGTATCTGGCGCGCGGCATCGCCGGCGCGTCGGTCGGCCTCGGTTACTTCAGCGCCGTCGTGTTCTTCTGGACGCCGTTCTCCTCGATCCTCGCAACGGTCGGGCTGATTCTCGGCGCGTTCTCGGTCGGGCGCGGCGTGAAGGGCGGCTTGCGGGGCGAGAACTACGCGATGGTCGGCACGCTCCTGTGTTCGGCCAGTCTCGGGGTCTCGCTCACGCTCACGCAGTTCCTCCGCTACCTCCAGTGGGACAAGTTGCCGTACCTGTGGTGACGGCGGCGCGGACGCGGTTGTGATTCGGAGCGGACTCGAAGGACTAGGAGCGGGACCATGGCGCAGATTTTCCCGAAGGCGCTGAACCCGATCGCCAAGATGCTCGTGCTCGGGCTCCCGCTGCTGGCGGGCGGCGCGGGCGTGACCGGCGCGGCGTTCTACCGGTCCGGCTACGCCACCGGCATTTACGAAGTGCCGCCGCAACCGGTCGCGTTCAGCCACGCGCACCACGTCGGGCAACTCGGCATCCACTGCGCGTACTGCCACACGAGCGTCGAGAAGTCCGGCTTCGCCAACGTGCCGCCCACCAAGACGTGCATGAACTGCCACCAGCAGGTGTGGCGCGGCGCGGACATGCTCGGCGAGGTGCGCGAGAGCTACAAGACCGACAAGCCCATCGTTTGGAACCGCGTCAACAACCTGCCGCACTACGCCTACTTCAACCACTCGATCCACTTGGCGAAGGGCGTCGGCTGCGTCTCGTGCCACGGCCAAGTGAACGAGCAGAACCTGACGATGCAGAGCAGCACGCTCCTCATGGAGTGGTGCATCGCGTGCCACCGCGCCCCGGAGAAGCACCTGCGCCCGCAAGCGGAGGTGTTCAACATGAAGTGGGAAGCGAGCCAGTACGGCACCAACCCGGATACCGGCAAGCCGTACACGCAGCGCGAACTCGGGCTGAAGCTCAAGAAGGACTACCACGTCCGCGACGACGTGACGCTCACGAACTGCTCGATCTGTCACCGGTAGTTGTTAGTCATCAGTTATCAGTTGTCGGCGCGCGGGCGACCGACAACGACTCGGTGCCGAACTGAGAACTGACCACTGAGGATGTGATGATCCCCGACGCCACGAACAGCGCGAGCGCGAGCGCAGCCCCGGCCCAACCGCTGTGGCAGGAGCGCGACGCCGCGCCCGGGTTCGCCGAAGCCGCCGCCAACGAGTTCCCGGAAGGCGCGACCGAGTTCGCCGGCGACGAAACCAGCCGCCGCACGTTCCTCCAGCTCGCCGCCGCGAGCGCCGCACTGGCCTCCGCGGGCTGCTACATCCGCCCCGCGGCGCAGCGCAAGATCCACCCCTACGCCACGCAACCGGACGAACTCACGCCCGGCCTGCCGAACTACTATGCCACCGCGACCGTTCACGCCGGCTACGGCGAACCGGCGCTCGTGCGCCAGAACGAGGGCCGGCCCACCAAGATCGAGGGCAACCCGGACCACCCGTCGAGCCTCGGCGGCAGCTCGATTCACGCGCAGGCGTCGGTGCTGGACGTGTACGACCCGGACCGCTCGCGGACGGCGACGCGCCGCGGCAACCCGGTCGGCTACGAAACCGCCATCGCGGCGCTCCGCGGGAAGCTCTACCGGGGCAACGAATCCGACAAGAACCTGTCGGTGCGGGTGCTGACGGAAACGGTCACCTCGCCCACGCTCGCCGCGCACATCAAGGCGCTGCTCGCGGCGTTCCCGAAGGCGAAGTGGGTGCAGTACAACGCGGCCGGCAACGAGAACGCCCGCAAGGGTCTCGCCACCGCGTACGGCAAACCGGTGTCGGCCGTTTACGACTTCGTGAAGGCCGACGTGGTGCTGGCGCTCGACGCCGACTTCACCGGGACCGGGCCGGGCGCGGTGCGCTACTCCCGCGACTTCGCCGACCGCCGCAAGATTCGCCACACCGGGAAGACGCTGGCGGAGTGCGCCGCGGGCCGCGAACCCGGCAAGCCGTTCAAGGAAGGCGTGCAGGCCGACGCGCTGAACCGCCTGTACGCGGTCGAGTGCATGCCGACCAACACCGGCGCGGTGGCCGACCACCGGCTCGCCCTCAAGTCGGCCCAAATCGCGGCGCTGGCCCGCACCGTCGCCGCGAAACTCGGCATCGCGGGCGTCACCGCAGCGGGCGACTGGACGCCGGCGCAAGCGGCGTGGGTGGACGAACTGGTCAAAGACCTGCAAAGCAAGGCCGGTAAGGGCATCGTGGTCGCGGGCGACCACCTGCCGGACTGGGTTCACGCGCTGGTCGCGGCGATCAACGAGAAGCTCACCAACGTCGGGGCGAACAAGCCGGTGAAGCTGATCGAGCCGGTGGAAGCCCGCGCCGACAAGCCGGAACAGAACGACACCCTCGCCGGCCTCGTGAAAGACGCCGCGGCGAAGCAGGTGGACGTGCTGCTGATCCTCGGCGGCGCGAACCCCGCATACACCGCCCCGGCGGACGTGGACTTCGTCGGCGCGCTGAAGAACGTGCCGTTCGCGGTTCACGTCGGTTCGCACCAAGACGAAACCGCGGTGCTGTGCGAGTGGCACATCAACGAGGCGCACCCGCTCGAAACGTGGGGCGACGTGCGCGGGCACGACGGCACCGCGATCGTCCAGCAGCCGCTCATCGCGCCCCTGTTCGCCGGGCACTCGGCGCTGGAAGTGCTCGCGGCGCTGGTGCCCGGCACCAACGGCGTGCCCGGCACGCCGATGTCGCCCGAAGCGCTCGTCGCCGCGACGTGGGCCAAGTGGCACGCGGACGCGAAGCTGACCGGCCCGTTCAAGACGTTCTGGGACACCGCGGTCCGCGCCGGCGCGGTTCCCGGCACCGCGAGCGCGACCGCAGCCGCCGCGCTCACGCCGCTCGCCACCGCCGGGCTGCCGGCATCGACCGGTGTGGCGCTCGCCGCCGGCGAACTCGAACTGAACTTCCGCCCGTGCCCGGCGCTGTTCGACGGCCGGCACGCGAACAACGGCTGGCTCCAAGAGCTGCCCAAGCCGCTCACGAAAATCTGCTGGGACAACGCCGCGTTCGTTTCGCCGAAGACCGCGGAAGAGATGAAGTCCAAGGTGAACTTCCGCTGGACCGCCGGCGAGCACGGCCGGGCCGAAGTGCACGTCGCCGAGATCGAGGTGAACGGCAAGAAGCTGAAGCTGCCCATCTGGGGGCTGCCCGGCCACGCGGACGGCGCGATCACGGTTCACCTCGGCCACGGCCGCCTGCGGGCCGGGGCGCACGTCGGCAACAACGACGGCGCGCTGAACGCCGCGGGCGAAAAGGCGCACGGCACGAACGTGTACCCGGCGCGCACCAGCGCGACCCTGTGGGCGGCGGCGGCGAAGGCCACCCGCACCGCTCAGAAGTACTTCTTGGCGAACAACCAAGGCAACTGGTCGATGGTCGAGCGGGACCCGATTTCGGGCAAGCCGCTGGACCGCAAGCCGGTGCGCTTCGGCACCCTCGCCGACTACGACAAGAACCCGAAGTTCGGCAAGATCACGCCCGCGGCCAGCGGCGAAACCGACGCCATCGACGCCAACGTGCCGTACCCGAAGGTGGTCAAGAAGGGCGATCACAAAGACGACCACAAGCACGACGACAAGAAGCACGACAAGCGGCTGCACCCGCTGAACATGTACAACCCCGCAGAAGGGCTGTCGCCGGACCTCAACCCGGCGCAGCGCCGCCGCTGGGGCATGGCGATCGACCTCGCGGCGTGCAACGGCTGTAGCGCGTGCGTGGTCGCGTGCCAGAGCGAGAACAACATCCCAGTCGTCGGCAAAGAGCAGGTGACCAAGGGCCGGGAAATGTACTGGATCAACGTGGACCGGTACTACTCGGGCGACGAGAAGGGCGACCAAGGCGCGATCCGCGCGTACTTCCAACCGCGGGCGTGCGTGCAGTGCGAGAACGCCCCGTGCGAGATCGTGTGCCCGGTCGGCGCGACCGTTCACGGGACCGACGGCCTCAACGACATGGCGTACAACCGCTGCGTCGGCACGCGGTACTGCTCGAACAACTGCCCGTACAAGGTGCGCCGCTTCAACTTCCTGACGTTCCAAGACTGGGACACCGACACCATCAAGTTGGGCCGCAACCCGGACGTGTCGGTGCGCAGCCGCGGCGTCATGGAGAAGTGCTCGTTCTGCGTGCAGCGCATCCGCGCGGCCGAGATCGTGGCGGAGCGCGAACTGGCGAAGGGCCTGCGCAAACTGCCGGACCCGGACAAGGGCGAGGTGCTCATCCGCGACGGCGAGATCGTCACCGCGTGCCAAGCGGCGTGCCCCAGTGCGGCCATCGCGTTCGGCGACATCAACGACCCGGAAGCGGTCGTCTCGCAGTGGAAGAACGAGCCGACCAACTACGGGTTGCTCGCGGAACTCAACACGCGGCCGCGGCTGACGTACCTCTCGGTGGTGCGGAACCCGAACCCGGCCATCGCGAAGTGAAAAAGGCAAAATGAAAAGGGAAAAATGACGGATCGCGCCCGCGGCACTTGGCGCGACCCGTCGGCGGAACAACAGAAAAGCGAAAAGGGCGGCCCCCTTTTGAACTTTTCATTTTGAATTTTGCACTGGATAAGAGGGGGTTGACGTGGCGACTGCTGAAGTACCGGCACGCAACACCGATCTGCCGCTCGAACCGGAAATGCACCCGCTCGTGCAGAACAAGCACGATCTGGTGTCGGTGGGCGACGCGATCGGCAACGTGGTGCTCAAGGGGCAGCACCCGCGCGGCTGGTGGATCGGCTTCCTCGCCGGTCTCGCCATGATCCAGTTCCTCGCGCTCGCGGTGTGCTGGCTCTTCTACATGGGCGTGGGCATCTGGGGCCTCAACGTGCCGGTGGCGTGGGGCTTCGCCATCGTGAACTTCGTGTGGTGGATCGGCATCGGCCACGCCGGTACGCTCATCAGCGCGATTCTGCTGCTCATGCACCAGAAGTGGCGGACGAGCATCAACCGGTTCTCCGAGGCGATGACCATCTTCGCGGTCATGTGTGCGGGCATGTTCCCGCTGCTGCACATGGGCCGCCCGTGGTTCTTCTACTGGCTGTACCCGTTCCCGAACGTCGCCGGGGTGTGGCCGCAGTTCCGCAGCCCGCTGACGTGGGACGTGTTCGCCGTCACGACGTACTTCACCGTGTCGCTGGTGTTCTGGTACTTGGGCCTCGTCCCCGACCTCGCGGCGCTCCGCGACCAAGCTACCAAGAAGTGGCAGAAGGTCGTGTACGGGCTGCTCGCGCTCGGCTGGCGCGGCTCGGCGATCCACTGGCGGCGGTACGAAAAGGTGTATTTGATCCTCGGCGGCATCAGCACGCCGCTGGTGCTCTCGGTGCACACGGTCGTGTCGTTCGACTTCGCCGTGAGCATCGTGCCGCTGTGGCACGCGACGATCTTCCCGCCGTTCTTCGTGGCCGGGGCCATTTACTCCGGGTTCGCGATGGTGGTGGCGATCGCCATACCCGTGCGCCACTGGTACAAGCTCGAAGACTTCTTCACCGACCATCACATGGACATCATGGGGAAGGTGATGCTGGCAACGGGCTTCCTCGTGACCTACGGCTACTTCAGTGAAATCTGGATGGCGTGGTACGGTCACGGCCTCTACGAGTGGGGCACCACAATCGAGCGCATGTTCGGCCCATACGGGTGGTCGTACTGGTGTTTGATAGGCTTCAACTGCGCCTTCCCGCTGGTGTTCCTCTGGTCGAAGAAGATCAGACGGAGCGAGTTCTGGATGGAACTCATCTGCATCTCGGTGCTGATCGGGATGTGGTTCGAGCGGTACGTCATCGTGATTACGCTGACCCGCGAGTACATCCCGGCGGGCTGGGGCAACTACGCGCCCACGTTCTGGGACTACGCGACCATGATCGGTTCGATGGGCCTGTTCCTCGTGTTGTTCTTCCTGTTCCTCCGCTACCTGCCGATGATCTCGATTACCGAGATGCGCGAGCTGCTGCCCAAGAAGCAGGGCGGCGGCGGCGGGCACTCCATCATGGAGAACGCGCCGTGAGTACCGCGACCCCGGGCGAAGCGCCCGGAACCACCCACGATGCCGCACACGGGCACGGGCACGGCCACGCCGACCCGACCGCGCCGGTCCCGTTCGGCGTGCTCGCCGGCTACAAGACCGGCGACGAAATGGCGCACGCCGTCGAGAAGGCGGTCGCGGCCGGCTACACCCACGTGGACGGCTACAGCCCGTACCCGGTGGGCGAGGCCGCGGACGCGCTGAAGTTCCCGAAGTCGGAGATGGGGCCGATCATGCTGATCGGCGGCCTCACCGGGGTGTGCGCCGGCTTCATCATGCAGTACTGGGCGAACACGTGGGGCTACTCGCTGAACATCGGCGGGCGGCCGTACTTCAGTTGGCCGTCGTTCGTGCCGGTCACGTTCGAGATGATGGTGCTCACGACGGCGCTCAGCGGGTTCTTCGGGCTGCTCGCGATCTGCGGGCTGCCGCGGTACAACCACCCGCTGTTCAACTCGGTCGCGTTCGACCGGGCCACGCGGGACCGGTTCTTCGTGTGCATCGAGGCGACCGACCCGAAGTACAACAAAGACGAAGTCACGGCGCTGCTGAACAGCACGCACCCCGAATCGGTCGAGGAGGTGATGGAATGACCACCGCCACTCGCAACTTCACCCTGTGCGCCCTCGCGGCGCTGGCGCTGGGCAGCGCCGGGTGCCGACAGCGGATGTCCGATCAGCCGTACTACCGGCCGCTGGAACCGACCGAGTTCTTCGCGGACAAGCGCGCCAGCCGGCCCATCGAGAAGGGCACCATCCACCGCGGGCAGTACCTCGAAACCGACCCGATGGCGACCGGCCTCGCGGCGGAAGAGTGGGCCCGCATCTACGCGACTGCCTCGGCCCCCGCGCCCAAGCCGGACGCCCCGATGGGCGACGCGGACCGCGCGAAGGTCGCGTTCGGCGCGCCGCGGTACAAGCCCACCGACTCCACGAAAGTGTACGTGGACGAGTACCCGTTCGCGATCACCGCGAGCGACCTGAAGCGCGGCCAAGAGCGGTATACCATCTACTGCGCGGTGTGCCACGGGGCGCTGGGCAACGGCCAAGGCAAAATCTGGGAGCGCGGGTACCTGACGCCCACCTCGTTCCACGAGGGCAAGGTGTCGGCCACCGAAGTGGACGCGACGCCCAAGAACTCCGAACTGCTCCCGCTGGGCTACTCCCGCGGGTACAACCTGTGGAACCACCGCGTGAGCATGGCCGACGCGCCGGTGGGCTACTACTTCGAAGTGATTACCAAGGGCTACGGCGGGATGCCGAGCTACTCGGCCCAAATCGCCCCGGACGACCGGTGGCGCATCATCGCGTACATCCGCGTGCTCCAGATGAGCCAGCGCACCGACCCGGCCAAGTTGCCGGCCGACGTGAAGAAGCTGCTCGACGAGGCGGGAGGAAAGAAGTGAGCGACCCCGCTGCCAATCCCGCGCCCGCCGCGCCGCCCGCGGCGAGCGACCAACCGAACTGGGCACCGTTCTCCCGCGTCGCGGTTCTCGCCGCCGTCGCCGGGTGGGTGCTGTTCGGCGTCGCGTCGGTGTCCACCCTCGGCGCGGCCGAGGGCGACGACGCCAAGCACGCGGCGCAGTCCCGCATCATGGTCGGCTACCTCAGTGGGTTCACCTACTGGTTCAGCCTGCCGCTCGGCGCGATGTGCCTGCTGATGATTCGCTACGTCGCGAAGTCGTCGTGGGGCCTGCTGCTCACGCGCCCGCTCGAAGCGGCCACGCGCACGCTGCCGCTCACGATCCTGCTGTTCCTCCCGCTCGTGGCGGCCGTCACGCTCGCGCACGGGCAGTTCTCGCCGTACCCGTGGTCGCACCACCACGAGCACAAGGACGACAAAGACGAGAAGAAGGACGACGCGAAGGCTGCGGCCCCCGAGGGCAAGCGCGAACAGGCGCTCAAGGCGAGCGAAATTCTGGTCAAGCGCGAGAAGGAGCACCAGCGGCAGATTCACGCCGCGCACGAGTCCGACGCGAAGAACCGCTTCGAGGCGATCTTCGGGTTCCTCACGCCGATGGGCTTCGTCGCGGTCAGCGCGGTGCTGTTCCTCATCTGGGGCGTGATGATCTTCCTGCTGAACAAGTGGGGCAAGGAAACGTCCGAGGCGACCGACCCGGCCGTCGTGGACCGCGGGCTGGAGAAGCTCCAGAACCTGAGCGGCCCCGGCATCATCGTGTTCGCGCTCACCATCACCGCCGCCGCCACCCAGTGGGTGATGTCGCTGGAAGTGGGATGGGCGAGCACCATGTTCCCGGTGATCTTCGCGGTGAATCAGTTCCTCACCGCGTTCGCGTTCTGCCTCGCGCTGTTCCTCACGGTGTGCGGGATGCCGCCGTTCAAAGCGCACATGCGGCCGAAGTTCCAACTGGACATGGGCACGCTGCTGCTGGCGTTTACGATGTTCTGGTCGTACACGTCGTTCAGCCAGTACATGCTCATCTGGATCGGGAACCTGCCCGAAGAGATCCCGTTCTACCTGAAGCGGTCGAACGAGACCGGCTGGTACTGGGTGTCGGCGGCGCTCATCGCGCTGCACTTCGCGCTGCCGTTCCTGCTGCTCTTGTTCCGCAACATCAAGCTGCACCCCGGGCGGTTGCGGCTGGTGGCGCTCTACCTGCTGGTGATCTGCGCCGTGGACGTGATCTGGTGGATCGCGCCGAGTGCGGCGGAGTCGGCGTTCGCGCTGCCGTGGCTGATCGACGCGGGCGCGATTCTGGGCATCGGCGGCGTGTGGGGGCTGTTCTTCCTCTATCAGTTGAAGCAGCGCCCGCTGTTCCCGGACAACCAAGCGTTCCTGCTGCCGGAGGGGCACCACCATGAGCAGCACTAATCACGGGCACGAGGGCCCCCCAATCGGGGGGCCGGACCAAGACACCGTGAAGCGCGGGTACGAGAACGACACCTACGACGCGAAGAGCGTGCTCAGCGTGCCGTTCCTCGTGATCCTGTTCTTCGTGCTGGCGTTCGGCACCGTCACGCTGCTGTTCCGGTGGCTCGCGTACCCGTCGGGCGATCCGATGGCGCACCCCGGCGCGACCGCCCGCAACAAGGTCAGCGTCAACGAGCGCATGGCGCGGATCGGGCGCGGCAATGAAGTGGACCAACCGCGCCTCGAACCGCTGCGCATTCGCACGGGCGACAGCGACGCGGCCCGCGCCATCACGCGGCCCGAAGCGGCCGAAGGGAACTCGCCCGAACTGCACCCGGAAGACCTGATTCCGTCCAAGGACCGCACTCCGGAACTGTACCAGAGCGCCGCCGGCAAGTACGGCCTCGACCGCACGCTCGGCCTCTCGGACGCGGCGCTCGAGAAGCTGTTCCCGGTGTCCAAGAGCGGTACCAAGCCCGGTTCGTCGCTGACGGCGAGCACCGGCTCGAACGCGGGCCGCGGGGTGCCGCCGGCGCTGCCGAAAACCGAAGCGCCGCCGCTGCCGCCGGTCCCGGTGCCGCAACCGAAGCCGACGGACCCGACGCCCGTTCCGCCCAAGCCGCCGGAGGGCAAGAAGTGACGCGGTTCGTGCGACTCTCGCTCGCGGTTAGCGCGCTCGGTGCGCTCGCGGTTCTGCTGGCGGTGCCCGCTACGGCACACGCCGGGCCGGACGGCGTCGTGCCCAAGCACGACCAGCCGAAGCGGTTCGACCCGCTCGCCCGCATCGACGAAAAGATCGGCGCGCAAGCGCCAATGGGCGTGACGCTCCGCGACGAGAACGAGCAGCCGATCACGCTCGAAGCCGCGATGGCCGGCAAGCCGACGATCCTCGTGCCGGTCTACTACCGGTGCCCGATGCTCTGCACGAAGGTGCTGAACGGCCTGCTCGCCGCGACCCGCGCCATGCCGCAGAACTTCTCAGCGGGCGAACAGTACACGATCGTCGCGGTCAGTATGGACCCGTTCGAGCACTCGGACCTCGCACAGAAGAAGAAGAAGGCGTACTTGGAAGGCGACCCGATCACGGGCGAACCCGGGTACGGCCGGCCCAGCGGCGAAAAGGGCTGGCGGTTCCTCACGGGCACGAAAGAGAGCGTCGCCGAACTGCTCGACGCGGTCGGCTACCGCTACGAGTTCGACAAGATGCTGAAGGAGTACAACCACCCGAGTTCGCTGATCATCTTGTCGCCGAAGGGCGAGGTGCGGCGGTACTTCTACGGCATCGACTACGAGGGGCAGTTCGAGCAGCCCGGCGGCACCGCGTGGACCGGCAGCGGGCCGAAGCCCGAACTGACCGAGGCCGAGAAGGCGCCCGGCGGCCCGGACGACCCCCGCGCCAAGCGCACGTTCACCAACCCGACGACGACGCTGCGGCTGTCGCTGATCGAGGCGAACGACGGCAAGGGCGGGTCGCTGCTGGATAAGCTCACGCTCCTGTGCTACCGGTACGACCAGTTGCATCAGGGGTACGCGTTCAAAGTGATGACCGCGGTGCGCATCGGCGGGGCGATCACGCTGGTCGCGCTCGTGGCACTGGTGGTCGGGCTGGTGCGCCGCGAGCGGCGCAAGGCGACCGCGAGCGGCGCGCGCGCGACGATTGGCACACAAGGGGCCGGAGGTGCGGCATGAACAGTCCTGATTACTGGCTCCCGTTCTTCCCGGAGCGCGCCTCCACACTGGCCGACCAGTTCGAGGCGCTGTTCTGGTACATCGCCATCACGTCCGGCACGGTGGGGCTGGGCGTGTACACGGCCATCTTCTACTTCTGCGTGCGGTACCGGCGGTCGAACAGCCCCGGCCCCACGCCGCGCATTCTGGGTTCGCACAAGCTCGAACTGGCGTGGACCATCGTCCCGCTGTTCGTGTTCCTGTCGTACTTCGGGTGGGGCCTCGTGGTGTACAACTACGCGGTGCACCCGCCGGAAGACTCGATGGAAGTGTTCGTCATCGGGAAGCAGTGGATGTGGAAGGCGCAGTACCCGGACGGGCACCGCGTCATCATCGGCGGCAACCCGCGCAACATGAGCGAGAACGAGCGCGCCAACATCGGTAAGCTGGTCCTGCCGATCCACCGGCCCACGAAGGTGACGATCACCTCCGAGGACGTGATCCACGACTTCGGGATCCCGGCGTTCCGCTCCAAAATGGACGCGCTGCCGGGCCGCTACACCACCGCGTGGTACCTGCCGACGAAGCTCGGCGAGTACCACATCTTCTGCGACCAGTACTGCGGTACGTGGCACTCGCTGATGGTCGGGAAGGTGAAGGTGGTGACGGGCGAAGAGTTCGACCAGTGGCTCGCGGGCCACACGCCGCTGCAGGGCAGCGACAACGCGGTGGACGGCAGCCCGGCGTCCGCGGGGCAGCAACTGTTTCTGAAGCTGAACTGCATCAACTGCCACAGCGCGAACGCGCAGGGCCGCGCGCCGGTGCTCGAAGGGCTGTACGGCCAGCGGGTGCCGCTGCGGGGCGGCGGCGGCGAGATCGCCGACGACCACTACATCATGGAGTCCATCCGCAAGCCCCGCGCGAAGGTGGCCGACGGGTGGGAGGCGATTATGCCGGCCTACGACGAGAGCCAAGTGAGTGCCGAGCAGCTGAACCAACTGGTGGCGTACATTCGCAGCCTGAAGAAGGGGGCCACGCCGGTGAGCAACCAGCGGTTCCCCGCGCCCAACGGCGCGCCGACCGAGCGCCCGGCGAAGACATCCGGAGGGGGCAACTAAATGAGTATCGCAGTACCGACCGGCGGCGCGGTCGCCGCGCCGCCCCCGCCGGAGCCGGAACCGGTTCCCGTCAACTACCTGAACAACGGCTACTCCATCTGGTCGTGGCTGTTCACGGTTGACCACAAGCGGATCGGCCTCCTGTATCTGGTGTCGATCAGCGTGTTCTTCGCGCTGGGCGGGCTGTTCGCGGCGCTGGTGCGCACGAACCTGCTGTCGCCCACCGGGGCGATCCTGAGCGAAGACGCCTACAACCGCGCGTTCACGGCGCACGGCGTCCTCATGCTGTTCTTCTTCCTGATTCCCGCCGTGCCCGGCGTGTTCGGGAACTTCTTCATCCCGATGATGATCGGGGCGAAGGACCTCGCGTTCCCCAAGTTGAACCTCGCGAGCTGGTACGTGTTCATGGTCGGTGCGATGTGCGCCGCGTGGGCCGTGCTGGTCGGCGGGATCGACACTGGGTGGACGCTGTACCCGCCGTACAGCTCGCGCGCGTCGCAGGCCGCGGTGGTGCCCGGCGTGCTGGGGGCGTTCATCAGCGGGTTCAGCTCGATCATGACCGGGCTGAACATCATGGTGACGGTCCACAAGATGCGCGCCCCCGGTATGACGTGGGGCCGGCTCCCGCTGTTCGTGTGGGCGCTGTACGCGACCAGCCTGATTCAGTTGCTCGCGACGCCGGTCGTGGCGATCACGCTCGTGCTGCTCATGGCCGAGCGGATGATGGGCATCGGCATCTTCGACCCGAGCATCGGCGGCGACCCGGTGCTGTTCCAACACCTGTTCTGGTTCTACTCGCACCCGGCCGTGTACATCATGATCTTGCCCGGGATGGGCGTCGTCAGCGAGATCTTAACGTGCTTTAGCCGGAAGAACATCTTCGGCTACTCGGCGGTGGCGTGGTCGTCGGCCGGCATCGCGGTGGTGGGCTTCCTGCTCTGGGCGCACCACATGTTCGTCGCGGGCATCAGCTTCTACGCGGCGATGCTGTTCAGCTTGCTCAGTATGCTCGTGGCGGTGCCGAGCGCGATCAAGATGTTCAACTGGACGGCGACCCTGTACCGCGGCAGCATCACGTTCCACGCGCCGATGCTGCTCTCGATCGGGTTCTTGGTGCTGTTCACCATCGGCGGCCTCACCGGGCTGTTCCTCGCCACGCTGGGCACCGACATTCACCTGCACGACACCTACTTCGTGGTGGCGCACTTCCACTTCGTGATGGTGGGCGGGATGGTGCTGGCGTACATGGCGGCGGTCCACTTCTGGTGGCCGAAGATGACCGGGCGCATGTACTCGGACTTCTGGAGCCGGTTGTCGGCGGTGATCATCATCGTGGGGTTCTTCTTCACGTTCATCCCGCAGTTCGTGGCGGGGTACTACGGGATGCCGCGCCGGTACCCGAACTACCCGGCCGAACTGCAGTGGCTGAACGTGATGTCGACGGCCGGTTCCAGCGTGCTCGGCCTCGGGTACCTGATGCCGGCGATCTACCTGCCGCTGTCGTTCTTCACCGGGAAGCGGGCGACCGCGAACCCGTGGAGCGCGACGGGCCTCGAGTGGCAGACGCCCAGTCCGCCGCACGTCCACAACTTCGACACGACCCCGGTCGTGGTGTGCGGCCCGTACGAGTACTCGCTGGGCGTGGACCAACAGGGCCGCACGCTGCCCCCGCCGCCGAACGAAACGAACGCCGAGCCGGACGCGCAGAAGGAGGCCAACGGTGGCTAACGCTCACGCCTCGCCGGTGCTGAAGCACCACTTCGAGGATCTCGGCCAGCAGCACGCCTGCGAGCGGCTGGGCATGTGGATGTTCCTCGCCACCGAGATCCTGTTCTTCGGTGGCCTGTTCGCCGCGTACACCATCTACCGGATGCTGTACCCGCACGAGTTCGAGATCGCCAGTTCGTTCATGGACCGCAAGATCGCGACCGTGAACACGGTGTTCCTGATCACCAGCAGTCTCACCATGACGCTGGCGATCCGGTGCGCCAAACTCGGCGACCGCGCCGGGCTGATCCGCAACCTGATCCTCACCGTCGCGCTGGGAACAGCGTTCATGGTGATGAAGGGGTTCGAGTACGCGCACGAGTTCCACGAGAACCTCGCGCCGGGCAAGCTGTTCCGCGCCGAGTACGCGAAGGCCACCGAGAGCGTGGCGAAGCTCTCGCCCGCGGCCGCGGCCGAGTACTTCAAGGCGGACGCCGCCAGCGCGCACCCCGCCCACGCGCACTGGGCCGCCGAACTGGCGCTCAAGAACAAGGCCGGTGCCGACGAGGTGGTGGACTCCGGCAAGGTGCAGATGTTCCTGTGTTTCTACTTCGTGATGACCGGCATCCACGGGATCCACATCATCGTGGGCCTCGGGTGCATCCTGTGGCTCGTGTACGAGGCGGCCACGGGCGGCATCCCGCCGGAGAACTACTCCACGGTCGAAGTGGTGAGCTTGTACTGGCACTTGGTGGACGCGATCTGGCTGTTCCTGATGCCGCTCCTGTACCTCGCCGGCGCGGGGATGGGGCACTAGCCGACACTCCGCGACGGCCCCGAAGGGGCCGTCGCTAACCGGACCACACACGAACCGCGTTGGGGCGCGAGCCATGTCCGATCCGCACAACACCACGCCGACCGCCGACGACCCGCACGGCGTCCGCAAAGACCTCGACGGCACCGGCCTGCTGCTGGTGGTGTTCGTCGCGGTGCTGGGGCTCGCGCTGGCGAACGTCGGCATCTCCATGAAGATGGGGCCGACCAAGTACACCCTCGTCGTGCAGATGGCGATCGCCACCGTGCAGGCCGGGTTGGTCGCGTACTACTTCATGCACCTGCGGCACGGCGACAAGGTGGTGATCCTCACCGCGCTGTCGTCGCTGTTCTGGATGGGCATTTTGTTCGTTCTGTTCATGGCCGACTACCTGACGCGGTTCTGGGTGGTGGGCTGATCGGGCACCCTCGAATGACTCGTTCGCACGTCACGCGCGCGGCGGTACCGGTGGTACTCGCCGCGCTGGTTGCACTCCAGCCGGGTTGCGGCGGGTGCGCGAAGGAACCGACCTACCCGCCGAACTTCTCCTTCCCCGCGCGCGCCGACCGGCTCGTGCTGAAACTGCCGGACAAGCCCGCGCCCAAACCCAGCACCGCCGGGCAGCGCGACGAAGAGGTGGCGGCGCTCGACGCGCTCGGCGGCGTCACCCGCGACCCGGCTGCGCTGCCCGCGCAGCCGCGCGCCGAACTGAGCACGTTCCTCGAAGCCGCGTTCGGCACGCCCGCGGACCCGAAAGACGTGAGCGAGCCGCTCAAACTGACGGTGCCGCACTTGCAGGAAGGCGCGCGCCTCTACAAGCGGCACTGCGCCGATTGCCACAACATTACCGGTGACGGGCGCGGGGCGAAATCCGGTCAGTTCCTTGTGCCCCACCCGCGCGACTACCGCCAAGGCGCGTTCAAGTTCGTCACGAGCGGCGAGGGAGCGAAGCCGCGGCGCGCCGACCTGCTCCGCACGCTGGAGAACGGCCTGAAGGGTACGGGCATGCCGTCGTTCGCGCTCCTCCCGCTGGGCGAGCGCGACCTCATGGCCGGCTACGCGACCTACTTGGCGATTCGCGGCGAGGTCGAGTTCGCGGCGCTGAAGGCGCTCGCGACCGGTGCGCGACCGGACCTGCCCGCGCTGCTGAAAGAGACCGTGAGCGCGTGGGAGAAGGCCGAGGGCGCACCGGCGCTGCCCGCGCCGCCGCCCGACGGCGAGCCGGAATCGCGGGAGCACCAAGAGGCAGTGCGCCGCGGGCACAAGCTGTTCGTCGCGAAGGTCGAGAACTCGTGCGTGACGTGTCACGAGGATTACGGCCGCAAGCCGGTGTTGCGGTTCGACGTGTGGGGCACCGTGTCGAAGCCCGCGACGCTGACCGACGGCGTGTTCAAGGGTGGCGCGCGGCCCGAAGACCTGTACGCGCGGATTCGCTACGGCATCCCGTCGGTGGGAATGCCGGCGCACGCCCCGCCGAAGTACAGCGAGCGCGACGTGTGGGACTTGGTGCGGTTCGTGCAAAGCGCGAGCAAGCCGAAAGACCTGCCGCCGGACGTGCGCGCCGCGGTGTACCCGTAGTGTCATGGTAGTAGGCACGCTCCGCGTGCCGTGTGTTCGGGCCGCTTGAGCTATCCCATTGTGCGCACCGCTGACCGCGCGCCGCAGAACGGCACGCGGAGCGTGCCTGCCACCCTACGAGACGAGATGAACGACTCCCCGCGACCCGTTCCCCGCTGGCTGCACGTGTGGGCGGTGCTCACCGTGTGCGCCACCCTCGCGCTCCTCGCGCTCGGCCAGTTCGTGACCAGTTTCGGCGCGGGCATGGCCGACCCGGTGTGGCCCACCGAACCGTGGTACGTGTTCAGCACCGCGAGCGACGCGGAGAAGGCGCGGTTCAAGGAAGACTTCGCGTTCTTCATCGAGCACACGCACCGCATCGTCGGGTTTACGGTCGGCGGGCTGGTTACGATCCTCGCGCTCGGCATCTGGCTCTACGACCCGAAGCACGCGACGAAGTGGCCGGCGCTGCTCGGCCTCGCCGCGCTGCTCGCCGGTTACGGCGACCTGCACCGGCAACTGATGGCCCAGCGCGATCCGGGCGTGCCGGTCGAAGTGCCGTTCGGTGCGATCCGCACCGCGGCGCTCGGGTTCGTCTTCGCGCTTACGCTCGCGGTGCGGTCGTACTTCGCCGGCGCGCGCGGCGCGGGCCTGCGAGTCGTCGCCACGCTCGCGCTCGCCGCGGTGATGGTTCAGGGGTTGCTCGGCGGGTTCCGCGTGAAGTTGAACGAACTCGTGGGCACGGACCTCGCGGCGTACCACGGTGTGTTCGCGCAAGTGGTGCTGGCGCTGCTGGTGTCGGTCGCGGCGCTCACCGGGAAGCCGCGCGGCAGCGGCCGGCGCGACTGCGCGTACCTGCCGTACGCGGCGCTGGTCGCGGCGCTCATGTTCGTCCAAATCGCACTGGGCGCGTGGGTGCGGCACTTCCCCGCGGCGCTGCCGCAGCGGTTGCACTTCCTCACGGCGTTCGCGGCGACGGCGGTCACGGTGTGGCTGGTGCTTGCGGTGCGCCGCGACCCGGACGCCCGCGACCGCGCCGGCTGGATCGCCAAAGCGCTCGCGCACCTGCTGATCCTGCAACTGATTCTCGGCGTGGAAGCGTGGATGGCGCGGTTCGGCCAATATACGCTGCCGGAGCTGGTGCCCGTGACGCCGCAGAGCGGCGCGATTCGTTCGCTGCACGCGCTCGTCGGTTCGGGCGTGTGGGCCGCGTCGGTGGCGCTGGCGGTGCGATTGCGGAAGCCGCCCGCGCCCGCCGCCGATAAGCTAGCTGCGTGAAATTCCGCGCCGCGGGAACCGCCCGCTTGCGCGCCGGAAGGGGCCGCCGAGATGATGAAGGCGACGCTGACCGCCGAAGCCGAACCGCTCACCGCCACCGGGGGCGCGGTCGCCGCGCGCTTGGACGCGAAAGTGCCGACGCGCGCCGCGGACTACCTCGAACTGACCAAGCCGCGGATCGCGGTGATGGCGCTGTTCACGGTGGGCGCGGGCTACCTGCTCGGCGCGGCGGGCGCGGCCGACGCCCGCGTTCTGTTCTTCACGCTCCTCGGGTCGGGCATGGTCGCCGCCGGCGGCAGCGCGCTGAACCAACTGATCGAGCGCCGCATCGACGCGCGGATGAAGCGCACGCTGAAGCGCCCGCTGCCGTCGGGGCGCGTCACTCCCGAAGAAGCCGCGATGTACGGGGCGGCGCTCTCGGGCGCGGGCCTCGCACTGCTCGCGGCCACGGTGCCGGCTGCGGCCACGGTCGCGGCGGCGCTCACGTTCGTGCTGTACGCCTTCGTGTACACGCCGCTGAAAACGAAGACCGAGTGGAACACCGCGGTGGGCGCGATCCCGGGCGCGCTGCCGCCGGTGATCGGCTGGTGCGCGGCCCGCGGCGCGGACGGCTGGGCCGGGGCCGCGGTGGTGTTCGCGGTGCTGTTCCTGTGGCAGATCCCGCACTTCCTCGCCATCGCGTGGATGTACCGCGCCGACTACGCCGCCGGCGGCCTGAAGATGCTCCCGGGCAGCGATCCGAGTGGAAAGCGCACCGCCTTCACCATGGTGTTCACCGCGGCGCTGCTCATCCCGCTCGGGTTCGCTTCGATGTCCGCCGGGTTGGGTGGGTGGCTGTTCGCGGTGGGCTGTGCGGTGTGCGGCGTGTGGTTCACGGCGCGGTCGGTGCAGTTCGCGCGCGAGCGCACCGATCGCAACGCCCGCCGCGTACTGCTCGCTTCGCTGCTCCACCTGCCCGCGGTCTTCGCGCTGCTGATGGTTGATGCGCTTCTCGTTCAGTAACGCGCCGAGTTCAGACGAAAGCGCGCTCCGTTGAAATGATGCCGTTAGTTCTTGTGGCACCGCCCTCTGGCCGGTGCAAAGTCCAGAATCCGTCACACCGGCCAGAGGCCGGTGCCACAAGCAACAGTGCCCAAACGCACCATTGCAACGGAACGACGAAAGCGCCGACGAGCCGCGAACGCAAGTGAGCGGCATTCACGCACAAGTCGGGTTCATCGCTGCCGCTCACTTGCGTTCGCGGCTCGTTCAATCAAGTCGCGCTCCCACTGGTCGAACCCATGCTCCGAAAACTGCTCCCCCTCGTCGCACTCGCCTTCGCTGGGTGCGGCGATGCCAACTCGCGCACACCGAACACCACGCGGCCCGAACTCGACTACCCGGTGGGCGAATTTAACCTCACCGAGCGCAGCGGGAAGAAGCTCACCGACGCGGACCTGCGCGGGAAGGTGTGGGTCGCGTCGTTCGTGTTCACGCGCTGCACCGGCCCCTGCCCCGCCGTCACGAACACGATGGCGCGGCTCCAGAAGGAACTCGACGCCGAACTGAAGGCCGGGTCGGTGAAGTTGGTTACGTTCACGGTCGATCCGGCGCGCGACGACCTCGCGGCGCTGCGCGACTACGCGAACAGCCGCCAAGCGGACGCGAACAACTGGCTGTTCCTGACCGGCGACGAGAAGGCGATTCACGCGCTGAGCAAGGACCGCTTCAAACTGGCGATCGAGAAGCGCGGCGCGGACGCGAAGCCCGGCGACGAGTTCGACCACAGCACGCGATTGAGCGTGATCGACAAGCAGGGCGTGATCCGCGCGAGTTTCGACGGCCTCCCGAACGACAACATGCCGAACGCCAAAGAGCTGTTCGACGACGGCCTCAAGCAACTCAAAGCGAAGGTGCGCGAACTGGCGAAGTGATGCGCACATCGTGTAGGGCGCACAGGGCTTCCGCCCTGTGCTACGCACGGCGACCCGCTCCGCGGGTGCCAAGGCAGTTGCGGCTTCGCGTGTCTTTCCGCCCGGAACGGGCCGGCTACCGTAGCAGAGGGCGGAAGCCCTGTAACGTGAGGTCATCACGCCATGAGCAAGAATCGTGACAAAGAGGCAGACAAAGAAGCGACACGGAAACTGATCCTCAATCCGAACCGACCCAAATACCAAGGCGGTGCGAACTGGTTGGGCCACGGTGTTGGCCGAAGTGATGGGCACGCTCGTGTTGACGAGTTGTTGCTCGACGGCGCAACGATGGAACGGTTAGAGCAAGAACGTGGAGGTATTTCCTCTCACTTCAGGAGCCTAAAACGGGATCACGACTTGTTGGTCACGCGCGGTCCAGACGGACTGTACCGGTTCGACCGCGCGCATCTCGGCCTCCCAGACCAGCACAGCACAGTCGAAAAACAAAGCGCGGTGCCTGCCAACAAAGACGATTCAAGTGTCGCTCCTATCGTGTACGAACCGATCATCGCGGCGGATTTAGAGCCGCCACTCCCGGAACGTGTTTTGACAACCGTTTCGAGAGTCGTTCGGGACACGGGCTTGGCGAAGCGCGTGAAGGAACTGCATGGGCATCGCTGCCAACTCTGTGGCGAAACCATTCCGCTCCCTGATGGGACGGGGTACGCCGAAGGCCACCACTTACAACCGTTGGGACGACCGCATAACGGTCACGATGTGGCAGAGAACATTGTCTGTCTTTGCCCGAACCACCACGCGGCGTGTGATCTCGGGGCCATTAGGCTCTCTACATCCGATTTTCGGTCAGTCAGCGGACACACTGTGGGACAGAGTTTCATCGACTACCACAACAGCACAATCTACCGTGGGACGAAGCAAGTCCCGCCCCCTGCGTCGAACCCGGATGGCAAATGAGCGGCGGATCGCAACTAAACAGTGAGCGTCCTCGGCGCTGGAGGTGGTCTTGTCCGCAACCGTGCTAAATGCCCGTGCTTGATTGTGCTCCTCACGAGTTGCTCGCCGAGTTTGCAATGGACTACGATCACATTCGCCTGCTGTTCGCGGAACGGTTCCCGACCGGCGGGTTCAGCAGTTGCGATTTTCGCCCGCACTTCGACGGCTACGGGCACAACGCTTACGTCGAGATCGTGCCGGAAGCGTCGATCGAAGCAACCCGCGCGTTGGCCTACACCCGGCTGACCGAGATGGTCGAGTTCCTTCGCCCGCTCCAATCACTGTTCGGTCCGCACGACCGCATCGAGTTAGCAGTTGGATTCCCGGTTTCGGTCAAACCGACCTGTCGCAGGATGCTCCGCGGATGGATTTCGACCGCACGCTTGGGCAACGTGCAAGCTCCAGACTTCGCGGCAGTGGGCGGTGCGTTTGGAGAGAACGACTCTTGGTTCGTTGGGCTGTGGCCGAACGCCGGTGATTGAGTTCCGCGCCGCTGTGTAGGTCCTTGCGCCCCCCACGGTTGACTGCAACTAAACGCGCGTATACAATTCGCTCGATTGGCGCGAACGCGGTTCGGCGCAAGGGGCGTTCGTTCGCACGCGCGAACTCGAATCGCGAGCTGAGAGGGTGCAAAAATGCGGCCCAAACACGAGAGGGGGCACACGCGCGAAGTGGTTGGCCCCCTTTGGCCCCCTTTGACCGAAACACTGGAATTTCTAGTGTTTGTTCAAAGGGGGCCAGTTGGCCCCCTTTGGCCCCCTTCGAAACATTGGCCCCCTTCGGGACGCCCTTCACGTCCTTGCGCAACATTTCGCGCGCGCCTCTTGACGCGACCGCGCGGTTCGTTTAACGTCCGCACAGATCACCCAGTCCGCGCTGTTTCACTCTCAGAACCGCGCGGGCTTTGCCGGTCGGACGGACTCGATTCGCACCCACGGACGGGCGCTCACCTCACCGGCGAGCCGCCCACGCACCAATGACCGCCCCCGCGCCAACACGCAACCCGCTCGCGGGCTTGCCGGCCTTCCGCGCCGGCACCGGCGCTCTCGTTGTCGCGGCCCCCGCCAAACTCAACCTGTTCCTCGAAGTGGTTGCCAAGCGCCCGGACGGCTACCACGACCTCGAATCGCTCATGGTCGGCATCGACCTGTTCGACACACTCGAACTGCGCTCCACCACCGAAGGCGAAGTCGAGCTGGTGTGCGAACCGGAGGGTCTGAGTACCGGGCCGGACAACCTCGTTCACAAGGCCGCGACCGCACTCCAAGCGCACACCGGCCGTGGCGACCTCAGCGCGCACGTACGCCTAACGAAGCGCGTGCCGATGCAGGCCGGGCTGGGTGGGGGCAGTAGCGACGCGGCGGCGGCACTCGCGGGCTTGAACGAAATCTGGAAATTGGGGCTGACACGCGAAGCGCTGCACGCTATGGCCGCGTCCGTTGGGTCCGACGTGGCGTTCTTCCACTCGCTCCCCGCCGCGTGGTGTACGGGGCGCGGCGAGATCACCGCGCCCGAACCCGCACCGGCGAACGGCTTCGAGTTCGTCGTCGTAAGCCCGACCATCGGGTTGGCTACGGCGGGCGTCTTCAAGCGGCTCACGGTGCCTAACGCGCCGGTGAGTGGCGACGCGGTGCGAGCGGCGTTCCGCGCCGGCGACCCGGAAGCGCTGGGCCGCGCGCTGTTCAACCGGCTGGAGGCCCCGGCGGAGGAACTCGCCCCCGCGGTCGGGCGGATTCGGCACCGGCTCGCGGCGCTCGGCCCGTGCGGCGCGCGCATGAGCGGGAGCGGCAGCAGCGTGTTTGCGGTGTGCCGCGACCGCGCTCACGCACAAGAAGTGGCGACGGCGTTTGTAGCGGCGCGCCCGAGCGACGAACCGGAATCGAAGGTTTATCTGGTCCGCAGTTTGTTCCACCAAGCCCCGCTGTAGGAGGCGTGCGGTGATCATCACGGAAGTACGCATCAAGCTGTGTGAGGAGAACAACGAGCGGCTGCTCGCGTTCTGCTCGGTCACCTTCGATCACGCCTTCGTCGTGCGCGATCTGAAGATCATCGAGGGAACCAAAGGGCTGTTCGTGGCGATGCCGAGTCGCAAACTCACCGACCGGTGCCCGCGGTGCGGCGGCAAGAACCACCTGCGGGCGCGGTTCTGCAACCAGTGCGGCACGCGCCAAGACGAGCAGCGCGCGACGCGCCTCACGGAGGGCCGCGCGAAGCTGCACGCGGACATCGCGCACCCGATCAACAGTGCCGCCCGCGAGCACATCCAAAACGCCATCGTCAAGGCGTACGAAGAGGAGAAGGAGAAGTCGAAGCTGCCGGGCTACGTCTGCACCTACGACGAGTTCGACTACGACGACGACGTGCCGGTCGGCTACGGGATGGTGCCGGAGATGGCGAAGGGCATGAAGGCGCACGGCCCGCACGCCGCGCCGAAGGGCACGCACTTCCAAACCGAAGGCGCGCCCGCGGCGAAAGCTGCCAAACCCGCGGAGGGCTTCGCCGACGGCATCGCGTAGCAGACGCGCTCCACGTTCCAGAAGTTCCAGCGTTCCAAGTTCTCGGTCGTTCGGGACCGTGGGACTCTGGAACTTCTGGAACGTGGTGAGCCGCGTGCGTCACCACTTCATCATTTCTTCTTTTGACGAACTCGCCGGGGCGACTAGAAAGTGTGCGTGCGGATCCTCCTCTCCCGCGCGAACCCCGGTGACTATGAGCGAGCCGACCCCACAGCCGGCACCCGCACCGCAACCGGCACAGTCGCCGGTCCCGCTCCACGCGCGGAGCACGTGGAAGTACACGATTCTGCTGATCGTGCTGCTCGCCGGCGGCGCGACCGGATACTACTTCTACGAGCGCTCGCAGAATCCGCTCCCCCCACCGGTCGATGAAATTAAGGCGCTGCGCGAGTACGCCACTCGCCTCGCCGGCACACAGAAACTCGCACCCGAATACACCGACGCCGACGGCGATCTCGTCGCGGACCCGCCCAAAGACGCCGCGAAGTTCCTCGCCCTCGGCGACGAGTTGGTGTTCAGTACCGTGGGCACCGACGACGCGGAAGAGGCCGCCAAGCAGTGGAAAGACCTGATGGCGTCGCTGGAAAAGGCGACCGGCAAGAAGGTGAAGTACGCCGGCGACTTGCAAAGCGTCGAAGACCAACTGGCGGCGGTGCGCGCGGGCAAGTTGCACGTGACGGCGTTCAACACCGGGGCGGTGCCGACGGCCGTGACCGCCGCTGGGTTCGTGCCGCTGTTCGCTCCGGCCGACAAAGACGGGAAATACAGCTACGAAATGGAAATCCTCGTTCGCGCCGACTCGCCGATTGTAGACCCGAAAGGACTGGCGAAGAAAAAGGTCGGGTTCGTCGCGCTGTCGTCGAACTCCGGGGCGAAGGCCCCGTTGGTGCTCCTGAGCGAGAAGTTCGAGCTGAACCCCGGGCGCGACTACGAGTTCGGGTTCACCGGCGAGCACGAGCGCTCGGTGCGGGAACTGATCGCCGGGCGGTACGACGCGGTGTGCGTGGCCAACGACCTGATCCGCCGCGCGGAGACGCGCCCGCCCGACAAGAACCCGCTGGACGCCAGCAAATACAAGGCAATTTACAAGTCGGAGGCGTTCCCGCCGCTGTGCTTCGGGGTGCCGCACCACCTGCCGGCCGACGTCGCCGCGAAGGTGAAGGCGGCGCTTGCGGCGTTCAAGTTCGAGGGCACGAGCGCCGCACGGTTCGCGGCGCAGGGTAAGGTCGGGTTCGCCCCGGTGAATTACAAGAAGGACTGGGAGTTCGTCCGCAAGATCGACGACACGCTGACGCGCCTGTTCGACCGGAACTGAGCGCGGGTGAAATGCCGTCGGACCCGCCCCGTGCGGCGTCCGGCCCCCGACGGGGAAACGTGATCGAGTCGCCGCGACTGCGCCCCGCACACCGGGGCCGCGCGCCTTTATCACCGTTATCCGTTAGGAGCCAGCATGTTCACACGTCCGAAGACTCGGCCGCGTGCGTTCACCCTGATCGAACTGCTCGTCGTCATCGCGATCATCGCGATCCTGATCGGGCTGCTGCTGCCGGCCGTGCAGAAGGTGCGCGAGGCGGCGGCGCGCATGAGCTGTTCGAACAACCTCAAGCAACTCGGCCTCGGCGTTCACAACTTCGAGGGGAACTTCGGCAAACTGCCGTCGGGCTACACGCAAGACCGCATCAACGCGGCCGGACAAATCTACACGACCGGTTCCACCAGCGGGTTCAGCTTCCAAGGTCACTCGGTGTTTTACTTCCTGCTGCCGTACATCGAACAGGACAACCTGTTCAAGAGCATGGACGCGAACGTGCCGCTGAACAACGTGAGCGCGACCGCGGGCCAGCGGGCCGGTGCGGCGGTGAAGACGTTCGTGTGCCCCAGCGACCAGTTCCCGCAGGGCAACCCCGGCCCGTTCCCCAGCACCGGCACGCCGACCGCGTTCTACGGCGTCACCAGCTACAAGGCCAACGGCGGCAGCCGGCCGGTGTTCGCTACGTCGTCCACCAACGACGGCGTGTTCATGGCGACCGGCACGCAGGCCCGCCGGGCAGCGACCGCCCCCGCCGGCACGCAGGTGACGCTGTTGGGCATCACCGACGGCACCAGCAACACGCTGATGTTCGGCGAGCGCTCGCACTTCGACCCGAACTTCGATGCCTTCACCACGCAACTGAACTTCAACAGTGGCAGCACGCTGAGCGGGTGGAGCCGCTGGTACCCGGCGGGCGGCGACGCGGGCTTGGGGAACATCATGTGCGGGGCGTTCGCGCCGCTGAACTACCGCATCCCGTTCGCGCCCGGCGGGGCCGGCGCGCCGACCAACCAGAACGCGTGGTTCGTGTTCCAAGACCAGCGGTTCAGCTCGATCGGCAGCCAGCACAGTGGCGGCGCGAACGTGGCGTTCTGCGACGGCAGCGTGCGGTTCCTGACCGACAACACGCCGCAATCGGTGCTCGCGCTGTACTGCATGCGCGCCGACGGTCAAGTGATCCCCAACTAACCTCGATCCCCACGGAGCGGCACATGACTCGCGCGAAGGTGCTCCGGGCCGCGGCCGGGGCGGTGTTCGCTTGCGCCACGGCGCTACTCGCCGCCGGGTGCGAGAGCAAAGCCAAGGTGGTGCCCGTGGAGGGGGTGCTGAAGATCGCGGGCAAGCCCGCGGCGAACGTGTCGGTGCAGTTGCTGCCGGACCACCTGAAGGGCAACAGCGGGCCGACGTCGTACGGCACCACCGACGCCGAAGGCAAGTTCCGCCTGAAGGCTCAGGACGGCCAAGACGGCGCGGTCGCCGGGCCGCACGTCGTGATCCTCGCGGACTTGGACGAAGAGCGCCCGCCGCAGGGCGTCGCCCCGAAGCGCGCCCCGCGACTGGACTCGAAGTACACGACCGCGAGCGGCGGGCTCAAGACCGAAGTGCCCGCGTCCGGCGGTTCCGTGACGCTCGAAGTGCCGCGCTGACTCTACGGTAACAGGTGCGGGCGCGTCATCAGCGCGCCCCGCTCCGCCCGCAGCGCGTCCCAAATGTCCTTGTCGCTCTTCCCGGCGTCGAGCAGTTTCCCGATCTGCTTGCGGGCCGCGTTCGGCGCGCCGCACCCGTACGGGTTGCAACTCGCTAGCGTGTAGAAGTGACCGGTGCAGGTGTCCTTCGCCACCGGGCACACACAGTAGGTGCTCGCCAAGAACCACTCGATGCGCTCGTCGCGAGTGCGCGCCCGGCCGATGTCCGGCGGGTACTCGGCCGTCTCCACTCCCGCTTCCGGCGTCGGCACCTTCACCGCCACGCGGGCACCGGCGCGCAACTCGCTCGCGGCCAGTTCGCCCACCACGAGGCGCAACTGCGTGCGCTCGCGCCACGGGGCCGCCGCCTTCACCACCGCTTTGATCGGCGGGTTCGCGCTCACGCTCACGGTGTCGCCCCGACTCAGCCCGCGCGCCCACCGCATCCCCTCGTGGTCGATCAGCACTTCCACTTCCCCGCTGAACACGTGACTCACGCTCACCGTGCCCGGCAGCCCCTCACGCGCCCACAGGGCGCGCATATGAGAGACTTGCGCGTCGAACTTGGGTTCGGGTTCGTCGAACTTGAATTTCGCGTGAATGTGTTTCTCACTGTGTTCGTCCGCGAGCATCACAACCGAAGTCGCGGTCTTCGCGCGGTCGAGCCGCAGCCACACCCACACGCGCGCACCGGACGCGAACTGACTCGCGCGGCCCCAGTAGCCGTTCACCTTCACCTCCGCGTCTGGCTCCAACGGCCACGCTTTCGGCACCTTCTCGCCGTCGAGCAACAGCGACACGGTGTTGGTTTTCGCGTCGTAGCCTTTGAAGGTGGCCCACGGTTTCGGCAGCAGCCGGAGCACTTCGGCGCTCCCGGCCGCGGCACCGAGTTCGTCATCGGGGTCCGGTTTCTTCGCGTCGAACACTTCCGTTTCGGGGTACTCGGCGCTCCACGCGAACCACTTGCAGACTACCGATTCGACCGGTTCGAGCGTCCACCCTTTCAGTATCCCGGCTACGCCGCGGCCCGCAGCATCCCACCCGGTGCTCGTGTCGAAGTCGAACAGCACGCCGTTGTTCTCGCCGAACCCTTTCAACGTCTTCGGTGGGAGTTCCTTTCCGTCCGGTAGAGGCGCACCGACGTCCGGAGGCGAGACGCCGTCTTTGTTCGGGTGCGGAGCCTTCCACTTGCGCGGTTGGTGCGCGACGAACGTGTACGCGGCGACCCCGCTCAGCGCGCCGAGATTGTTTGTGACGAAGAACTTCGTGCCGCCGAGTTCGTCATTGCGCATCAGCCCCGCGAGTTTCGAGAGCGGGTAGGCTTTCGTTTTGTCGCCGACGCGAACGCCCAACACGAGTTCTTCGGGCTTGAGCCGCGGGTCCGGTTTCGCGGGGCGCGACTTCACCGATTCCGAGTTCGGCTTCGTCGGCACCTCTTCGGCCTTGTACTTCTCGAACATGTGGTAAGCGACCGCGTTCGGGTAGCGCTCCATCACTTCGCCCCAAGTGGACGTGATCGTGGGCACGCTCTTCAGCCGCGCGCCCTTCTTCGGCCCGTCGAACGCGACACCGCTCAGAGCGGAGTAGAGGGTGCCGTCGGAGTTGTCTTTCAGCACGGCGATGCCGTTGCGCCAGCCGTGAAACGTGAAGTGGTAGCTGGGGGCGAAGCCGCGCGCGAAGCCGGCGTCTGGGTCGTAGACGAACGTGCCGTAGCTGTCGGAAATGACGCGGTGCTTGGCGAGGAAGAAGCGGATCGGGATCGCGCCGCCGTCGGAGTAGCCGCGGGTCCAGACGAGTACCGGATCGTCGGAGCGCAGCTCGTTCGCGCGGCGCTTGGCCTCGTCTACGCAGTGCGAGCAGTTGGGGTTCACGAGCGCCGGGAACGCGCCCGGCTTGGTGACGAGTTTCGGTTCGTCGGCGCGGCCCGCGAGCGCGATCAGCGCGACGAGCATGAGAGCGGAACGGCGCATGAAGCGGCCCCCGTGTGCGGAACGGGGGCCATTGTACGCCGCGCGCTTCGCGCGACCTTACGCGCTCGGCTCTTCGAGGTAGGTGTAGCCCTCTAGCCCGGTCTCGTAGAACTTCAGGAAGTGCTTCGCTTCCGCCGCGGTGATGCGCCCGTGCTTCACCGCCCGCTCGACGTCTTTGCGCATCCGATCGGTCAACTTCTCCGCGCTGTACTGCACGTAGTTCAGCACTTCGGTCACGGTGTCGCCCTTCACGACGCTGTCGATACTCGGCGTGCCGTCGTCGGCCAGCGAGACGTGGATCGCGTTCGTGTCGCCGAACAGGTTGTGCAGGTCGCCGAGAATCTCTTGGTACGCGCCCAAGAGGAACGCGCCGAGGTAGTACGGTTCGTCGCCCTCGTGCGCGTGCAGTTCGAGCGACCCGCGCACGTCGCGCAGGTCGATGAACTGGTCGATCTTCCCGTCCGAATCGCAGGTGATATCGCCGAGGACCGCGCGACGGGTCGGCGCTTCGTTCAGCCGGTGAACCGGCATCACCGGGAACAACTGCTTGATCGCCCACGAGTCCGGCATGCTCTGGAACAGCGAGAAGTTGCAGAAGTAGGTGTCGGAGAGCATGTTCTCCAGCCCCTGTAGCTCTTCCGGCACGTAGTCGAGGTCGCGCACGATGCGCTGAATCTTGCGGCCCAGCGCCCAGTACAGCCGTTCCGCGAGCGCCCGCAGTTCGATGCTCAGGTGCCCGAGGTTGAACAGCGTGAGCGTCTTCTCCATCTGGTCGACCGCGTCGTGGTAGAACTCGAGGAAGTTCTTCTTGTTCAGTTCCTTGTAGTTGGAGAACAGGTCGCGGATCGGTTCGGGCGCGTCTTCGGGCAGCGCGTCCGGGGCGGTGCAGCGGTCGAAGTCGGACGTGCCGAGCACGTCGAACACGAGCACCGAGTGGTAGGCGACCAGCGCGCGCCCGCTCTCGGAGATGATCGCCGGGTGCGGCACGCCGGCCTCGTCGCACACCTGCTTGATGCGGTACACGACGTCGTTGGCGTACTCTTGGAGCGTGTAGTTCGTGCTGCTCTCGAACGCGGTCTGCGAGCCGTCGTAGTCGATGCCGAGGCCGCCGCCGACGTCGATGTACTTCAGCCCCGCGCCGAGCCGGTACAGTTCCACGTACACGCGGGCCGCTTCCGTGAGAGCGTCCTTCACCTTGCGAATATCCGACACCTGCGACCCCATGTGAAAGTGGGTCATTTGCAGGCAGTCGTCGAGGCCGCGAGCCTTGAGGTACTCGAACGCTTCCAGCACTTCGGTGAGTGTGAGGCCGAACTTTGAGCGGTAGCCGGCGCTGCCGCGCCAGCGGCCCGAGCCGCGGCTGGCGAGTTTCACGCGCACGCCGATCGGCTGGCGCACGCCCAGTTCCTCCATGTACTTGACGATCAGTTCGAGTTCGGTGAACTTCTCGACCACCGGGATGATGTTCTTGCCGATCTTCTTGGACAGCACCACCATCTTGATGAACTCGTCGTCCTTGAACCCGTTGCAGATGATGGGCACTTCCGCGCCGTTGGTGAGCGCGAGCACCGCGAGCAGTTCCGGCTTACTGCCGGCTTCGAGGCCGAACTGGTGCGCCTTCCCGAAGTGCAACACCTCTTCGACGACGTGCCGCTGCTGGTTCACCTTAATCGGGTACACGCAGTGGTACGCGCCGGTGTAGTCGAAGTCGGCTCGGGACTTCTCGAACGCCGCGGCGATGTCGCCGATGCGGTGCTTCAGGATGTCGGTGAACCGCAACAGGAGTGGCGGCGCGATGCCGCGGGCGCGGATCTGATCGACCAGTTCTTTGAGGTCGATGGCGCGGTCGGCGTCCTTGTCCGGGTGAACGGTGACGTGGCCCAGCTTGTTGATCCCGAAGTACCCTTTGCCCCAGTTCTTGATCCCGTAGGTCTCGAAGGCGTCGTGCAGCTTCCACGCGGGGTCCGCGTCCGGGGCGCGGCGGTCGAGGGTTTTCGCCATCAAAGGAGCCTTTCCCGCCGGCGCGGGCAGAGGGTGTGGGAATCGCGCGATTGCTTAATCATACGAGCGGGCGCGGGGCGTGCAACGGCGATCGCGCCGCGCCGCCGGTTAGCCCGCGAGGGCCGGCCAGTACACCCAGACGCTGGTGCCGCGGCCCGGCAGTGTGGACACGCGAATGCCGCCGTTGTGCGCGCGGGCGACGCCCAGCACGACCGCGAGGCCCAGCCCGCGGCCGGTGAACTTCGTGCTGAAGAACGGGTCGAACATGCGGTCGCTCACCTCCGGCGGCATGCCGGGACCGGTGTCGCTGACGACGAGCACCGCGTAGCGGCCGGGCGGCGGCGCGAGGTGGAACCCGGCGTCGGACGAGCCCGGCTCCACCTCGTTGCGGGCGCACCGCACGGTCACGTCCGGCGCGCCGGCCTCGAGCGAATTGGTCACGAGGTTGTGCACCACTTGGCGCACCTGCGCCGGGTCCGCTCGGATCCCCAGCGGGTGCGGGGCCGGTTCGAGCCGCAGCGCCTCGGCCGCCGGTGCCAGCGCCGCGCACGCCTCGCGCGCGCAGGCGGCGAGGTC
>JALHNS010000010.1:0-36058 GCA_022843445.1 Gemmata sp.
GGCAAACCGGGCCCGCCGGGGCCGGGCCCACCCGGGCCGGGGCCCATCGGGCCGGGGCCGACCGGACCGCCGCCTTGCGCGGAGCGCGTGCCGAGCACCTCGCCGAAGGCCGCGGGGGACGACTGTTGCAGATCGACCATGGTCACCGTCGTGCGCGCGTAGAACACGTCACCGTAGGTGCCGAAACTCAGGTTGTTCAGCAGCTGGGCAAACACTTTCTTGTCGCCGAACACGTTGCCGGCTTCCTTGAACCACTTGGGCGTGTTGCCCTCGTCGCCCTTGGCGAGTTCGCTCTCCTTCCACTTCTTGGCGGTGCTCGACGACTTGTCGCCGTCGTTGTACCACACGTCCAGCTCGAACCGGACGTCTTTGCTCCCGAGGCTGGCCTTCACGCCAAAGCCCTTCGTGCCGTTCACGGTGTCGTACGAGGTTTGGGCGAGTTGCTGGCCGCTGTCGTCGGAGCCGGCCGCGCCGTCCTTTTTCGGCGGGGGCGTCGGCCGCGCGCCGCCGTCGAACATGCTGAGCCGCCAGAAGGTGCCGCGGGTCACCTTCGCGCCGAGCGCGCCCATGCGGGTGCCGAGCGTCTTCTCCTTGTTGTCGCCGTGGCCGGTGAGCATGCGGTTGAACGCGCTCTGCGGGACGTTCGCGGCGGCCACCACCACGAGGCGGGGCGTGGGCGCGAACACGCGGCCCATGTTGGGCACGTCGTAGTAGTTACCGGACTTCTTCGCGCCGGCCAGTTTGCCAAGCGCGGCCTCGTCGAACGGCTCTTTGGTGCGGAACACGGTGGCGGTGCCGTTGGCGGTCGAGGTCGCCACCGCGACGCGGTCGACCCAGCCCTCCAGCGATTCTTTGCCGGCAGCCTTGCCGATGGCGTCGGCCAAGGTGCGGAACTGGTGCCCGCCGAACGCGCCGCTGGCGGACTTGTAGAACTCCGGGTACTTGACCGCGTGCCCGACGTTCACGCCGATCGCGGACTGCGCGTCCTCGGGCACGTAGTGCAGCATCTCCACGGACTGCGGCACGCGGTTGAAGAACCAGATGAGCGTGGCCGTAACCGTGACGAGCATGAACAGCGCCGCACAGACCGCCCCGATGAGCGCGCCCTTGCTGGTTTCGCGCTTTTTGGCCTTGCGCTTCTTGGGCTGTTTGGGTGCGGGCTTGTCGTCCCCCTTCGCGACCTTCGGGCCGGCCTTCGCCCCCTTCTCGCCCTTGTCCTTCGCGCCCTTCAGTTGCTTGACCAGTTCGGCCTTCTCGTTCTCGGCTTCGGTGTCCGGGGCCTCGAACGCCGAACCGCACTTGGGGCACTCCACTTCGGTGCCGGCCTCGGGCGCGGTCTTCAGTTTCAGTTCGGCCCGACACTCCGGGCACCGCAGTTTAACGGCCATGGGTGGCACCGTGCTCCGGCAAAGGGGCTGGAAGTGGCGCGCGTCGCTATTGGTAGCGATCCTACCGAGACGAGCGGGCCGCGGGCAAGGGTTTAGCGCCGCGAAACCTTGACGCGCTCGCCCCGCGCCGTCACCCTTACACCTAGCACGCGCCGCGCGACAGGTTCGGCGCGCCCGCGACATCTGTCCGCGCACGCACCCGCACCGAGGGCAACGGTTATGACGATCCGGCACGCGGCGACGGCGCTTCTGGCGGCAACAGTGGTGGCGCTTGTGGGGCACGCGCAGCCCCCCGTGGCGGTGCCGAAGAACGTGGTGCCGTCCACGTTCCGCGCGCAACTCGTTGTGGACAACCGGTTCAAAAAGCCGGACCCCAAGGCCGAGCCGGACCCGCGAGACCGCACCGGCAAGATCCACTGCCTCGTGTGCGAAAACGGCCTCGCCCCGGTCGTCGCGGTGTTCGTTCGGACCGAACCCGCCGACGCGAAGGTGGAACCGGGCCTCACCAAACTGCTGAAAGGCACCGAAGCGCTCCTTCCCCAGTACCGCGCCGACAAGTTCGCGGCGTTCGCCATGTTCCTCACACTCGACGGCGGGCAGAAACTCGTGAAACTCGCCGACGGCACCGAGAAAGAGGCCGACAAAGAGTACCCGGACGACGAGAAGCGGGACGCGAAGGCCAAACAGGTGAAGGACTACGCCGCGAAGACCGCCACCCCGAACATCCCGTTCGGCCTCGCCGGTGCCGACTCCAAGGCGCTGAAGGAGTTCGCCGTCGGCGACGAACCGGTCACGGTGATCATCTACAACCGCCTGCGGATCGTGAACCGCTGGGCACTCAAGGCCGACGACCTGACCGACGAGAAGATCGCCGAAATCCTGAACGCGACGCAGACCATGATTACCGGCGCGCCGCCGAAGAAGTGACCGGGCCAGCGTGCCGTTTGATTTCTTGTGGCACAGGCTTTCGAGCCCGTGCTCTTTGACTTGCGCTCGCACAGGCTCGAAAGCCTGTGCCACAAATCCGGCGCACGTTCACCCCAGCCACCAGTTCATCAGCGTCCAACCGGGGTCGAAGCGGAGCGCCCCACGCTCCGCGGTCGGTTCGTCGTAGCGGTCGGCCGCGTCCGGCGCGATGCCCGTGCCGCACGCCGCGAACGGCACCGCGCCGTGCGCGTGGGCGCGCGTGCGGAGCGTGGTGCGGTGGTCCGGTTCCACCAGCACCCGGTACGCGCCGTACCGCGGCAGCGCTTCAAGAAGTGGCCCGACGATGTGCTCGTCGATGCGCTCCAGCGCTTTCACCTTCTCGTCCGCCTTCCCTTCGTGCGAAGCCTCGTCCGGGGCTTCGACGTGAACGCACACGAGGTCGAACGCGCCGAGCGCCTCAATCGCGTAGCGCCCCTTCGCGGCGTAATCGGTATCGAGGTAGCCGGTCGCGCCGGGCACGTCGATGCGGTGCCAGCCGAGCAGCACGCCGACTCCGCGCACCAGATCGACCGCGGAGATAATCGCGCCGCGCTTCCCGCGATAGGATTGTGCGAACGGGTCGAGCGTCGGCCGCTTCCCCTGCCCCCACAGCCACACTTGCGTCGCGGGCTTCTTCCCCTCCGAGACGCGCCGCTTGTTCACCGGGTGGTTCGCGAGAATCGGTTTGCTCGCCTCCATCAGCCCGTTTAGCAGGTCCGCGCCCGGCCCTTGCGGCAGATAGCCGCTCACCGGTTGATCCGGGATGTCGTGCGGGGCTTGCGTCTTCGTCCCGGCCAGCGGCGAGGTCTCCGAGTGGCCGCGCCACACCAGAATGTTGCGGTACTGCACGCCCGCGTGGAACTCGATGGTTCCGCCCGCGACCTCCTTCCCGCCGAGTTCCTTTTGGAGCACGTGAATCAGCGGCGCGCCGTCCTCGCTGGAGATGTGCCCGGCGGTGAAGTCGCGCATGTGCGCGTCCGGCGCGTAGACGAGGTTGCACCGCACGGCCCAATCGTTCGGGCCGAGGTGAATGCCCATCGCCGCGGTTTCGAGCGGCGCGCGCCCGGTGTAGTACTTCAGCGGGTCGTAGCCGAACAGAGACAGCGTCGCCACGTCCGACGCCGGCGTGAGCGCCGGCGGCACGTTGTTCGAGAGGCCGACGACGCCGGCTTTGGCGACGCGGTCCATGTTCGGGAGCTTCGCGGCTTGGAGCGGCGTGAGGCCGCCGAGTTCGGCAACCGGTTCGTCGGCGCAGCCGTCCGGGATGACGATAACGTACTTCATGCGGGCGATTGTATGGCGCGGGAGCGCGCCGCGCGCTCTTGAGCGATTCGCAAGGATTTCCGGTTCCCGCGAAACGTGAAGAACCGTGTCAAGAGCAGTTTCGCGGGGAACCGATGAATGGGTTGTCCCGCTCGCCGCGTTCCGGCCGCGATCGGGGCGAAGAGGCTTCGCGGGCCGCCCAAACCCCAGTCGGGCGGCACGCGAATCGGGCGGTGCGACGGTTCCGCGGGGCGCGCTTCGGCAACCCCTGTCTGTCGCGAGTCGCCCGCGGAAGCCGGTCCGGTCGATCGGGGTTCACCGACCCCCGACGGTACCCGGTCCCGGACCACCGCCGCCCCCGACCGGCCCCGGCTCAATGACGCACCCCAGTCGCGCGTCCGTCGAACATGAGGTTCGCGGCGCGCGACGATGACCCACACCGCCGGGGCCGGTTCGGCCCTCTCCCGTGCCCGCCCCTTGTTCCGCCGCTCTCCGCGAATTACTCTGGCACTCTCCTCTGGAGCGCTGCCATGCTTTTCCGCCGCCTCTCCGCGTGTACCGTTCTGTTCGCCTTCGCGGCGCATGCCGCCGCGCAACCCGGGCCGCAGCTCGTCACGGTGTTCCCGCCCGGTGCGAAAGCCGGCGGCACGGTCGACGTCACCGTCGCCGGCTCCGGCTTCGACGGCAACGAGAAGCTCCTCTTCAGCGGCAAAGGCTTCACCGCGGAACCGGTCGGCAAGGCGATCACCGATCCCAAAGCGCCGAAGGGCCAAGCCGCGAGCCGCATCACGTTCAAAGTGACCGCGCCGAAGGGCGCGGGCACCTTCGATGTGCGCGTCGTGAGCAAGAACGGCCTCAGCAACCCGCGCACGTTCGCGGTCAGCGACACGTCCGAAGTAAACGAGACCGAACCGAACAGCGACGTGCCGCAAGCACAGAAAGTGGAACTGGAGACGACCGTGAACGGCGTCATCTCCGCACCGACCGATGTGGACTTCGTTTCGTTCAAAGCGAAGGCCGGGCAGAACGTCGTCGTCGCGTGCCTCACGTCGAGCATCGACAGCCGGATGCAAGCGGACATCATGGTAACGACCTCGGACGGGAAGCAACTCGCGGCGAACCGCGGCTATCGCGACGGCGACGCGGTACTGGACTTCAAAGCACCGGCCGACGGCGACTACTTCGTGCGCGTGGCGCAGTTCGCGTACACCACCGGCGGCCCGGACCACTTCTACCGGCTCACGATTACTGCGAAACCGTGGGTGCCCGCGACGTTCCCACCGGTCGCGGCGAAGGGCGCGCCGGTGAATTCGGTGCCGGTGCCGCCGACCGCGGCAATGATCGACGCGTTCGATTCCGCCGACGGCTTCAGCGGCAACCCGCTGCTCGCGGGGGCGAACCCACTGATTCCGTGCAACGGCAAGAACGGCTCCGTCGCCGAAGCGCAAGAGCTGAAGTTGCCTGCCGATGTCGCGGGGCGCATCGCGAAGAAGGGCGAGCGCCACTGGTACAAGTTCGATGCGAAGAAAGGCGACGTGTGGACGCTCGAAGTGTTCGCGGAGCGCATCGGTTCGCCGGTGGATGCGTTCTTCGTCCTCACCGACGACAAGGGCAAGACCATCGTTGAACAGGACGACGGCGAGGCGACGATGAGTCCGAACCAGTTCTACACGAAGGGCGAAGACCCAGCGCGCTACCGGTTCGCGGTGCCCGCGGACGGCACCTATCGCGTGATGGTGTCCACGCGCGAGGCCGCGGTGCAGTACGGGGTCCGCGATCAGTTCGTGCTCCGGATTGCGAAAGAGAACCCGGACTTCCGCGTGTGTGTGATGCCGCTGACGCCACACGTCCCGGACGCCGGCACGCTGACGAAGGGCGGGGCGGTGGTGTTCACCGCGTTCGTGTTCCGCTTCGACGGCTTCGCCGATCCCATCGAACTCGTCGCCACGAACTTGCCGAAGGGCGTGAACTGCCCGCGACAAGTGATTGGCACCGGGCAGTCGCGCGGCACGTTGGTGCTGACCTGCGACAAAGACGCGGCCGATTGGGAAGGGTTCGTTCGCATCGAAGCGAAGAGCGGCGACAAGAAGTACGCGGTGCGGCCGTTCACGGTGACATGGCCGGTGCCGAACGCGCAGGCGAACCAGATTCCGAACACGCCACTGCTGTCGCGCATGGACCGCGGCGACGGCCTCGCAATCGCGGTGCGCGGCGAAGCGCCCTTCGCCCTCACGCCCACGGAAACCAAACTCACCGTGAAGCCCGGCGGGAAGCTCGAAGTCACGCTGAAAGTGTCGCGGAAGGACACGTTCAAAGACGCGATTGCGATCGTGTCGGCGCACCCGTCGTTCGGCCCGCGCCCGCAAGGCAATCAGCCGTTCCCACCGGTCGGCACGTCGCAACCGGGCGGCACCGAACTGAAGTTGAGCGTCGACGTACTGGGCACTCTGCCTTCGGGCGAGCACACGCTGGTGCTGCGCGCGCTGAGCGCCGCCCCGCCGCCGAAGGGCAACAACCAACCGGCCCGCGCGATTGTGAACTACGCGCTGGTGCCGATCACCGTGACCGTCGAAGGCGCGCCGACGCCGAAGAAGAAGTAGCGCATTTCCTTTTTCTGGCGCGCCGCGAAGGATTCGCGCGGCGCGCGGACAATATCCCCTCGTGACGACCAACGGCGAGCACGCGACCCGCGACGCGGTGCTGAGCGGCGACGCCGCCGCGTGGCGGCGCTGGTACGACGCGCACTTCGCGCGGCTCGCGGCCTACGCGCGCTGGCGGTGCGGCGGCCTGCGCGACCTCGCCGACGACGTGATTCAGGAAACGTGGTTCGTCGCGGTGCGCCGGCTCGCGCGCTTCGACCCGGACCGCGGCGCGTTCTTCGACTGGCTGTGCGGCATCGCCTCGAACGCCGCCCGCAGCGCCGTTCGCGCGCGGCGCCGCCAGTGTGCGAAAGTGCGCGCGCTGGTGCCCGCGGACGACGCACCGGCACCCGAAGTAGCCGAAGACGAGCGCGCCGAGCGCGTGGCCGCGGCACTCGCCGAGTTGCCGGACCACTACGAGCGCGCCCTGCGCGCCAAATACCTCGACGGCGAAACGGTCGCCGAGATCGCGGCCCGCACCGGCGAGAGCGCGAAGGCCGTCGAATCGCAACTGACGCGCGCCCGCCAAGCGTTTCGCGAAGCCTACGAGCGCACACCATGAGCGCGAACGAACCGGACGACCTGCACGAACTGCTGTCGCCGAAGCCCGGCACGGACGATTCAGCACTGCGCGACGAACTGTTCCGCCGCACGGCCCGCGCGCTGCGCGCGCGCCGGTGGGCGCGCCGCGCGGCGAAGTGCGCGGTCGCGGCGGCACTACTTGTGGGCGCGTTCGCGCTGGGCCGCGGCACCGCGCCGCGCGCGCCGGAAGTCGAAATGCGCACGGAGTTCGTCGCGGTGCCGGTGCCGGTGCCGGTGCTGCCGGAGTCGCCCGAACCGCCGCCCGCGGTTCGCACCGCGCGGTCGCTCGAACAAGACGCGGAACAGGCCGACGGCATGGCCGCCGCGCGCCTGTACCGCGACGCCGGCGACGCTTTCCTGAGCGCCGAGAGCGACTACGCGAACGCGGCCCGGTGCTACCGCCTGTTCCTCGTGCGCGCCGGCGACGCCGGGAGCGCGCTCGAAACCGGCGATTCGTGGCTGTTGGTGTCCCTCAAGAACGCGGCCTTTAAGGAGAAGATCGATGCGGAAGCTGTACGCGACTAGCGCGCTGTTCGCGCTGGCGGTCTGCGCGGCGGCGTGGGCGCAACCGCCCACGAAGACCGACCCGCCACCGGTTCCGAAGGCTCCGCCCGCGAAAGTGGACGCGCCGAAAAAGCCCACGGACCCGACCGACGCGGCAATCGCGGCGGCGCTCGCCAACGACGCGGACCTGAAGATGGCCCGCGCCAAACTGCAACTCGCGGAAGCGGAACTAGCGAAAGCGAAGCAGGCCGTGACGCTGCGCGTGCTCACGTTGAAGGCGCAGATCGAGAGTCTCAAGGTGGAACGGGACGCGACCCTCGAGCGCGTCCGCATCACCGAAGCGCGCGTGCGGGCCGGCCAAGAGCCACAGACCTCGCTCGCGGAAGTGCGCATCACGTACGAAAAGGTGAACCGCGCGCTGGCGACCGCGGAGGCCGAGTGGAAGTTACTCACCGGCGGTGCCGATGCGACGGCGGCGCGCGACGACCGCGCGCAATTGCTTGCCTACGCGCTACAAATGCAGCGCGCGCACGAAGACGCCGTCGCCGTGCAGCGCGGGCTGGCTTGGCTCAGTCGGCAGGAGCAAGCGACGAAGCCGCCGGTCGGTGCGGTGTCGGACCGCATCCGCGCGGCGCTCGACAAACCTCTCTCGCTCAAAGTCACGATCCCGGTGTCTGCGGTCGCCGATCTGCTCAAACAAGAGGGCAAGTTCGATGTCGCGATTCGCGGGCTGGATTCGGTCCGCGCGGAGATCGAACTTCAGGGCGATGGCCTGCCGGTCGGTGCGTGGTTGCAACTGATCCAAGACCAACAGGGACTCACGGCATACGTGCGCGAGTACGGCATCCTGTTCGCCAAGAAGGAGAACGCCCCCGCCGACGCCGTAACGCTCTTGGATTTCTGGAAGCAGAAGCCCGCCGTGGCTCCCGCGCCGAAGAAGTAACAGGAACCAAGAGACAGGAAGCAGTTTCCGACAGGATTACAGGATGAAGAGGATAGAGTGGGCTGAAGACGCCGTGTTCTGAACTGTATTGATCCTCTTCATCCTGTAATCCTGTCGGCAACTGCTTCCTGCGTCTCGCTACCCGGCAGCGGGCTTGGGAATCAAGTTCGCGGCGTGCAGGCCGTTCAGCACGAACTGCACCGCGATGCCCGCGAGCACCAACCCCAGCACGCGGCCCAAGATGTGAACGCCGGTCGTGCCCATGCGCTTCTGGATCGGTTCCGCCAGCCGTAGCGTGACGTAGCAGATCAGGCCCGTGAGCGCGATCGCGAGGAACACCAGCGACGCTTGCGCCGTGTCGTTGGCCTGTGCCATTAACACCGCTACGGTGCTCAGTGCCGCCGGCCCCGCGAGCATCGGAATCGCCAGCGGGGCGACCGCCACGTCCGCGGCCCCTTCGCCCTCCTTCATCTCTTCCGGGTCTTCTTGCGTGAGCCGCTGCGCGCGGATCATGTCCAGCGCGACGAGGAACAGGATCAGCCCGCCGGCGATCTGAAACGCGGGGAGCGTGAGGCCGAGTTGCCGGAACACCACGTTGCCGATGGCCGCGAAGGCCATCAACGTGCCGGTAGCGACGGCGCTCGCCACGAGCGCGGTGCGGCGGCGGCGCTCCGGCGAGTAGTGCCCGGTGAGCGCCATGAACGCCGGCACCGTGCCCGGCGGGTCCACGAGGAACAGAATGGAGACGAACGCGGTGGTTGCGAAATCGAGCATGGACGTGTTGTAGCGCCAGCAAAGGCGAGCGGCACGCGTGAGCGTGCCGGTGCGCTCAAAGAAACCGGCACGCTCATGCGTGCCGGTTTCTTTGAGCGTGCGCCCTTACTGGTCGGTCTCTTCCTTGTCGCCCTTCGGCTTGTCGCCCTTCGGCTTCGCCGGGGCCGGACCGCTGCTCTCGATGCTCAGCAGGCTCGTGCCGTCGGCCGCAAACGTCACCGCGATCTTATCACCGGGTTTAAGGTCGGTCGCCTTCGCGTCCTTGCCGTTCACGGTCACTTTACCCACGCCGGACAGCTTCACCACGCGCTCGGTGCCGGGGTTCTTCTCGGTCTTCACCGTCGTGAACGTGATGGTGCTCGCGTCGATCTGCTTCACGGTCGCACCGGTCAGCACTTCGCCGGTCACGCGCACTTCGCTCGCCTCCTTCTTGCCCTCGCCGATGCCGAGGAACACCGCGAACGACCCCTTCGGGATGTCCGCGAGCTTCGCGTCTTTGCCGTCGATGGTGATCTTCGCGCCCGCGGCCACCTTCTGCGCGTAGTCGCGGCCCTTCGCCGAAACCGTGATCGTGTTCTCTTTTGCGTCCACGGCGCTCACCGGCATCCCGGGGCGCGAATCGGGCCGGGCTTCGGGCTTTCCGGGTTTCTCCGGTTTCTCGCCGTCGCCCTGCTTGGTGCCCGCGGTGATCGCGAGTGCCGCAGTGCCGTTGCTCAGCAGCGTCACGCTCGCCTTGTCGCCGGCTTTCAGGTCCGCGGGCTTCGCGGGCTTGCCGTTCACGGTCACTCGCGTCTCGGCATTCGTCTTGAACACCTTGTCGGCCCCTTCGCCGCCTGCGAGCGTCACGCTCGAAGAGTCGGTCGCTTTCACGACGCCGTTCACGGTGTCGCCTGTCACGCGCAGCTCGGTGATTTGCGGCAGTTGGCCCTCTTTCACCGCGTTCGCCAGCCCCGCGGCGGTCGCGTTCTTCGGCACGTCCGCGAGCTTCGCGTCTTTGCCGTCCACGGTGATCTTCGCGTTCGCCGCGAGCGGGTACACGCGCTCCACGACGCCGTTGTCGCCGCGGGTGGAAATGGCGATCGTGTTTTCCTTCGCGTCCACGCCGCCGATCTTGCCGCTCACTTTCAGCACGCGAACGGGCTTCTCGCCGTCCGGCTTCGCGGGTTTCTCTCCGTCGGGTTTGAACGCGGGCTTTTCACCCGGCTTTTCGGCCGGCTTTGCCGGCTTGTCGGCCGCGGGCGGTTGCGCGGGCTTCTTGTCGTCTGCGGTGAGCGCGAGCATCCCCCCGCCGGCGAGCGCGAACGCGACCAGCCCGGCACACAGCGTTTTCACTTTGAGCCACGACATAGCGGCAAGTACCTCGTTGGAGAGTGCGAGTACGGTAGCGGGAACCGCGGCACCGGTTGCGGCGCACGCGGCGACAGATTCGGTGAGCGCCGGCGGAACGGTGGCGCACAGTGCGTTCGGCGAAACGAGCGCCGCGAACCCGGCCGCGGGCACGATCACCCCGCGGCGCGCGAGCCGGTCGCGGAGCATCTCGCGGGCGCGCGCCAATCGGCTGCTCACTGTGCCTTCCGGCACGCCGAGGCGCTCTGCGGCCTCTTGCTTGTTCAGCCCTTGCAGACCGCACAGCACCAGCGGGGCGCGGTACTTTTCGGGTAGCGCGTTCAGTTGCTCGTCGATGATCGGTCGCACGTCCGGCAGCGCGTCCGCTTCGCCCGGTGCTCGGTGCGCGACCTCGGTGGCGTAGTCGCGTTCCACTTCGGCACGCCGGAACGCGCGCCCGCGGGCCTTCAGCGCGGTGCGGTACGCCACTCCGTACAGCCACGGCGCGAGCCGGTCCGGGGGCCTCACCGCGTCGGCGCGCTTGGCGAGCACGACGAACGTCGCTTGGAAGGCGTCTTCAGCGGCGTGTTCGTTCCGCAACACTCGGCGACAGACGCCGAGCACCATCGGCCCGTGCCGCCGCACGAGCGAACCGAACGCGTCTTGGTCCCGCTCGCGCCGGTAGCGGAGCAAGAGGTCCCCATCGCCGCCGTCCGCTTGGTCGCGGACGCGGTCGAACACTTTGCGCACGGCGTCGAGTTGTGCAACGGCCATCGCTCGCTCCGTCGTCCGTCCGGGGTGTAATGCCGCACCGGCCCGCTCCGGGTCCGAAATTCTGCACACGATTTCCGCCGGTCACGATTCGGGCGGGCGCGGCGGGCGGCGCACGAATACGAACCACAACGCGCCGACAATCATCGCGCCAGCGACTAGCAGGGTGGCGTCCGAATTGGTTAACCCCAGCGGCCCGCGCGGGGGCGCGAGGTCGGAGAACAGTGCGGACACGCGCGCCTCCTTATTTCAGCCACTTCGCGCAGAACTCTAGCGCGGCTTTGCGGTCGTCGTCCGTCACTTTGTGCGCGGTGTTCGCGTTCACGCGCACCACCAACTTGTCCTTCGCGCCGGCTTTGGCGAACGCGGCTTCCGCCTCCGCAATGGCGATCTTCGCGCCCTCCAGCGGGCAGTTCGGGTCGCTGTCGCCGTTGGCAATGAACAGCGGCCGCGCGGCCTTCCCTTCGGCGAACAGCCGCAGCAAGTTCGGGCAGTCGAAATCGGTGAGCATGCCGGGAATCACCTTGTTCCACAGCTCGCGGCAGACGCGCTTGTTCACCGCGGGTTCGCCGAGGTCTTTGGCCGCCGCGTCGTGCGTCGCCTGAATGGTCTTCGCGCGGCCCTGCCACTTGTCGTTCTCAAGGCTCCACTTGAAGCTCTGCACCGCGATCAGCGGGCACGCGACCGCGACGCGCTCGTCCACCGACGCCGCGAGCCACGTCTGAATGCCGCCCATGCTGATGCCGAGCATCCCGATGCGCGAGGCGTCGATGTCGTCGCGGGCCGCGAGCACGTCCACGAGCCGCCAGAGATCCCAAACCGTGTCGTAGTAGAACGGGTGTTCCATCGGCTCGCCCGCGGGCGTCTGCCACGCCTTCGTGATGGCCGCCACGTACGCCGTCGAACCTTTCCCGGCGTTCGTGCGCCCGCCGTGATAGCGCGCGTCAATCGCCACGCCGACGATGCCAAGTTTGGCGAAGTCTTCGAGCCAGCCCTTCACGCCCTCTTTGCTGCCGCCAGTGCCGTGCAGCACGATGACCGCGGGGCGCTTCTTCTTCGCGCCGCCGTCGTCGCCGGGCGACACCATCAGCACCGGCACGCGCTCGACGGTACCGTCGGCTTTCTTCTCGCTGGCGAAACTCCACTCCGAGTAGCGCGGGCCGCTGCCCTTTTGGGTCTCGGTGCCGGGCTTCACGTCGGCCGGCACCTTCGGCCGGTCGAGCACCTTGAGGAACGCGGCGCGCGCTTCGAACGGCGGGAGCGGCTTCTTGTCGTCCGCGCTCGCGGGGGCGGCGAGCGCGACGGAGGCGAATAGTGCGAGTGCGAGTGTGCGCATGGGAGAGCGGCTCGGAGGGTGGGATGCGCCGATGATACCGCGGCACGCGGCGGAACGCCAACGAATGCGGTTCGCCGCGCGCCGCGTAGTTCGCCCGCCCGCGCGCCGCTACACTGTTCCCCACGCGCACACTCCGCACGCGAGGGAGCAGATGTCCGCACCGCACTCGGTTCCGCACACGCGCATCTTGGCCGGGCTGATCCTCGGCGCGATCGCCGGGTGCGCGGTGAACGTCGCGTTCGTCGATCCGGGGCCGCCCGCGGTGGTGCCCGCGTGGCTCAAGTGGGTGAACGCCAACGTCGCCGAACCGGTCGGCACGGTGTTCCTCCGGTTGCTGTTCGTCACCGTGGTGCCGCTGGTGTTCGCGTCGCTCGCGGTGGGTGTCGCGCAAATCGGGGGCCTCGGCGCGGTCGGGCGCGTCGGCGGCAAAACGCTCGTGTACTTCCTGCTCATCAGCGCGATCGCCGCAACAATCGGGTTGGCGCTGGTGAACGCGGTGCAGCCCGGGCGCGGGCTGCCGCCGGACACGGTCGCGGAGTTACAAAAGACCTACGGGGGCGACGCGGCCAAGAAGAAGCCAGCCGACTTCACCGTGCTGGAGTTCGTGAAACAGGTGGTCCCGAACAACCCGGTGAGCGCCGCGGCCAATCTGGAAATGCTCGGGATCATCACGTTCGCGCTGTTGGTGGGCGTCGGCATCACCAACCTAGAACCGGCGAAGGCCGAGGTGCTGAAGCAGTTCCTTGAGGCCGTCGGCGACCTCATGGTGTTCGTCATTCAGGTGGCGATGCGGCTGGCCCCTTACGGGGTGTTCTGCCTGATCTTCAAGACCACATCGGAACTCGGATTCGGGTTGCTGCAACTGCTCGCCGGGTACGCGGGCGTGGTGATCGCGGGGTTGGCGATTCAGGGGTTTGTTGTGCTGCCGCTGTTGGTGCGCGCGTTCGCCGGGATCGGACCCCGCGAGTTCTTCACGAAGATTCGCACCTCGATGGTGACGGCGTTCAGCACGAGTTCGTCCAGTGCGACGCTGCCCACGAACATGCGCGTGGCGCAAACGGAGTTCGGGGTGCCGGTGCGGATCGCCGGGTTCGTACTGCCGCTCGGCGCGACCATGTGTATGGCCGGCACGGCGCTGTTCGAGGGCGTGACGGTGATGTTCCTCGCGCAGGTGTTTCTGCCGGAACCGCTGACGCTCGGCTCGCAGGCGCTGGTGGTGGTGCTGTGCGTGCTCACGGCGGTCGGTGCGGCCGGGGTGCCCGGCGGGTCGATCCCGCTGCTGATGCTCGTCCTCGGTTCGATCGGAGTGGAACCGGGCGCGATCGCCCTCATTCTCGGCATCGACCGCATCTTGGACATGTGCCGGACGACGGTGAACAACATCGGCGATATGTCCGCGGTGGCGATCGTGTGGGCCGGGGAGCGGGGCCGCGAGCCGCCCGCGGCGGCACCGGCAAACTCCGAAGAAAGTGCGAAGACCAGTTGACACGCGGCGGCGCGCTGTCACCATAACCGGTGGCGTTCGTACTGAAGTTCCGGCAGTCCCACCGGAGCGCGCCGTGTCCGATCCGGACGACCTGCTCGACCCGAACCGCACCGACGAGCACTCGTCGGCCGTGCTTCCGCCGGAAGCGCAGGCCGAAGGCGCGCGCGGGCCGGCCCCGCTGCCGGCGGCGTTCGGGCGATTCGCGGTGGTGCGCGAGGTGGCCCGCGGGGGCATGGGGATCGTGCTGGCAGCCCGCGACGAGTCGCTCGGGCGCGACGTGGCGATCAAGGTTCTCTTGGACCGGCACGCGGGCAAGCCGCGGTACCACGCGCGGTTCGTGGACGAAGCGCTCATCACCGCGTGCATGCAACACCCCGGCGTGATCCCGGTTCACGAATTGGGCGAACTGCCGGACGGCCGCCCGTACTTCGTCATGCGGTTCGTCGAGGGCGAAACGCTCGAGGCCCAACTCGCGGCCCGCGCGCACCCGGCCGAGAACCTGCCGCACTTCCTGCGCGCGTTCGAGCGCGTGTGCCAAACGGTGGCCTACGCGCACAGCAAGGGCGTCGCGCACTTGGACCTGAAGCCCTTGAACGTGATGCTCGCGCCGTTCGGCGTGGTGAAGGTGACGGACTGGGGCGTCGCGAAGCGGCTCCCGCACTTCGCCGCGCCCGCCGCGCCCGCCGGGCCGGACGCGGAGTGTGCGAGCGGCGACAGCGTGATCGGCACGCCCGCGTACATGGCCCCGGAGCAGGCTCAAGGCACCGCGGCGCTCACCGACGAGCGCACCGACGTGTTCGGATTGGGCGGCATCTTGTGCGCGATCCTCACCGGGCAGCCGCCCTACCCCGGCGAAAAGACCAAGAAGGTGTACGCGCGGGCCGCCCGCGCCGACCTCGCCGACGCCTTCGCCCGGCTGAACGGCTCGCACGCGGCCCGCGAACTGGTGGCGCTCGCTAAGTGGTGCCTCAGCCCGCACCGCGACGCGCGCCCGCGATCTGCGGCGGAGGTGGTCGCGGCGCTCTCCGCGTACTTCGAGAGCGACTTGCGGCGCGCCGAGAGCGAGTTGGTGCGGTTCTTCGAACTGTCCCCGGACCTGTTGTGCGTCGCCGGTCTGGACGGCTTCTTCCGCCACGTGAACGCGAACTTCACGCGCGTGCTGGGCTACAGCGCGCACGAGTTGCTGTCGAAACCGTTCGTGGAGTTCGTCCACACGGACGACCGCGACGCGACGCGCGCCGCCGCCGCTCAACTGGCCCGCGGGCAACCGGTGGTGCACTTCTGCAACCGGTACCGCGCCGCCGACGGCACGTACCGCGTGTTCGAGTGGTCGGCGCAATCGCTGCCGGGAGAAGACGTGATCTTCGCGGTCGCGCGCGACGTGACCGACTGCGCGGCGTAACGCCCTTCTGACGAGCCGGAAGCGTGAGCGACGGTCTTCGTGCTTGGGCCCGTCGCTCACGCTTCCGGCTCGTCGCAACACCCCCCGTCGCGCAGTTCGCGGAACAGTTTCGCCAAGTCCGCGGTTTGGTAGTGCGCGTTCAGCCCACTGGGGTTCGGCAGCACCCACACGCGCGTTTCGCCGATTGCGTCCGACTGAAGGCCGAGCGCCGCCTTCGGGCGCGCGAACGCGACGCGGTACGCGGTCACGCCGAGCACCGCGAGCACCTTCGGCGCGTACTCGCGCACCTTGGATTCGAGCGCCTTCCCGCCTTTCACCATCTCGCGGTCGGTCACTTCCGCGGCGGTTGCGGTGGCGCGCGGCACCACGTTCGTGATGCCGTAACCGAGTGGGAGCAACTCGCGCTGCTCACTGGGATCGAACAGCCGCGGGGTGAATCCGGCGGCGAAGAGCGCGGGCCAGAACCGGTTGCCGGGCCGCCCGAAGTGGCACCCGGTGGCCGCGGTGTAGAGGCCCGGGTTGATGCCGCAGAACAGCACCTTCAGCCCGTGCGCGATCACATCGGGCAGGGTCGTATTCTTGGCAGCGAGCAACTCCGCGCGCGTGGGTTTCGCAGGCATGTGCGGCCCTCGTGATGCCGTGTCACGCTACCGGCCGCGCCTACCGCACGCAAGGCGTACACTGTTTCTCACGGTCCCAGTTGTTGGGTTGGGCGAACGATGCTCACGTTCTTCTTCTGGAACATGGGAGGCGAAGGACACAAGCGCTCGCCCGACGAAGTGAAGACGGAGGCAGCGCGCGAGCAACGGTTGCTCGCGGTATTGCGAAACGTCGCCGAATCGCGCGACGTCGATGTGGTAATGCTAGCCGAGTGCCCGGTCTCCGCGGCGCGCGTGCTGGAGGAACTGAATCGCGGCAGCACCCGCCCGCAAAGCATGTGGTTCCGGGACACCGATGCTACCAGCATGTGTGAGCGCGTGCTGATCTTCCCGCGGTTCCCAGCTCGGTTCCTGACGAAGCGGTCCGAAGGGGCGCGGTACACCGGGCGGCTTCTGAAGCTGCCGGACCCGCGGCCGAGCCTGAACCTGTTCGTCGTCCACTTCGGGAGCAAGCAACACAAATCCGAAGCGAGCCAGACGCTCGCAGCCCCGGTGTTCAGCCAAACGGTGCGCGAGTTGGAGAAGAAGTCCAAACACGACCGCACGATTCTGGTCGGCGACTTCAACATGAATCCGTTTGAAGACGGGATCGTTGGCGCGGAGGGTCTGAACGCTGCGATGACGCGCCATGTAGTCCAGAAGGAGTCGCGCACAGTGGACGGCAAACCGTACCCGTTCTTCTACAACCCGATGTGGAGCTTCTTCGGCGATTCGACGCACGCCGCTCACCCACCGAGCAGCCCAGCGCACGAACCGCCGGGAACGTGCTACTATCCGGCGGGCGAGTCGCGGTGGCACTACTGGAACATTTTCGATCAGGTGCTCTTGCGGCCGAGTCTGTTACCATACTTCAATAACAGCGATTTGGAGATCGTGACCGGCGACGGCGAAACGCGACTGATTGACGGCAACGGCCTGCCGGCGCGCGTCACGCTCTCCGATCACCTACCTATTTTGTTCCGGTTGAACGTGTGAGGTGTGAGCCATGCCGGACCTGCTGCCCGACGACTTCGGCACCGAAACCGTAACGCCCCCGGTCACGATCCTGCGCGAACAGGCGGAACACCTGTCGCGCCGCACCGGTGGTTTGGTCCTTGGCCGTGTGACCACAGCACAACGAGGGGATAAATTCGTACAGCAGTTTGTTCTTGAGGTGCCCTCACTCGACAACTATGCATACCAGTTGTTCACAGTTCAACACACAATCATCCTGTACCCAGCGGAACTACGTCACGGGGTGGCAGGGGTCACTCTTCTCACAACCACCAAAGACCCAGAAGAGTTCCAGAACGCTCTCCGGGACTTCTTTGCGCTGCCGGAAGTGCGCAAGATCGTTGCCGCGCTCAAGGCCCAAGCGGTGCCGGCTGGCGCGCCCGCCTGACCTTCACCCCAGCAGCTTCGCGACCGGGCGGCCTTGCACCACGTGGTGCGGGCGTCCGGTTGCGTCCGTCACTGCGGTCGAGCTGTCGTAGCCCAGCGCCGCGTACATCGTTGCGAACAGTTCCGTCACATGCACCGCGTCGTCCGCCGGGCGGCCGCCGTCTTTCGTGCTCTTGCCCACCACGGTTCCGCCGCGCACGCCCGCGCCCGCGAGCACGGTCGAGTAAACGCGGCCCCAGTGGTCGCGACCGCCGCCGCCGTTGATCTTCGGCGTGCGCCCGAATTCGCCGGTCCACGCCACCAACGTTTCGCTCAGCAGTCCGCGGTCGGATAGGTCGTCTAGCAGCGCCGCGAACGCGCGGTCGATCACCGGGAGCAGCTTGTCCTTCATCTTCGGGAAGTGCTTGCTGTGCGTGTCGAAGTTCTGTTCGGACTGCTTGAACGTCCACGGCACCGTGACGCACCCGACGCCCGCTTCGATCAGCCGCCGGGCCACGAGGCAACTGCGACCGAAGCGGTTGTCGCCGTAGCGGGCCAGCGTGCCGGCCGGCTCGTCGTCGAACCGGAACGCCTTCCACGCGGCGCTCGAGCGCAGCACGTCCAGCGCCTGCTGTTGGAACCGCGCGAAGTCGTCCGAGCCTTCCGTTGCGCGGCTCGACTGCAGCGCGCCGAGCAACTCGGCACGGGCCGCGAGGCGCTCCGCGGGCACGTTCGCAGACGGCGCGAAACCGGGGATCGGGTCGCCGGGGAGCCACGTTTCGTCGTGCAAGAACAGCGGATCCCAGCGCGGGCCGAGGAACCCCGCGTGCTGCCCGCCCCAGTAGGCGTTATTCTGGTCGCCCACTTGCCGCGGCAGTTGCACCGCACCCGGTAGGCCGTTGCGGTCGCCGCGCAGTTGGCGAATCGCGCTGCCGATGCACGGCGGGTCGCGGCGGTCCACTTGCGGTTCGCCGCCGGACCGCGGGGCGTGCTTCAGCCCGGTCAGGTTGTAGTGAACGCCGACGCCGTGCGTGTCCGAACCGTGCCACGTCGAGCGGACGATGGCGTAGCGGTGCGCCTGTTTCGCCAAGAGCGGGAGGTGCTCGCAAATCTGCACACCGGGCACGCTGGTCGCGGTCGGCTTGAACTCGCCGCGCGTGCCCTCGGGCGCGTCCGGTTTCGGGTCGAAGGTTTCCTGCTGCGCCGGCCCGCCGGTCATGTAGAGGAGAATGAGCGCGCGCCCTTTGGCGGCAGTTCGCGGGGCGGCGCTGGCACGACCGAGGCCGAACAGTGCGAGCGGGCCGACGCCGAGGAGCGTGCGGCGCGACACTTCGGGCAGAAGAGCGGCGGGCATTCGGGTGGCCCTCCGAGTTGAGGCGGGAGTTTTGGCGGGATTTTGAGTGTACCACCGCGAGCGAACTGACGCGAGCGCAAAACCCGGCACTCGCGCGCCGCACCCGCGTGAGCTAAAATACCACGTCGCCCGGTCCCGAACTCGCCTTCCGCATGAGCGCACCACCCCCCACACAGCAAGCGAAACACATGGCCGACCTGCCGGGGCACGCCGGCGGGGTCGTCGCGGCCGCGTTCACCCCGGACCGCACGCTGCTCGTCTCCACCGACATCGGCGGGTCGGCGCGCGTGTGGGTGGTGGGGTCGTCGAAGCCGAGCCTGCGCGGTTCGGTTTACAAGTCCGGCGAGCACTTCCGCGCCGCGGCGACCGCGCCGAACAGCCGCACGGTCGCACTCGGCTCCGGCTCCAGCGGCCTCGTGCGCCTGTTCGACCTGTCCGAAAAGGCGCCCACCGAGGGTTCGAGCCTGCGCGGCGCGCGCGGCGCGGTGGAAGCGCTGGCGTTCTCCGCGGACGGCAAGTTGGTGGCAGGCGGCGGTGAAGACCAGACGCTGCGCATCTGGGAACCGGGGCCGGGCTTTCGCGGCGACGCGCGGGCCATTCTGCCCGGTCACGCGAAGCCCATCGGCGCGGTCGCGTTCGCGCCGGACGGCACCACCGCGGCCAGCGGCTCGCGCGACGGCACCGCGCGCGTGTGGACGCTCAGCCGCATTCGCTCGAGCCCGCGCGCGACGCTGCAACACCCCGCGGAAGTGGACGCGGTCGCGTACCTGCCGGACGGCAAGACGCTCATCACCGCGTGCCGCGACGGGCGCATCCGCCTGTGGGACCTGAGCGCCGTCAGCCCGCCGGTGCGGGCCGAGTTCGCCGGGCACCCCGGCGGCACGCGGCACTTGGTGTTGGCGTCGGCCGATCTGCTGGTCGGCACTTCCGACGGTTCGAGCGTGCTGAACTGGGACCTGCGCAGCGGCGCGCTGGTAGCGAAGTGGGACGTGCAAGGCGGCGCGGGCACCAGCGCCGCGCTGACGCCGGACGGCCGCTACCTCGCGCGCGGCTCCGCAAACGGCCTCGTGGAACTGTTCCGCGTCGCGGAAAAGCGGGTGTAACGTGCCCCGAGGCGCAACGTAAGTCCGCCGGTTGAGTAACACAGGTACAAGTGCGCGACACCTTCCTCAAGGGTGTCGCCTACGGGCGGACTTGCGTCGCGCCACTCGCCAAGATGGCACCTTCGGCTTTCTGCTTGAACCTCGCACCCCGCGCGGGTACTCTGCACTCACTCACCGAACGCGCCCCGCCGATACTCCCTCCCCCGGCAGGCCGATTTCATGCTTCGCGTTCTCGGTCACAGTTCCGCCGCGTGCGACGGCATTTCGCGCCGCGAACTGCTCGCCGCCGGTTCGCTCGCCGCTCTTCTCGGCACCAGCGCGCGCGCCAGCGCGAAATCACCGAAGGGTGCGCCCGCGAAGGCCGTCATTCTGCTCGATTTGTTCGGCGGCCCCTCGCACATCGACACCTTCGACCTGAAGCCGGACGCGCCGCCGGAGATTCGCGGCGAGTTCAAGGGCATCCAAACCGCGCTGCCCGGCTACCGCGTGTGCGAACACCTGCCGCAACTCGCGCAGCGGCTCGACAAGCTCGCGGTGGTGCGCAGCGTCACGCACAAGTACAACTCGCACAACCCGTACGGGGTGATGACCGGGTTCGACGGCGGGCACGACCAGACCGACTACTTCGCGCGCCCCACGAACCACCCCAGCGTGCCGAGCGTGTGCCAGTTTCTCGGCGTCGGGCGCGGGCGCGACCTGCCGGGCTACGTGATGCTCCCCGCGATGCCCGGTTACACGCAAGGGCTGCGCCGCGCCGGCCCCTACGGCGGCTACCTCGGCCCCCGCTGGGACCCGGTGTGCGCCACCGCCGACGCGCACGCGAACGACAAGATCGCCGAAGACAAGAACTTCTACAGCCACACGATTACGCCGCTGGGCGAACCGCGGTTGCCGAAGATCGGCGGCGACCTCACCATCGACGCGCTGAACGCGCGCCGCACGCTCGTACAGCAACTCGACGGCGCGGCGCGCGTGGCCGAAGCGAATCACGCGCACCGGCGGGACGCGGCGTTCGACCTGCTCGCGTCGCCGAAGGCCCGCACCGCGTTCGACCTGTCGCGCGAGCCGCAGAAGCTCCGCGACCGCTACGGCCCCGGCATCTTCGACCAGAGCGTACTCCTCGCGCGCCGGTTGGTCGAAGCCGGTGTCACGTTCGTCACAATCCACACCGAGGCGCGGCCGAACGGCCACTGGGACACGCACGAAAACAACTTCAACATGCTCAAGGGCGTGCTGCTCCCGTTCCTCGACCGCGCGCTCGCGGCGCTGCTCGACGACCTGAGCGAGCGCGGCCTGCTCGAAAGCACGCTCGTGGTGGTAACGGGCGACATGGGCCGCACGCCGAAGGTGAACGGTAAGGCCGGGCGCGACCACTGGCCGCAGTGCGGGTTCTGCCTGTTCGCGGGCGGCGGCACCCGCGGCGGCATGGTTCACGGCACGACGGACAAGACCGCGGCGTTTCCGAGCGACCACCCGGTTTCGGCCGGCGACCTCGTGAGCACCGTGTACCACTTGGTGGGCGTGGACCACGACGAAACGGTGCCGGACCACACGAACCGCCCGATCCCGATCTCGCACGGCGGAACCCCGATCCGCGGCATTTTGCAATAGGCAGAGGGTTATCCGCAGATTTCGCAGATGAACGCAGATTTGAAAACAGAGGCCACGAATTTTGGTCTTCACAATCTGTGTCCATCTGCGAAATCTGCGGATCAACACTCTTCACATTGAGGAGCGCTCATGTTGAATTTTGGTGACACAGCGCGGTTGGGGCGGCGGGACTTCCTGCGCGCCGGATCGCTCGCGCTCGGCGGGCTTTCGCTACCGTGGCTGCTGCCCACTGCGAGCGCCGGCACGAAACTCTCGGAACTCGGCAAGCCGGTCACGGACAAGGCCGTGGTGTTCCTGTTCATGCACGGCGGGCCGAGCCAGTTCGAGACGTTCGACCCGAAGATGAGCGCCCCGCAAGAGATTCGCAGCGCGACGGGCGAAATCCAAACCGCGGTGCCGGGCCTCACGTTCGGCACGAACTTCCCGAAGCTCGCGGAGCGCGCGAACCGGTTGTGCGTGGTGCGGTCGTTCGTGCCGGGCGACGCGAACCACGACATCAAGACCATCGTGGGCCGCGACTCGCACATGGCGAACCTCGGCAGCGCCTACGCCAGCGCCGCGGGGAGCAACCTGCCCAGCAGCGGGCTTCCGACGAACTGCGTGCTGTTCCCGCGTGCGGTCGATCCGAACGCCGGCCCGGAGCAGAAGGGGTTCGGGAACTTCGTGGCGCACGGGCCGTTCCCCGCGAGCACCGCGCCGTTCCAACCGGACGGCAACGGCTCGCTCAAGAGCGACATGAAGCTGAACGTGCCGCTCGCGCGCCTCGACGACCGGCGCGCGATGCTGAGCGCGTTCGACGCGGCGAAAGCCGACTACGACACGCACTTCGAGAGCTTCGATTCCGCGCGGCAGAAGGCGTTCAGCTTGCTACTCGGCAACTCCGCGGAGGCGTTCGACCTGAGTAAAGAGGACGCGAAGACGGTGGCGAAGTACGACACCGAAAAGCTGTACGACGTGACGAAGATCAACAAGAAGTGGAACAACTGGAAGCACTACACCGACAACGCGAAGACGCTCGGCAAGCTGCTGCTCTTGGCGCGCCGGTTGGTGGAACGCGGGGCGGGGTTCGTGACGGTGACAACGAACTTCGTGTGGGATATGCACGCGGACGTGAATAACGCGACGATGACCGAGGGCATGGGGTACATGGCCCCGCCGTTCGACCACGCGGTGAGCGCGTTACTCGACGACCTGAAGGAGCGCGGCCTCGAAGACAAGGTGCTGCTGGTGGCGTGCGGGGAGATGGGCCGCACGCCGCGGATCAACAAGAACGCGGGTCGCGACCACTGGGGCAACTTGGGGCCGCTCTTGCTGGCCGGCGGCGGCGTGCCGGGCGGCGCGGTGATCGGCAAGTCGAACGCGAGCGGCGGCGAACCCGCTTCGGACCCGGTGAAGGTGCAGAACCTGATCGGCACAATCATGCACACGCTGTTCGACACCGGCAAGTTGCGCGTGACCCGCGGCGTGAGCCGCGAACTGCAACAACTCGCCGACTACGCCCCGATCCGCGGCTTGGGCGGGTGACGTTCAATAAGTGCGGTCGCACACCATGCAATAACGCGCACCGGGTGCGCCGGGACACTTGCGCCCGCAACCGGGGCACATCGACGGATCGGGCGGCGGTTTGATCGCGGGTTTCACGGGCACCGGCGGCGGAACGATTTCGGCGACCGGCAACGGCGCGTCGTCTTCGGTCGGTTGCGCCTTCGGGCGCTTGTGGCGCACCACGACCGCCGGCGCGCCGCTCGCGGTGCGCACCGTGACCGTGACGCGACCCACTTCCATCTCGAACCCGTCGCCCACTTCGGTTTCGGTTCCGCTCTCGCGGTCGTCACACACCACGCGCCCGTCGCGCACGAAGAACCGCACCGCGATCGGCGCGGCCCCGCGCGCCCACACGGTACACGCGCGCGCGTCGCTGCCGATCTTCACCGGTTCCGGGCCGAGCGTTACCGTAACCGTTTCGCGCTCGCCGTACCTCACCTCCAACCACGCGCGGCGGAACGACAGTTCCGCGACCGTGAGCGCCAGCCCCATGCAGAAACCGAGGGCCGTTCCGCCCGCCACGCGACCGAGTGCTTCGCCGAACGTCATCGACAGCGCGAGGAAACCGATACAGCCGACCGCGCCACCCGCCGCGCCGCCCGCGAGACCGTGCGCCCACTTCATGTTCGGAACGAGGAACGACAGCCCGGTGCCGGCCAACCCGCCGAGAATCGCCCACGCGATGATGCGCACGAGGGCGTTCGCAGCGAAGTTGTCGAGCGGAGCGATAAAGTAGAACAGTTGCGCCAAGCACCCGCCGAACGCGCCCGCGAACACCCCGCCACCGACCCCGAGCGCGACGCGCGCCGCGTCCGGCGCTGTGCCTTTCAGGTAGGTGTGTTGGCCGACAGTGAGGGCGGCGCAAATCAGCGCCGTCAGGCCCGCCGACCATACCGCTACGGTAATCAACAGGTGGCGCACGAGGTTCGCGCGGGCGATCCGCCCGCGCTCGAGGTCGGCGTCCAGAACCGAGTACAGTGGTTCGGCGATGAACAGCGCACCGACGAATCCGCCGAGCGCACCGTACAGACCGAACAAAAGAGGCTTGGGTAAGCCGGCGAGAAACTTGGGCGCGGGCATCACGCCTCCGAGGGGCAGGTCAGTCGCGGTCGCCGGCGGTGCGGGGTTGCACGCTCAGCGCGAGCAGGTTCGGGATGTCGAACGTGAGGCGGTCGAGGTCCGTGCCCTTCGGGTGTCGGCGCGCGTACAGGTAGGTGAAGCCGCCCGTCTCACCCGCGACCGCGGCCCGGATGCGGAACTCGGTCGCGCGGACGAACACCGTCAGCACGATCTCCGCGCCGTCGTCGAACGGGTAGCCGTCGGGCCGTTCTTCCCCGCCCCAACCGCCGAAGTGCGAGTTCAGCACCAGCCCTTCGCCCGGCCGCGGGTTGATGTGAATGGCGATGTCTTCGCCGCAGTACAGGTTCAGCGCGCCGCCACGGTGCGTCGCGCGGTACCGCGCGCGAATCACCGTGCCCACCGGCAGCGAGAGGAACAGTTCCGATCGGCCCTCGATCTGCTTGCGCTTCGCCATCGTTCGCCCCTGTTCACCCCGCGCGGAAGACCGCGAGCGCGCCGGACCCGCACCCGGCGGCCAAGCTCTTTTCGTCGGCGCTCCACGCCAGCACCGATGCCTCGCCGCCCGCGAACTCGAACGCGCCCACCTGCGCGCCGCGGCGCGCCGTCGGCTGCCACAGGATCACGCGGCCGTCGGTGCCCGCGGAAGCCAGCAGGAACCCGCGGCTCTGGTACGCCAGCGCCGTGAGCGTACCCTCCTCGTCGTGCCCGTCTTGCAGCATCGTGGGCTTCGAACCTTCCGGCCCGTTCGGGCCCGCTTGGCAGTCCCACACGCACACCACCGGGCCGCCGCCCGTGGCGAGGTACCGCGAACTCATGTCCCACGCCAGCTCGCGCACCTTCGTGCGGTAGCCCCACATTTGCAGGTCGCGCGACTCGTCGTAGTACCAGAAGTGAACCGTGCTGTCTTGGTTCCCGTGCGCCAGAATCTTGCCGTCCGGCGACCACGCCATCACCAGCGGCGACCCCTTCCACGCCAGCACCTTCACCGGGTCGGTGCCGCGCAGCGGGTCGTAGGTGGTGGCCGCGCCGTAGGCGAGCAGCGTGAGGTGGTTCGTGCCGGGCCGCCACTTCGCGTCCATCACCGTGCCGGCCTGCGCCGGCAGTTCGCGCAGAAGCGCGCCGGTCGAATCGAACACGCGACACACTTTCCCGGCAGCGGCGGCGAGGTACTGGCCGCTCGGGTGCCACACCACCTTTTCGCCCCAGCTCGCGCCCGCGTCCAGCGCGTGCGCTTCGGTGCCGGCCGCGGCGCTCCAGAGGCGCACCTTCTTGTCTTGCCCCACCGAAGCGAGGAGAGCGCCGTTGGGCTGCCACGCGAGCGCGGCCGTGCCGAACCCGTGGCCCTTCAGTTCGTGGAGCGGCTTCCCGGTGCGCGCGTCGAACACCAGAATCGGCCCGCTGATCGCCGCGGCGGCGACGTGCGCGCCGTCCGGCGACCACGCCACCGAGATGACGTGGTCCGGCACCGCGGCCTGCCACACCGGGCGCAAGCGGTTCTCGGATTTGCCGAACAAGTTGAACCGCGCCATAGTCAGTTAAAAGTGAAAAAGGAAAAGGGAAAAATGGTCAAAGCAGCAGGAACACGCTTCGCACGAAGTGAAAAAGGAAAAGGGACCGCGACTCGGTTCGCATTTTTCCCTTTTCCTTTTTCACTTTTCATTGGTCACGCGAGGCAACTCTTAAAGCCCGCGGTCAGTTCGTCGCGGTCGAGGTTGCGGCCGATGAACACCAGCTTGTTCGACCGCGGCGTGTTGCCCCACGGCTTGTCCACCTTGCCGTCGAACAGCATGTGGATGCCTTGGAACACGAACCGGTTCGCCTCGCCCTTGATGCTGAGCACGCCCTTCATGCGGAAGATGTCTTGGCCCTTCTCCTTCAGCAAGTTGCTCATCCACGCGTTCAACTTGCGCGCGTCGAGATCGCCCGAAGTGGTGATGCCCACGCTCGACACGGTCGTGTCGTGAACGTGGTCGTGCTCGATCACGCCGAGTGCTTGCGGCTTGTGTTCGTGCTTGTGGTCGTGGTCGTGGTCGTGCTCACAGTGCCCGTGGTCGTGGTCGCAGTTCGAGTGGTCGTGTTCGTCGTGCTCGTGTTCGTGCTCGTGGTGGTGGTGATGGTGCCCGCCGGCCTTCAGGAAGTCCGGTTCGTGGTCGAGAATGCGGTCGAGGTCGAAGCCCTTCACGTTCAGCACGTTCGTGAGGTCGATCTCGGCGTTCTTGGTGCGGTGAATCTTCGCGGTCGCGTTCATCTTGCGGATCAGGTGCTCGAGCTTGTCCAGTTCCGCGGGCGTCACGAGGTCGGTCTTGTTCAGCAGCACCACGTCGGCGAAGGCGATCTGCTCTTGCACCTCGTGCGAGTCCCAGTGCAGCAGCACGTGCTTGGCGTCTACCAGCGCGACGATGCCGTCGATGGTGGTGGCGGCCTTCACCTCGTCGTCCATGTAGAACGTCTGCGCGACCGGGCCGGGGTCGGCCATGCCGGTCGTTTCGATCAGGATGTAGTCGAACTTGTCGCGGCGTTTCATCAGGTTGCCGAGGATGCGAATCAGGTCGCCGCGGACGGTGCAGCACAGGCACCCGTTGTTCATCTCGAAGATTTCTTCTTCGCTGCTGATGACGAGGTCTTGATCGACCCCGATTTCGCCGAACTCGTTCTCGATCACGGCGATCCGCTTGCCGTGGTTGGCGGACAGAATGCGGTTCAAGAGCGTGGTCTTGCCGGATCCGAGGAACCCGGTGAGCACGGTAACGGGCACGCGGTCTTGCGTCGCGGGCATGAGAAAGCTCCGAGGGTGTGCACGAATGGGTGACGGGGGAATTGTACCGGCCGCGGGAAGGGCGCGAAGGTCCGTGGGAAGCGAACCGCGCACCGCCTAGGCCGCACAGGGCTTCCGCCCTGTGCTATGGCAGCCGGCCCCTCCGGGGCGGAAGACAACGTGCTTTGCACCCTGCGAAGCAGGGTCGCCGTGCATAGCACAGGGCGGAAGCCCTGTGCGGCCTGCGGCGAAGTACCAACCTTACACGTGCCGCAGCGCCTCGATGGGGTCGAGTTTCGCGGCGCGCCACGCGGGGTACAGCCCGAAGCACACGCCCACCAGCACCGACACGCACACGGACAGGAAAATGCTCGTGACGTGCAACTTCGCGGGTAGCGCCGGGCCGCTCACCCACTCCCACCCGCGGAGCACGTCCCACGCGCCGGGAATCGCGTACACGGCCGTCACGCCGATCACCGCGCCGCACAGCCCGCCGATGGTCGTTTGCACCACCGCTTCCACGAGGAACTGGAGGATGATGTCCTTGCGCTTCGCGCCCAGCGCGCGGCGGATGCCGATTTCGCGCGTCCGCTCGGTCACGGTCGCCAGCATGATGTTCATGATGCCGATGCCGCCGACCACGAGCGAGATCGAGGCGATCATCGCCATGAGCGCGGTGAACCGGGCCTGCGCGCGCTCGGCCTCTTCGAGCTTGTCCAGCGGGACCGTAATGTCGTAGTCCTTGCGCGCGTGCCGCTTTTCTAGAATCGCCTTCACCTCGTCGCCGACGGCCTTCACGGTGGCCCGGCCCTCCGGGGTGTCCACCTGCGCGTCCACGGTGAGCGTCACTTGGCTCACGTCCACCTTCTCGGCGCTGCGCGAGCCGCTGGTGCGCGTGAAGATCACCTCGCCGAACCGCCGCCGGCTGGTGCTGATGGGAATGTAGATGTCGCGGTTGAAGTTCTCCGCCGCTTGGCTGCCGCCGGTGCCGCCGGTGGGCATCCGGTCCTTGATGACGCCGATGACGCGGAAGAAGTGGCTCCGCATCCCGACCGACTGGCCGATTGGGTCCTCGTAGGGGAACAACTTGTCGGCCGCTTCCGCTCCGAGCACGCAGTAGTTGTCCAGTTCGGTGTCGTCGGCCTCAACGAGGAACCGGCCCCGCGAGAGTTCGAGTTTGTTCACCTGCTGGTAGTCGGGCGTGGTGGCGATCACGCGGCCGTTGCTCAGGATGCGCTCGAGGTACCGCACTTCGGTGGGGAACACCCGCATGGGCACCACCCGCGACACGGACGCGCCGAACGCGTCGAACTGCCCGATGTCGTCGCGGGTGAGGCCGTAGGTGGTCACGAACCCGCGGCTCGCGGTCGCGGAGTCGTCCGGCGGCTTGACGCTACGCACAATGATGTTGGTCGCGCCCTGCCGCTTGATGTCTTCGAGCGCGTCCTGCATCGAGCCCTCGCCGAACGACATCAGCGCGATCACCGAGCAGGTGCCGATGATGATGCCGAGCACCGAGAGGAACGAGCGCAACTTGTGCAACCACAGGCTCTTCACCGCCAGCGACACGCTACGGCGCAACTTCGCGGAGGTGCCGCCGTGCCCGATGCGGCCGCTGAGGAACAGCCAGCCGAGCAGCACGACGAGCGCGCCCGCGCCGAGGCCGCCGAGCAGGTACGGGTTCAAGCCGGGTTGCGACGCGCTCATCGGCCCATCTCCGCGATCGTGCGGGTGTCGTTGCGCACGTCCGACTCCACCCGCCCGTCGCGCAGGCGCACCACGCGGCGCGCCCACTCGGCGATGTCGTTCTCGTGCGTCACCATGATGATCGTCTTGCCGCTCCGGTTCAGCTCGCGGAGCATCTGCATGATCTCGACGCTGGTCTTGGTGTCGAGGTTGCCGGTGGGTTCGTCGCCCAGAATCAGGTGCGGGTCGTTCACGAGGCTGCGCGCGATGGCGACGCGCTGCTGCTGCCCGCCGGACAGTTGCAAGGGCCGGTGGTCGAGCCGGTCGCCGAGGCCGACCAGCTCCGCGAGCGCCACGCACCGGGACTTCGTCGCCTCGTCCAACTTGATGCCCTGATACAAGAGCGGTAGTTCCACGTTCTCCACGACCGTGTACTGCGGCAGCAGGTTGTACGACTGGAAGATGAACCCGAGGTAGGTGCTGCGCACTTCGGAGAGTTGGTCGTCGGACATCTCCGACACGTCCACGTCGCCGAGGAAGTACTGCCCGCTGGTGAGTCGGTCGAGGCAGCCGAGCACGTTCAAGAGCGTCGATTTGCCGGACCCGGACGGCCCCATGAGGGCGACGAAGTCGCCCTCGTCGAACGACAGGTTCAGCCCCTGAAGGACGTGAACCGTCTGCCCGCCGAGGTAGTAGTTCTTCACCAGATCGACGATGCGAACGATGGCAGGCATGGTCGGGTGTCAGGAGTCAGGGAACGGAGGACAGAAGCCAGAGGGCAGGGACACAAGTCAGAAAACAGAGGCGGCTGTTAGCGGTGGTTCCGAAGGGGCCGTTCTTGTGGGCGCGGCCCCTTCGGGACCGCCGCTAAACGTGTCCCGTTTCCCGTCTCCTGTCCACTTGTTCCCTACTGCGGTGCCGGCGGCATCGCGCCGCCCTTCAGGAAGCCGCCCTTCTTGCCCTTGCCGCTGCCGCCCGGTGAGCCGGTACCGTCGCCGGTACCGCCTTTCGGGGAGTCGCCGCCCTTGGAGTAGTCGCCGCCCTTCGCACCGGGCGCGGCCTTGCCGCTGTCGTCGCGGGTGCGGGTGCGGTCCTCGGCCCCGAGCAGCACCTTCGGGTTCAGCACCACCTCGTCGCCTTCGTTGAGGCCGTCGCGGATCTCGACCACCTTCTCGTTGTAAATGCCGAGGGTCACTTGGCGGCGGTCGAAGCCTGTCGGGGTCTTCACGAACAGTTCGCGCTTGGCGGCGAGTTCGGTGCCGCCGATGACGGCCTGCACCGGGACCGTAAGCACCGGCTCCTTCGCGGTGTCAACCGTGATCTGCACTTCGGCGGTCATGTCGGGCGTCAGTTCCTCGCTCTGGATGGACTTGCGGGTGCCGTCGGGCAGCACCTCGGCGTCCACCATCACGAGCGTCTGGTACAGTTTCACGTCCGAGACCCACGAGTCGGCTTGGCTGGCGACGGTGGCCTTCATGCGGACGTGCCCCTCGAACGTGCGGTTGGGCAGCGCGTCCACGCGGATGGCGGCCTTCTGGCCGTCGGCGAGCTTCTTGGATTCAAGCCCGCGGAACTGCTCGCGCACGCGCTCGGTCACGTCCGGTTGCTGGCCGACGAGCCGGCCGAAAGCGAACGTGTTGAACAGGGCGATCTTCTGCACGCCGTCCACGATGTGTGTGGGCACGCGCACGTCGCCCCTGATGCGGGCGACCATCGCCTCGTGCACCTTGGTGTTCACCTGCATGCGCCGCAGGTTCGGGATGCGGAGCAGCTTCTGCCCCTCCTTCACCTGCGCGCCCTGTTCGATCATGCCCTGCGTGCTGGACCCGAACCGGCTCGATTCGGGGCGGAAGTACACGACCAGCGAGTTCGGCTCGATGGTGTCCGGGGCGTGGATCTTGCACAGCGCGCGCTGCCTCACCAGTTCCTCGAGCCGGTCCTCTTGCTGGTCGAACTCGGACCGCGCGCGGTTCACCTCGGCGCGGGCCTTCTCCTCGTTGGCGCTGGCTTGGCGCTTGGCGAGTTCGAGCGCGGCGCGGGCGTTGTCCCGCTTGCTGGTGAGGTCCACGAGTTGCTGGCGGCGGTCGTAGGTCTGCCACTGTCGGCGCTGGGTTTGCAGGCTCCGCAGCTTCTCGGTCGCGCTGTCCAACTTGGCCTGCTCGGCCTGCGCCTGCGCCGGGGTCATGTACGTTTGGGCCACCATGCGCTGGGCCCACGCGGCGCGCTCGCGGTACTGCCCGACCTCGAACTCGGCGAGTTTCATCTGGCCGCTCAGGTCGTCGAGCTTCTGGCGGTGCGAGCCGTCTTCGGACAGGTGCGCCGCGCCGCCGCCCAGCGCCGCGAGGGCCAGCCGGCTGGGGTCGGCACTGAGGCCGGTGAACTTCTCCAGTTCGATCGCGGCCAGTTCGAGCGCGGCCTCGGCGGTGCGAATCACGTTGGCGTCTTGGTCCACCGCGATCTTGTAGTCGTTGCGGGCCTTCGTCAGGTTCGCGTCGGCGGTTTGCACCTTGATGCGCTGGTCGTCCTCTTGGTCCTTCAGGCCGGAGTCGTCGAGGATCATCAGCAGTTGGCCGGGCTTCACGCGGGAGCCGTCGTCGATCACCCAGTTGATGGTGCTGGAGAAGCCCTTGTTGCCGGCCTTGACCTTGCACACGATGTCGGCGTTATCGGCCGATTCGAGGGTGCCCTTTTCGGCGACGGTGATGACGAGCGGCTCGCGCTTGACGGTGTGGGTGAGCACGTCGGCGCGTGCGGTGGGGGTGCGGAAGAAGGCGTACCACGCGGCACCGCCGCCGCCCGTGGCGAGTACGACCGCGGCGATAATGAGCGGCGCGGCGCGCCCGCCGCCGGTGGCGGAGGGCAGCACCTTCGGCCCGCTACGGCCGACCGCCGCCGACGGGCTGAGGGGCCGGGAGTCGCTCGCGGAGAGCGGGGCCGCCGCCGTTGGTTCGCTCGAGGAGTTCGTCACGCCACACCCCGCGGTCGTCAAGAGAGAGTTGGTCGAGGTCCAAATAGAACGTCATTCGGGCCGCGATGTACTGCACCCAAATTTGGTACAGGTTGTTCTGCGCTTGCAGCAGCCCGCTCTGGGCCTGCAGCACCTGCTGCGTGAGGGCCGCGGCGCTGGCCGCGTTCCCGGCCGCGTTCGGCTCCGGCGGCGCGAACAGCACCGCTTGGGCGTTGTCCACCTGAGCGTAACCCAGTTCCACCGCCCGCTTCTGAATCTTGTACAGTTCGTTTAGGGTGCGCAGTTCGCGCACGTCGCTCCGCACGTCGGTGGCGATGTTGTCTTCGAACGCCATCAGCGTGCGCCGCTGCCGCTGGTACGAAATCAGCGCGGCCCGGTAATTGTTACGCTCCGCCCGGCGCACGAGCGGCAGTTCCGCCCGGAACGTAACTTGATGGCTGCTCCGCGTGCCGGAAAAAGCCACCGGATTGTTCCCACCGTCCGGGGTGGTGCTGTTTAGATCATACCGAACGTCGAACGCGCCCTGTAGTGAATTCGCGGCGATTGCGATCTGCCGCCACGCGTCCACCACCTGCCCGCGGGCGTTCATCAGGTCCAACCGCTTGGTGAGCGCGGCCTGCGTGACCGCGGCGTAGGCCTCGTCCAAGCCGGAGCCGAGCACGTCGGCCCCTTCGACCGGCACCGCGGCCAGTTCGGGCCACGCGCGGCGCTGCGCGGCGAGCCGCTCGTTGCGCGCCTCCAGCACCACCAGCGCGAACGCGGCGGCCGCGGCGTTGAACGCGACGGCTTGAACCTGCCGCCGTTCCGCGCCCTCCTTGCGCGCCCACGGTTGCGCCTCGTACTCGCGCACCCGCTGCTCGAACGCGCCGAAGTCGAGGTCCGCGATCAGTTGCGCCAGTTTCGCGGCCTCGTCCGCCGGCGCGGGCAGCCCCGCCCTTTCGCGCTCCACGCGGGCGTCGAGCTGTTTGTTGCGCTCGGCCTTCAGCGCGTCGATCCGGGCGCGCAGTTGCTCGTCGGTGAGTTTGTCCGGTGCCCACGTCGCCCACCGGGCCGCGACGCCCTTGGCGAACGCGGTGCCGCGCGTGAGCGGCGCGTCGGTGAACAGGGCGAGCCACCGCTTGCGGAACGCGCCCACGGGTTCGGCCGGGTCGAACTTGCCCGCGGCCTGTTCCACCTGCCGCACCTGCGCGAACACCTCCTCGAACCGGGCGAGGTGCTCGCGGATCGGGCGCAAGGGCGCGTCGTCCAGTTCCAGCGCCACCGTGACCGGCAAGCCGAGTTGCAGTTTGTAGTTGTCAAGCGCGTCCAAGTAGCCGCGGATACCGCCGCCCCCGCCGCCCGCGGTGCCGGTGTTGCCCGCGCTGCCGAGCAACTGCCCGCGACTGTTCAGCAGTTGCACTTCCACCTGCCCCACCTGCAACTCGGACTGTTGCCCGCCGTCGCGCTCCGCTTGGTACTGCTTCAGCAGCCGCTCCAGCGACGCGACGTTGCGCCGCTGGTTGTTGATGATCGCCTGCTGCAGCAGCAGCGGCAGGAACCCGCCGCGGGGCGCGGTCAGGTTGTTGCCGATGCCGCGCCCGAGGTTCGCCGACAGCCCCTGAAGGCCGTACGGGTTGTTCGTGTAGTCGCCGCCGGCCGCGAGCGCCACATAGAAGATGCTGCGAAACCGCGCGTACGACCGCGTGGCGTACACGAGCGTGCGCTCCGACTGTGCCAGCCCTTCGAGCGTGACCGCGTAGCCGCCGCCCTGAAAGAACGGCTGCGCGAGGCTGAGCGTGAAGTTCCCGACCGTCGTAGTGGGCCGGTCGCCGGACAGATCGACCACCACTTGGTTCGCGAGTTGCACGAGCAACTGCGCCCCGGTGGGGAACAGTTTGCTCGCGCCGCCCGCCGTGTTCATCGTCCACCGCTCGCCGCCGTTGTTCAGTTCGCGCCCGGTGGAGCGGCGAATCACCTCTTGCGTGAAGAACGCCTGCGACGCGAAGTTGAACCGCTGGAGCGTGACCGGCAGCGCCGCGAGGTACAGGTCTTCGCGCCGGTCTTGGAACTCGCGGCTGTTCAGTAGCCCCAACTCGATGGCCTGTTCGAGCGTGATGCGGTAGCCGACCGCGCCGGACTCGAGCGCGCGGAGGTACGCCGCCGCGTCTTCGCCCGCGGCGGTGTAAACGGGACCGGCCGGCCCCAAGCCGACCGGTGTGCCCGTCACTGGTTGCGCCGGTTGCATCGGTACCGGCAGCGGGTTCGGGTCGGGAACCGCGGGCACCGGCGGCAGTTTCGCGTCCGGTTGGCCGCTCACCTGCCAGACCGGCGCGCCCGCGGGCGGAACCGGCGTTACGGCCAGCGCGGGCACGAGTTTCCCGTTCTGCTCCACTTCACCGACTGCCACCATCACGACCGGCGGGCGCAGTTCGGTAACGGTGGGGCCGGTGCCGAGGTCGCGCACCACCGGACCGGGAATGCGCGGCTTCGCGGGCTGCCACGGCCCGAACTCGTTCGGCTTCGGAACGGCCGGTTGCGGCTGAACCGCGGGCACCACGGGCTGCGCCGGTTGAGTCGCGCCGGCGGTGCCCGCGGGCTGAACCGGTTGCGAAGCGAACTTGCCCGCGTCACCCGGCGCGCCGGTGCCGGCCGCGTGGCGCACCGGTTGGCGCTCGCCGACGACGACCGTCGGGGCCGGGAGCCGCTGCACGGTCGGCGGCACCGCGTTCGGCACGTTACCGCCGGGGCGGTTCCAGTTGTTCTGGTAGAACGGCGCACCGCCCGCGGGGCGCCCCGCGGGCGGGCCGGGGGGGGCGGTCAGTTGCGCGGGCGGCTTCGCGAGTTCGCTCGCGCCGGTTTGGCGCACCGCGCTCGTCGGTTCCGCGCCGCGGGCCGGCGGGACCGGGTCCCACGCGCGATTTTCGGCGTCCCACTTCTCGAGCAGCGCCAAATACCCGGTGCCGTCCACGCGGCCGACGCCGCTCTTCTTGGTGGGCCGCTGCGGGTTCGGTGCGAGCGCGCGCGCCGCGGGGTCGTCCGGCGGGTACGGCGGGCGGTCCGGGTTGGACACGTCCGCGAACCGCGCGCGCGGGTCCGGGTAGGCGTGCCAGTTCTTGACCTGCCAGTCCGGGTACACGTTCTTCTGGCTGAGGACCGCTTCCACGTCCTTGTCGGCGCGCTCGCGGAACTGGTGCCGCGTGCAACCGGGAGCGAGGAGCAGGCCGAAGAGCGCGACCGCGGCGAGGGCGGGGAGGCAGCGAGGCGATCCGTGCATGGCGCACCCGTGCGGAACCCGGAATCCGTTCCATCCGGTACGCCCAGTATCGACCGCACAATCTGCGCGGCTTGAACAAAACGCCCGCCCCCGCGAGCCGCGCCGGGATCGGGCGGCAGCAGCGCGGCGGGGCCGCCGGTGGATCGCGGTTCGCGGTTCGCGGTTCGCGCAACCGGCGGCCCGCCTTGATTCGCCAGTTGTGCGCGCCTAGAATTCCGCAGATTTGCACCCGGCTCACACGCATGGCACGCGGCGCGCGAACCCCTCCCGCCTCGCACGCCAACCCACCGCGCCCGCGGCGGTGCCGTTGGTGTCGCGCGCCGTACGGCATACGATGACCGGTAGCCGAACCCTCGCGTTCGGGCGATCTTTCCTTCCCCTCGCGGGAGACGGCGTAGATGTATGAGCGTTTCACGGATCGCGCGCGCAAGGTGATGCAGCTCGCCAACCAAGAGGCCCAGCGCTTCAACCACGAGTACATCGGCACCGAGCACATCCTGCTCGGCCTCGTGAAAGAAGGCTCCGGCGTCGCGGCCAACGTGCTCAAGAACCTCGACATCGACCTGCGCAAGATTCGACTCGAGGTCGAGAAGATCGTCCAGCACGGGCCGGGCGGCGAACAGGTCGTCATGGGCCGGCTCCCGCACACCCCGCGGGCCAAGAAGGTGATCGAGTACTCCATCGAGGAGGCTCGCAACCTGAACCACAACTACGTGGGCACCGAGCACCTGCTCTTGGGCCTGCTCCGCGAGCACGAGGGCGTGGCCGCCCAAGTGCTCATGAACCTCGGTCTGAAACTGGAGGACGTCCGCGAGGAGGTCCTGAACCTGTTGGGGCACAACATGCCGAACGAATCCGAAGGCGGCGACGAGAAGCGCGGCGAGCGCGGCGGCGGCGGCTCGGAGCGCACCGGCCGTAGCAAGAGCAAAACGCCCGCGCTCGACAGCTTCGGCCGCGACCTCACCGAACTGGCCCGGCAGGGCAAGCTCGACCCGGTCATCGGCCGCCAAGCCGAGATCGAGCGCGTCATCCAGATCCTCAGCCGCCGGCAGAAGAACAACCCGGTGCTGCTCGGCGAGGCCGGCGTCGGCAAGACGGCCATCGTGGAAGGCCTCGCGCAGCTGGTGGTGGAGCAGAACGTCCCGGACCTGCTCCGCGACAAGCGCATCGTGGTGCTCGACCTCGCCATGATGGTGGCCGGCACCAAGTACCGCGGCCAATTCGAAGAGCGCATCAAGGCGGTGATGAACGAGGTGCGCCGGGCGAAGAACACGATGCTGTTCATCGACGAGTTGCACACGCTCG
>JALHNS010000010.1:36068-43172 GCA_022843445.1 Gemmata sp.
GGGCGGCGCGGAAGGTGCAATAGACGCCAGCAACGTGCTGAAGCCGGCGCTGGCGCGCGGCGAGATCCAGTGCATCGGGGCGACCACGCTCGACGAGTACCGCAAGTACATCGAGAAGGACGCGGCGCTCGCGCGCCGGTTCCAGTCCATCATCGTGAACCCGCCGAGCATGGCGGAAACGGTCGAAATTCTGAAGGGCCTGCGCGACCGCTACGAGGCCCACCACCGCGTGCAGATCACCGACGCGGCGCTGAAGGCGGCGGTGGAGATGAGCGAGCGGTACATCACCGGGCACTGCCTGCCGGACAAGGCCATCGACGTCATCGACGAGGCCGGGGCGCGCATTCGCTTGAAGGGCATGACCCGGCCGCCGGACCTCAAGGAACTGGACGAGAAGATCGACAAGCTGAATCAGGAAAAAGAAGCCGCGGTCATGGACCAAGACTTCGAGCGCGCCGCCGCGCTCCGCGACCAAGCGGAGAAGCTGCGCAAGGACAAGGAAGCCACCCAGAAGAGCTGGCGCGAGAAGTCGAAGGAAACCGACGGGGTCGTGGACGAAGAGGTGGTCGCGGAGGTCGTCTCCAAGATGACCGGCGTGCCGCTGAAGAAGGTGGGCGAGGACGAAACCAAGCGCCTGCTGAACATGGAGAACGAACTGCACAACGCGGTCATCAGCCAGAACGAGGCGATCCACGCCATCGCGAAGGCGGTCCGCAAGAGCCGCTCCGGGATGAAGGACCCGAAGCGCCCGATCGGCTGCTTCATCTTCGCCGGCCCCACCGGGGTGGGTAAGACGCTGCTCGCCAAGACGCTCGCGAAGTTCATGTTCGGCGACGAAAACAACATCGTGCAGCTCGACATGTCGGAGTACATGGAGAAGCACAACGTGTCGCGGCTCGTCGGCGCGCCGCCGGGCTACGTGGGGTACGAGGAGGGCGGGCAGCTCACGGAGAAGATCCGCCGCAAGCCGTACTCGGTGGTGCTGCTCGACGAAATCGAGAAGGCGCACCCGGACGTGTGGAACATGCTGCTGCAGATCATGGAAGAGGGCCGGCTCACCGACAACGTGGGTCGCACGGTGGACTTCAAGAACACCATCCTCATCATGACCACGAACATCGGGGCCGAAACCATCGTGTCGCAAGACGACATGAGCGGGCCGCTGCTGCGGGGCGTGAAGAAGGACACCGAGGCCAGCTACCAAGACATGCAGAAGAAGCTGCGCAGCCGGATGGAGAAGGAGTTCCGCCCGGAGTTCCTGAACCGGTTGGACGAGATCATCGTGTTCCGTCAGCTCACCCGCGAGAACCTCAAGGCCATCGTGGAGATGGAACTGGCGAAGGTGTCCAAGCGGCTCACCGAGAAGGGGCTGAAACTGATCGTGACCGACGAGGCGAAGGACCTGCTGATCGAGAAGGGGTCCAGCACCGAGTACGGGGCGCGCCCGCTGCGCCGCGCGATCGAGCAGAACCTCGAAGACATGCTGGCCGAGGAGTTGCTGAAGGGCACCTTCCACGGGGCCGACGCCATCACGGTGAAGGCGACCGAGGAGAACGGCGAGAAGAAGCTCGCGTTTGACGCGAACGTGCCGGTACCGGCCGCGGTGGTCGGCTCCGAGGCGTAAGGCGCACGTTGAAGTACCGCGGAACCGGGTCGCGCGCCTTGCGGCGCGCGGCCCGGTTCTGTTACGTGCTACACCATGCCGAGCAACACTTTCATCCCGCCGGCCGCGGTCCACTACCCGGATTCGGACGGCAAGCGCACGGCCGACAACACGCTCCAGTTCGAGTGGATCGTGACCCTTCAAGGCAACCTCGACCTGCTGTTCCGAAGCAACCCAAACGTGTTCGTCGCCGGCGACCACCTGATCTACCCGGTCGAAGGCGACAACGCGCTCAGCCACGACCCGGATGTGTACGTCGCGTTCGGCCGACCCAAGGGCCACCGCGGTAGCTACCGCGTGTGGGAAGAGGGCGGCGTGTTCCCGCAGGTGATCTTCGAAGTGCGGTCGCCCGGCAACCGGCCCAGCGAGATGAGCGCTAAGCGCAAGTTCTACGAGAAGTACGGCGCGGAAGAGTATTACCTGCTGTACCCGGAAGAGAACCGACTGGACGCGTGGCTGCGCGGCCCACAGGGGTTGCGAGAGGTGCCGGACGCGAACGGGTTCGTCAGCCCGCGGCTCGGCGTGTGGTTCCTTGGTAACGGTGACCAACTGGCCGTGTACGGGCCGGACGGCCGCGCGTTCTTCGTGTTGGGCGAAGTGCGCATCAGCGCCGAACGACGAGCAGAACTGGCCGACCAAGCAGCTCAACGCGAGCGCCAGCGCGCCGAACGGTTCGCGGAGCGGTTGCGCGAGTTGGGCGTCGATCCCGGCGCGGAGTAGGCCGTTCGGCCGTGGCGCTGTATCATGTTCGCATGTCAACTGCCATTCGCGTGCGCGGCCTCGTGAAGACGTACCCCGGTTGGCCGCCGGTCGAAGCCGTTCGCGGCCTCGATCTCGAAGTCGCCGCCGGCGAGTGCTTCGGGCTGCTCGGCCCGAACGGCGCGGGCAAAACCACCACGCTCGAAATCGTCGAAGGGCTGCTCGACGCCACCGCCGGCGAGGTCGAAGTGCTCGGCCTCAAGTGGGAGACCGACGCCGACGCCATCCGGCGGCGCATCGGCATCTCGCTTCAGGAAACGCGCCTCTCGGACAAGCTCACCGTGCGCGAAACGGTCGCTCTGTTCCGCTCCTTCTACAAGGTTGGCCTCACGCCGGACGAGGCCATCGCCCGCGTTGGCCTCGAAGAGAAGGCGAGGGCGTATGTGGACAAGCTCTCCGGCGGGCAGCGGCAGCGACTCGCGGTGGCGACAGCGCTGGTCGGCGAACCGGACCTGCTGTTCCTCGACGAGCCCACGACCGGCCTCGATCCGCAGTCGCGGCGGCAGTTGTGGGACGTGATCCGCGCGCAGAAGGAGCGCGGGCGCACGGTCGTCGTCACCACGCACTACATGGACGAGGCCGAGCGCCTGTGCGACCGCGTCGCGGTGGTGGACGCGGGCAAGGTGATCGCGTTGGGCACGCCGGCCGAACTCATCAAGCAGGTGGGGGGCGAGCACGTCATCGATTTCGACCTCGCCCCGAACTCGCCGCGCCCGGCCGACGACGTGCTGAAAGGGCTCCCCACGGTGAACACGGTGCGCGCCGAGGGCGACAAGTGCGCGCTGACCGCGGGCGAACCGCACCGCGCGCTGCCGGCGCTGCTCGAGGTGCTGCAAGCGTGCGGGGCGAAGCTCGCCGGCCTCACCACGCGCACCGCGACCCTCGAAGACGTGTTCGTCACGCTCACCGGGCGGCACCTGCGCGATGAGTAGTTATTGGTTATTGGTTGTTGGCTGTTCGAACCCGCCAACACCAGTAGCGCGAACCGATCGATTGCTAACAACCAATAACAAACAACCAATAACGAAGAATGTCCCCCCTCTGGCAACTCACGCTGGCCCGGTTCCGCGAGTTCTACCGCGAGCCGGCGGCGCTGTTCTGGGTGTACGGGTTCCCGCTGATACTCGCGGGCGCGCTCGGGGCCGCGTTCGCCGAAAAGCCGGTGCCGGCCGCGGCCGTCGATGTGCAAGGCGATGCGTCCGACCCCGCGGTGGAGAAACTGCGCGCCGCGCTCGCCGCGGACCCCGGCGTGAAGGTGACGGTCAGCGACGAAACCGCCGCTCGCTACCGACTGCGCACCTCGAAGACGGACGCCGTTGTGGTGCCGCGCTCCGAAGCACCGGGGCACGAGTATGTGTTCGACGAAACGCGGTCCGAGAGCGTACTCGCGCGCAACGCCGCCGACCGCGCGCTACTGCGCGCGGCGACACCGAACGCGCCGCGCGCACCAGAAACCGCGGTGCGCGAACCGGGCGGGCGGTACATCGACTTCCTCATTCCCGGGTTACTCGGCATGAACCTCCTCGGCGGCGGGCTGTTCGGCGTCGGGTTCGGGGTGGCCGATTTGCGCGTCCGCAAGCTGTTGAAGCGGTTCCAAGCCACACCCATGCGCCGCACCGACTTCATGCTCAGTCTGATGCTCAGCCGCCTCGTGTTCACGCTCATCGACATCCTGCTGCTGCTCGGCTTCTCGTACCTCGTGTTCGACATCCGCGTGCGCGGGAACGTGCTGGCGTTCGGCGTGCTGGTCGCGGCCGGCGGGTTCTGCTTCGCGGGGATGGGCCTGCTGATTGGAAGCCGCGCCAAAACGCTCGAAGCTGCGGCCGGGTTGGTGAACGCGATCATGCTGCCGATGTACGTGCTGTCGGGCGTGTTCTTCTCGTCGGCCCGGTTCCCGGACGGCGCGCAACCGGTCATCAAGGCGCTCCCGCTGACCGCGCTGAACGACGGCCTGCGGGCGGTGATGAACGACGGCGCGGGCTTCGAGGCGCTGGGCTACCCGTTGTTGGTGCTATCGATTTGGGGCGTGCTGTGCTTCGTGATCGCGCTGCGCATCTTCCGCTGGCGGTAGGTTCGTGTGGCGCGAGCCGCGCCGGCGCGCGGCGGGGTGCGGCGGCTTGCGGAGCGGCCCCCCGCGCCTCGGTGCCCCAACGACGTTCGACCCGAGTTCCGGGGTGGCGCGCCGCTCCGGAGGCGTCAGGCGCGCGGGGCCATAGACACCACGGTGACGCCCCAATTGCCGGTGGCGCGCACGTCGAGTCGGTAGGTGCCGGCTTCCGGGATCGAGCCGAGCGCCAAGCACGCGTGCGGCACCGGGGCGAGGTCCGCGCCGCTGGTGCCGTCTTCGCGCAGCACGCGCACCTCGAACGGCCCGGTTTCCACCGCCATGCGCACGCTCGCGTCGCTCGCGGTGGCGAAAAACTCGGTCGCCGCGTCGCCGGTTCCCCAGAACGTGATTTGCACCGTGCCCGGGATCGGCGGCGTGGGCCACGGCACGGCGTGGTCCGGCCCGTGCAAGGGCGCGAGCGGCGTGCTCATCGGGGCTCCTCCGGTGCCGCGGCGCGAGAGCGCGTCTCATGTGGTTTTCGCGCGCCGCGGAGTGCGGTTCGTTCCCTATCACAACACCGTTCCACTTACCGCACGAGGGCTTCGCCGTGAAGGGCAACCAGCAGATCATCGACGGGCTGAACCGCGCGCTCACCATCGAACTGACAGCGATCAACCAGTACTTCCTGCAAGCGAAGATGTGCAAGAACTGGGGGTTCATGAAACTCGCGGGCAAGCACTACGAAGAGTCGATGGGCGAGATGAAGCACGCGGAGAAGATCATCGACCGCATCCTGTTCCTCGAAGGCGTGCCGGAAATCGCCCGCTACGACGTGATTCGCGTGGGCACCGACGTGAAGGAGCAGTTCGAGAACGATCTGAAGCTCGAGACGAGCGGCGTGGCCGCTTACAACGATCTCGTCGACCTGTGCATCAAGCTGAAGGACAACGGCACGCACGCGCTCGCGCTGGAAATCCTGACGGACTCCGAAGAGCACGTGGACTGGCTCGAAACGCAACTCGGGCTGATTCAGCAGCTCACGCTACCGGCCTACTTGGCCGAACACATGTTCGGCGAAGACGACGAGGAGTAAACGGCGAGGTAGGCGCGCAGTTCGCGGTGGCAGCAGTTGCAGCCGGTTCCGGCCTCGGTAACGGTGCGCACCTCTTTCACGGTGCGCAGCCCGAGCGAAGTAATCGCGGTAATCACCACTTCTTCCGTCACCCTGAGGCACTTGCACACGACGCGGTCCGGGCAACTACCCACCGCGGGGCACGTGTTGCAAGTGCCGGTGCAATCCGCGGGCGCGGCGGCTGCCGTCGGCAGTTCCGCGAGTTCCGCGAGTTCGAGCGTGGGAGGTTGAAGTTCCATCGCAGGCGGGCCGAGCGATATTGAGATTCAGTCTCACAGAATCTTATCCGCGCGCGGCGCGAATATCAACCGCGAATCCCGCGCTTTCGCGCGAGAGAGCCGTACGACGCGGCACTGACCCGGGGGCCGACGGTGGCGCGGCCCCGCGCTTCGACTGGCACCGGGGGGCCGGTGTGCGTAATGTGAACGCGGCGCGAACCCGCGAGCGGCGGCCCGCGTACAGGAACCAACGGCCGTGTCGGACCCCACCCGCGAACCGCCGGACTCCGACGAACAGTTGCTCGCCCGCCTCCGGGCCGGCGAGCGCGAGCTGTTCGGCGCGCTAGTGCGCCGGTACGAGCGCGAGCTGTTCGGGTACCTGCGGCGCTACCTCGGCGACGACGACCTCGCCGACGACGTGTTCCAGAACACTTTCGTGCAGGTGTACCGGAAGATCAAGCAGTACGAACCGGGCCGGCCCGCGCGCCCGTGGCTGTACGCCATCGCCACGAACCAAGCCATCGACGCCCTGCGCCGCCGCAACCGCCGCAACCGCCGCAACCGCCGCGCCGACCAGCGCGCCGACGCCGTCACCGCCCCGGACGAAGAGGGCCAAGCGCGCCCGCTCTTCGAGCTGCTGCCCGCGGCCGGCGACGCCCCCCCGGACGCCGCCGACCGCACCGAACAGCGCGAGCTGGTGCGCGCGGCCGTCGGGCGGCTCCCGGACCTGCTGCGGCAGGTGGTGCTGCTCGCGTACTTCCAAGGGCTGAAGTACCGCGACGTGGCCGACGCGCTGGACATTCCCGTGGGCACCGTGAAGTCGCGGTTGCACGCGGCACTGGCGAAACTGACCGAAGACTGGAAGGCGACCGCGGGCGAAGAGTCCGGCGCTCACACGCCGCTTGCGTAGGTGCGTGCCATGACCGTTTCCGACGAAGACCTGATCGGCTTCCTGTTCGACCTGCACGCCCCCGACGAGCGGGCGGCGCTGGCCGCGCGGCTCGCGCGCGACCCCGAACTGGCCGCGCGGTTCGACGAACTGCGCGACACCGTTTCGCCGCTGGTCGCGGAGCGGGCCGACGAACCGGCCTCGCGCTGCGGGCGCTGAGCGCGGTGGCCGCCTACGTGGTGGAACACGAGCCGCGCCCCGCGCCGGCCCCTTCCGCCGAGGCGCGCACTTACGGTACCGACCCCGCGACCGACCTCGAACCGGTGGACGAACTGCCGCCGGGCTTCCTCCACCAGTACGCGCCGCCCGCCGCGCCGCCGGCCGAACCGCGCCGCG
>JALHNS010000011.1 GCA_022843445.1 Gemmata sp.
CTCGCCCCGGTGCGCGCCGCACTCGCCGCCGGCGCCTCGCTCGCCACCAGCACGTTCGACGAAGCCGTCACGTTCCACGCGGGCGGCGAGGACCGTTCGTACCTGCCGCAAGTGCGCCCGATTCGCGCGCCCGACGGCGCGCCGCTCGGCGCGGCCGTGGTGCTGAACGACGTGACGCGGTTCCGGCTCCTCGACCGCCTCAAATCCGATTGGGTCGCGACGGTTTCGCACGAACTGAAGACGCCACTCACCAGCGTGCGGCTCGCGGTTCACGTGCTGCTCGAAGAGGTGGTCGGGCCGCTCGAACCCAAGCAGGTGGAACTGCTCCTCGAAGCCCGCGCGAGCGCGGAGCGGCTGCTCGCGCTGATCGAACAGTTGCTCGCGCTGGCGAAACTCGAAGAGGGCCGCGAGGAGCTTACCCCGCGCCCGACCGCTCCCGCGGCGCTCCTTCGGAGCGCGGCCGACGAAGCCGCGGCCCGCGCCGCCGACCGGCACGTTGCGCTCACCGTGACCGCGGCCCCGGACCTGCCGCGTGTCGCCGTCGATCCCGAGCGATTCGCGCGGGCGCTGCGCAACCTGATTGACAACGCGCTCGCGCACACCGACGCCGGCGGCTCGGTGGACCTGCGCGCGAGCGCCGGTGACAACGCGGTGTCACTGGAAGTGCGCGACACGGGCGTCGGCATCCCGGCGGAGCACCTGCCGCACGTGTTCGAGCGGTTCTTCCGCGTGCCCGGGCGCGCGGACCGCCCCGGCACCGGCCTCGGCCTCGCGATCGTGCGCGAGATCGTGGCGGCACACGGCGGCACCGTTGCGTGCGCGAGCGCCGAAGGCGCGGGCACCACGTTCCGCATCCTGCTGCCGGCGGAAGGGGGAGAGTGATGACGACCGACCGCCCGCCCCCGGAGAAATTCCTGCACCTGATTCGCGCGCAGCAGCGCGGCCGGCTGAAGGTGTACCTCGGCTTCGCACCGGGGGTGGGCAAGACCTACGAGATGCTGCAAGAGGGGCAGCGGTTGAAGGCGCAGGGCGTCGATGTGGTGGTCGGCGTCGTGGAGACGCACGGGCGCGCCGACACCGCGGCGCAGCTCGCCGGGCTGGAGCGCGTGCCCCTGCGCCACGTGGAGTACCGCGGCGTGACACTCGACGAGATGGACACGGCGGCAGTCGTGGCTCGCCGGCCGACGGTCGCGCTCGTGGACGAACTCGCGCACACCAACGCCCCCGGCTCGCCGCGCGCCAAACGGTACGAGGACGTGGAAGACCTGTTGCGCGCCGGGATTCACGTCGTCACCACGATGAACGTGCAGCACATCGAGAGCCTGTGCGACACCATCGAGCGGTTCGCCGGGGTGAAGGTGAAGGAGCGGGTGCCGGACCACGTGATCGCGGAGGCCGACCAGATCGTGAACGTCGATCTGCCGGCCGAAGACCTGCAAGAGCGGTTGAAGCAGGGCAAAGTGTACCCCGCGGAGCGCGCGGCGCGGGCGCTCGAACACTTCTTCACCGCGGACAACCTGAGCCGGTTGCGCGAACTGGCACTCGAAGAGGTGGCGTCGGCGCTGGACCGGCAGCGCCAGAAGCGCGGCGGCCCGCAAGACAACGGTTCGGACCGGGTGATGGTGTGCCTCAGTTCGCGCGCGCCGAACCCGCACCGACTGTTGCGCAAAGCGGCGCGCTTGGCCGACCGGTTCGGCGCGCCGTGGTACGCGGTGTACGTGCGCCTGCCCGGCGAAGACGCGACCCGCGTGCCGGCCGCCGCGCAGCGCCAAGTGGCAGACACGCTCGCGCTCGCGCAGCAACTGGGCGCGATCCCGATGCAGTTCACCGGGCCGACGTTCGAGGCCGCGGTCGCGGCGTTCGTGGACGAGTACCGCATCACGCACATCGTGATGGGCCGCTCGCGGCTCCCGTGGTACCGGCGCTGGTTCGGGCGCAGTCCGCTCGACCGCCTCTTGCGCGCGGTACCGGGAGCGGACGTCACGCTCGTCGACGCGAGCCGGTGAGTTGAGCGCGGGAACGGTTCGAGTCCCTCTGGTCACGAAGCGTTCGGCCCGTTGGAGGGAACCTGTCGTCCCGGACGTGTGAGGAACGCGATCGTCGTTACCGGGCCGCACCGCCCCCGAAGAGCGCGTACGCTGCCGCCCCGACGAGCCCGACGTGCAGCACGACGACGACCCAGAAGGCGGCTAAGAACGGCACCTTCCGGGTCTTGTGTCGGAACCGCTGTTGGGCCGCGATCGACCCCGGCCACCCGCCCGCGAACGCCAGCAAGAGGAGCGTTCGTTCCGGCACCCGCCGCCCCCCGGTGGCGGCCCGCCGCTTGTCGAACCCGTAGGCGGCGAAACTGACGAGACTCGTCACGGCGACGAGACCGACGTAGGCGGCGACCGCGTACCACATGCGTTTCGGGCTCGCTGGTGCTCTGATGGGGCCATCGTAGGGTGCGACGACCGGTGCCGCCACATCGGGCGCTCCTCGGGCAGGGGCCGCACGACTCGGCCCGTGTTTGGCGGGTCAACTGTTGCGGTGCCGCGGACACTCGGGTACTATCACTCTCTACCTCCCGCCTGCCGGCGTCGGTCGCCGGTCGTTTCACCAGCCGTTCCCACCCGACTTCGGAGCCGTCACCGTGCAACGGTTCTTGTCTGCCGTGTGCCTCCTCGCGTTCGCGGCGGAGGGGCGTGCGGCACCCGCGGACGAGCAGTTCGAGAAGGTCGTACGCCCGCTGCTGCTGAACAAGTGCGTCTCCTGCCACGGCGAAACCAAGCAGAAGGGCGACCTGCGGCTCGACTCGCTGGAGGCCATACTTAAGGGCGGCGAGAGCGGGCCTGCGCTGGTGCCCGGCAAGCCGGAGCAGAGTCTGATCGTCACCGCGGTGCGGCACAACGAAGCGCTCAAGATGCCGCCGAAGGAGAAGTTGCCCGCCGCCGAGATCGCCGCGCTCGTGGCGTGGGTGAAGGCCGGGGCCGTGTGGCCCGACGCCAAGCCGGTGGTGCCCGCACCCGCGAAGCCCGCCGCCGTTCGCACCTTCACCGCCGAAGAGAAGGCGTTCTGGGCGTTCCAACCGGTCCAGAGGCCGAAGGTGCCCGGTGTGCCGGGCAAGGGCGCGAACCCAATTGACGCGTTCCTCGCCGAAGGGCTGAAAGCGAAGGGGCTGGCGCAGGCACCGGCCGCCGACAAGCGGGCCCTCGTTCGCCGGCTCACGTTCGACCTGACCGGTCTTCCGCCGACCGCCGCTGAGGTCGAAGCGTTCGAGAAGGACACCGCGCCCGACGCGTGGGACAAACTGGTTGATCGTCTGCTCGCGTCGCCGGCCTACGGGGAGAAGTGGGGCCGGCGGTGGCTGGACGTAGCCCGGTACGCCGACAGCAACGGCATGGACGAGAACCTCGCCCACGGCAACGCGTGGCGGTACCGCGATTACGTCGTCCGCAGCTTCAACGCCGACAAACCGTTCGACCAGTTCGTGCGCGAGCAGATCGCCGGCGACCTGCTGCCGGGCGGCACCCCGCAGGAGCGCGCCGACCGCCTGACCGCCACCGGGTTCCTCGTCATCGGGCCGAAGATGCTGGCCGAAGACGACCCGATGAAGATGCGGATGGACATCATCGACGAGCAACTCGACACGCTCGGGCAGGCGTTCCTCGGGCTGACGCTCGGCTGCGCCCGGTGCCACGACCACAAGTTCGACCCGATTACCGCGGCCGACTACTACGCCCTCGCCGGCATGTTCTACTCCACCAAAAGCATGCGGAGCTACGGCGTGGTGGCCCAGTGGCACGAGCGCCCGGTCGACTCGATGGAAGGCAGCGCGAAGCTGGCGGAGTACGAGAAGAAGCGGGCCGCCGCGAGCGACGCGGCGCGGGCCGCCGAGAAGCGCCTGCGCGATGCCGTGAGCGCCCGGCTCGACGCGGAACGCAAACGGGCCAGCGTGTACGCCGAAGTGGGCGCGCAACTCGCCCGCCGTCGCGACCCACTGCGACTGGCGGTCGCCGATCCGTCGAAGGGCGAAGTGAAGGGGAGCGTGCTGGTCGAGGCGGAGAACTACACCCGCGGCAACGCACTGAAACTGACCGACGGCTACGGGGCCGGCATCGGCGTCATCATCAACAGCGGTAAGCTGCCGAACGTCGCCGAATACGACATCGAGGTGCCCGCCGACGGGACGTATCAGATTGCACTGCGGTACGCCGCTCAGACCGCGCGCCCGACGGCACTGTCGGTCGGCGGCAAGGTGGTGCGGTCCGACGCGGCGGGCGAAGCGACCGGTTCGTGGAACCCGGACGGGCAGAAGTGGTTCGCCGAAGCGGCGGTGCCCCTCAAGAAGGGGAAGACGACCGTTCGCTTGGAGTGCGCCGGGCCGTTCCCGCACTTCGACAAGTTGGCCCTGTTGCCGCTGTCGAAAGAGCAATCTGCGGCAGTCGGCCCGACGGCGGAAGAGGTGGCGAAGGAAAAGAACCTGCTGCTCCCGCTGGTGCGGGCGTTCGCGAAGGCCGCTGAGAAGTGGAAGGACAAGCCGCCCACCGCGGACGAACTGGCGAAGCTCGCGGCCGACGCGAACGGGCCGTTCAAGCGCACGCCGGAACTGGACGCCGCGGTCGATGCCACGCTCGCCACGGATGCGAAGAAAGCGAAGGACGAACTCGCCGCCGTCGAGAAATCGAAGCCGGCGGTAGACGAAGCGATGGCGGTCGAGGACGACGCCAAGCCGCAAAACGTCCGCGTTCACCTGCGCGGCAACCACCTGACGCTCGGGGTCGAGGTGCCGCGGCGGTTCCCGGTCATTGTGGCCGGGGAGAAGCAAGCGCCAATCACGAAGGGCAGCGGCCGGCTCGAACTGGCCGAGTGGGTGGCGTCGAAGGACAACCCGCTGACCGCGCGCGTGATGGCGAACCGCGTGTGGCTCGGCCACTTCGGTACCGGGCTGGTGCGCACGCCGGACAACTTCGGCCGGCTCGGCGAGCGGCCGACGCACCCCGAACTGCTCGATTACTTGGCGTCGGAACTCGTCGCGTCCGGGTGGAGCGTGAAGCACCTGCACCGGTTGATCGTGAAGTCGGCCGCGTACCGGATGGGCACCGCGTACGACGCCGACAAGTTCCGCACCGACCCGGAGAACCGCACGTACTGGCGGTTCAACCGCCGCCGGTTGGACGCGGAAGAACTGCGGGACGGGATGCTCGCGGTCTCCGGCATCCTCGACCGCACGCCCGGCGGAACGCTGCTCCCCACCAAGAACCGGGCCTACGTGAACAGCACCGGGGGCCGCGGTGCGGTCGATTTCAGCAGCCCGCGGCGGTCGATCTACCTGCCGGTGATCCGCAGCGGGCTGTTCGACGCGTTCCAAGCGAACGACTTCCCCGATCCGTCCACCCCCGCCGGGATGCGGACGCAGACCACAATCCCGGCCCAAGCGCTGTTCCACCTGAACAGTGCCGTCGCCGACCAAGCGACCGAGGCGTTCACCAAGTCGCTCTTGGGTGTGCCGGGCGACGACGCCGCGCGGGTGCGCGAGGCGTTCCGCCGCACCTACGCCCGCGCGCCGACGGCGACCGAGACGGACCGCGTGCTGAAGTTCCTCGCCGCGTCGGACGTGTCCACCGACGCCAAGAAGTTGAAAGCGTGGCAGAGCCTGTGCCGGGTGCTGCTGTCGTCCGCCGAATTCGCTTTTGTGGAGTGACCGCCGATGTTCTCGCGCCGCGACATGCTCCAGTCTGCTGCCACCGGGTTCGGCCTGCTCGCGCTCGCCGACCTGCTGGCCGCAGCGGAAGCGAAGCCGACCGACCCGCTCGCCCCGAAGAAGCCGCACTTCCCCGCGAAGGCGAAGCGCGTCATCTTCCTCTTCATGCACGGCGGGCCGAGCCACGTCGATACCTTCGACCACAAGCCGAAGCTGACCGAGGACGACGGCAAGCCGCTGCCGTTCCCGAAGCCGCGCGTGGTGTCCGGCGAAACGGGCAACCTGCTGGCGTCGCCATGGAAGTTCAAGCGGCACGGGCAGAGCGGCGCGACCGTGTCGGAACTGTTCCCGCACCTGAGCACGGTGGTAGACGACCTGTGCTTCATCAAGTCGATGCACGGGTCGAACTCGCGGCACGGCGGGGCGCTGCTGGAACTGCACACCGGGAGCGACACGTTCGTGCGGCCGAGCATGGGCAGTTGGGTGACGTACGGTCTCGGCACCGAGAACCGCGACCTGCCGGGCTTCGTGACTATCTGCCCGTCGCTCTCGCACGGCGGGGTGAACAACTACTCGTCGGCGTTCCTGCCCGCGGTTTATCAAGGCACCCCGCTGGGTAACGCCGGCATTTCGTCCGACAAGGCGACGGTGCCGTTCATCGCGGGCACCACACCGCGAACGCAACAGCGACGGGAACTCGACCTGCTCGGCGAGATGGACCGCGAGCGCTTGACGCACCTCGGCCCCGACCCGGCGCTCGAAGGGCGCATTCAATCCTTCGAGATGGCGTTCCGCATGCAGTCGGCGGCACCGGAAGTGCAGGACCTGTCGAAAGAGACGGAAGAGACGAAGACCCTCTACGGGCTGAACGACCCGGTAACGGCCGGGTTCGGGCGGCAGTGCCTGATGGCCCGGCGGTTCGCCGAGGCCGGGGTGCGGTTCGTGCAGTGCTCGCACAGTTACCACTGGGACCAGCACGGCGACCTGCGCAAGGGGCACGGCCGCAACGCCCTCGCGGTGGACAAGCCGATTACCGCCCTGCTCACCGACCTGAAGCGGCGCGGGCTGCTGAAGGACACGCTCGTGGTGTGGGGCGGCGAGTTCGGCCGCACGCCGACGGCACAGGGTAAAGACGGCCGCGACCACCACCCGCACGCCTTTACGTACTGGCTGGCCGGCGGCGGGGTGAGGGCCGGCACCACCTACGGCACCACCGACGAATACGGGTTCTACGCGGCGACCGACAAGGTCCACTTCCACGACCTGCACGCGACGATGCTGCACCTGCTCGGACTGGACCACACGAAGCTCACCTACCGGCACGCGGGCCGCGACTTCCGCCTGACCGACGTGCACGGCGAGGTGGTGAAGGGCGTCTTGGCGTGACGTGCGGTTCCACTCGCGGGCCGTTTGCCCGACCCGCGGGAATCCGCGTTGAAACGGGGCGATACCCGTCGTGCCGTCGGCGACGTGTTGCACGTGAATCGCCCTGACCCCGCGGGCGCTCGCCGTCTCGATGGCCCGCGCGCCGTTCGTGAGAACGGCATCGGTGTTCCAGAGCGGAAACGTGCCGCCCGGATAGCGCGCGTTCTGAAGATCGATAACCAGCCGGGCGTTCGACACGAAGCGCCGGCGCGGAGCGGTTCGGGGCGGGTCACTTCGCCGCCCGCACCACCTTGATCCACTCGACTTCCAGCGTAAACGGCCCGGCCTTCTTGTCACCCAGCAAGAACCCCACGGCGGCCACCTCTTCCGGCTTCACTGCCCCGGCGTCCTTGACCGCCCGGCCGAACGAAGTCGCCTCGAACGCGTCCAGCGGCACCTTCACCTCGATCCATTCGCCCGTCTTGGTTGGGACCGAGGCCCGGTACGAGAACGCCGTCAGCGGTTTGGTCAGATAGAGGTTCATCGAATACACCCGGCCGTCGCCCCGAACGCGGGCGATGAGCGTGTCACCCTTTTCCAGACCGAGCCTTTTGGCCTTCGTCCGTACGGAGGCGAACCCGCCGTTGTTCTCCAGCGACAGCGTGCCTGAGAACCCCAGCGTCTTCTGGTCGGTGATCTTGAACGTGCCTTCGGAGACCCCGCCCATCACCCCGTCGTTGACCGTCTGCCACTCCTTCGCGGCATCGGCCCCGGTGAAGTCGAACAAGACTCGCGGTTGGTTGTCGGCCATGAGGAACGCTCCGGACAGCAGCAGCGTGACAGAAGCACCGAAGAAGCAGTTCCGGCTACGCATCGCATAATCCCCCTTCACACGCGGTACTCACCCGATTCATTGAGATGCGGCCGGTGCGGGGGCTTCTCGTTCGCCCGTGGATCGCCGATGCGGGTGGAGTCACTTGGCACCGAGCCGTTCGGCGGCTTCGTACGGGCCGGTTCACGGGCCCGCCCCCTCGGGCACGGCGACGAAGCCTTCGCCCGCCCGCACGACGAGCGGCGAAGGAAGGTCCACCCACCCGCCCGCGCCGACCGTCGCGGTGGTGAGCAGACCCAGTCGCGTTTCGGTGGTGGCGTCGTAGCCGAACACCGACACCCGCACCCCGGCCGCGACGCCCTCGAGGTGGAAGCGGGGGACGATCCGGCTCTCGCCGAAGCGGAACGTGAAGTGCCGGTCGCGGTGCAGCGGAATCATGCGCCTTCACCAGTTCCAAAGCGTGATGGAGAGTTGCAGCACGGTGGCGGTGCCCACCCACGCGAGGTACGGCACTTGGGCGACGGCCACCCACCGGGCGTGCGGCCACACGGCGCTCATGCACCACACGATGGAGCCGAGCACGATGAGGATGTCCACCGCCGCCAGCGGCAGGTTCCGCAACCCGAACTGGATCGGGGTGAAAATCAGGTTGGCGACGAGGTTAACGGCGAACGGGAGCGCAACGGACCGCGGGACTTGCCGTCGCACCGCCTGCACGAACACGTACCCGAAGGTGACTGCGATGACCGGGTACAGGAGCGACCAGATCAGCCCGATGGTTCCGCCGTCGGGCGTCCAACTCGGTTTCGCCAGCGCCGCGTACCACTCTGCCCACGTCATCGCGTGCCCCCACCGCGCAGAACCCTGTCGCGCACCACACGCGTTAGTGTACCGGAGTTCGCGCGAACGCCCGGCCCCGGTGCCGCTCGTCGCTCGCTCCGAAAGCCGCGTTGCGAGTTACCGCCGGTGCGGAACTGCGGTTTCGGTTGTCGGGTTGCGCCGCGCGCGGCCCGGGATTCCTAACCGCGTGCCGCGCATCGATCGCACATGACGACCACCGACCCGGCCGGCCCCCGTGCCGCCCTGCTCGACCGCCTGCGGGGTTGCTATCTGGGCGACCCGCGGCCCGGCACGCTGCCCGGTGGGCGCACCGAGGCGCTCCGGCAACTCCGCGCCTACGACCCGGCCGCCTACTGCCGCACCCGCAATCACCTGAGCGGTACGGTGTCGCGGCTGTCGCCGTACCTGCGGCACGGGATGCTCTCGGCCGTCGAAGTGCGGGACTACCTGAAAGCAAGGTTCCCGAACGACCCGGCCCGGCTCGAAGAGTTCTTGCGGCAACTCGCGTGGCGGGATTTCTTCGAGAAGGTGCTGGCGTGGCACGGCCGCGGACTCGACGACGACCTCGAAGAACCCAAACACGCCGTTGCACGTTCCGCCCGCATCCCGCTCGACGTACTCGCCGGTGACACCGGGTTGCCGTGCGTGGACGGGATGCTGCGCGAACTGTTCACCGACGGCTACCTGCACAACCACGCCCGGCTGTGGTTCGCGGCGTACCTGTGCCACTTCCGCGGGGTGCGGTGGCAACTCGGGGCGCAACTCTTCCGCCAGCACCTGTACGACGGCGACCTCGCCAGCAACTCGTGTAGCTGGCAGTGGGTCGAAGGCACGTTCGCCAGCAAGCCGTACTTCATGAACAAGCAGAACGTCGCCACGTTTAGCGGCGGGAAGTGGTGCGACACCTGCACCGCGAAGTGCCCGTTCGACGCCGACTACCCGGAACTGCAACACCGCCTGTTCGCCGGCTCGACCGCCCCGTTCGGAAGTCGGAGCGCGGAACGCGAAGCGCGGAACGAAGCGGACACGCCCCCGGTCAGTTCAGACGACATCGGGCCGGTGCCGACCGCGACCGATCTGGTGTGGGTTCACGACGCGGCGATGTCGTGGGACGACGCGGCCCTGAAGGCGAACCCGACCGCGGCGGCGGCGTTCGCGTTCGACGAGCCGGCGCTGCGGGTCGAGCCGTGGGCGTACCACCGCCTCGCGTTCGTGCTCGATGGCCTCGACGACCTGTTCGCACACCTCCCGAACCCCACGAAGTTGACGCTGGTCGGCGACCCGGCCGAGCGGCTCACGGCCCTCGCGCGCCAACTCGGGGCGACGACACTTCACGTGTCCGAGCACCCGAACCCGCGGGTGGCGGAAACCGCCGAGCAGTTGCGGTCGAGCTTCCGCGTCGTCGTTCACCCGCGGCCGGCGTTCGCCGAGTACCCGCACGAGCCGAAGCGGTTCTCGCGGTACTGGGAGAAAGTGGCCCCGCAGGTGCTGGGCTACCGGCCGAAGTCTTCCAAACGGATGCACCAGTGAGCCGACCCGTCGCGGTGTGGTGGGTGAAGCGGGACGCCCGACTGGCCGACAACGCCTGCCTCGCGGAGGCGGATCGGCTCGGCCACGACGTGCTGCCGCTGTTCTGCTTCGAGCCGTCGCTACTGACTGCTGACGACACCTCGGACATGCACGTCCACGCCCAGTGGCAGGCGGTGTGCGGGCTGCGAACCGCCTTGCGGGCGCGCGCGGCCGATCTCGTAATCGCCCACGGCGAAGTGGTCGAGAAACTCGCCAAGCTGCGCGCCCGCGTGCCGTTCGCGCACCTGTTCAGCCACGAGGAAGTCGGCAACGACATCACCTTCCGCCGCGACCGGGCCGTTGCCGCGTGGTGCCGCGAGCGCGGCATCGACTACCGCGAGTTCCCGCAATCCAGCGTGAAGCGCGGCGGCGTGAACCGCGACCGCCTGCACCGTTGGTGGCAGTCGCGGATCGCGGGCGTTCAACCGTTGCCCGTTCCCGTCATCCGTCAATCTGATGAGTTGCGAAGACTCGCGGCCTCGACCGCGTTCCCGAAGTTGCCCGCGTGCGCCCCGAATCGCCAGTGGCAGCCGGTGAGCGAAGCCGACGCGCAGTCGATACTGGCCGACTTCCTCGCGCGCCGCGGGCGGTGGTATCGCGGCGGCGTCAGCTCACCGAACACCGCGTTCACCGCCGGTTCGCGGCTGAGCGTGCATTTGGCGTGGGGCACGATCACCGCCCGGCAGGTGTGGCACGTCGTCGCGCGCCGGCTCGCCGACCTCGACCCGAACGACCCGCACGCGCAACGGTGGAAGCTGAGCCTCGAAGCGTTCGTCAGCCGGTTGCACTGGCGGGACCACTTCACCCAGCGGCTCGAATCCGAACCGGAGTTGGAGTTCCAGAGCATCCACCCGTGCTACCGCGACGTGCCCTACGGGAACGACGAGCGCCTACACACCGCATGGCGGGAGGGCCGCACCGGCTACCCACTGGTGGATGCGGTCATGCGGTGCCTCGCGGCCACCGGGTTCGTCAACTTCCGCATGCGCGCGATGGCGGTCAGCTTCGCGTGCCACGTGCTGCACCTCGACTGGCGGCTGATCCACCCGCACTTGGCCCGCGTGTTCCGCGACTACGACCCCGGCATCCACCTGAACCAACTGCAGATGCAGGCCGGGGTGGTGGGGTGGAACGCGATCCGCGTGTACAATCCGGCCAAGCAACTGGCCGACTGGGACTCGGGATGCCGGTTCGTCAAACGCTGGGTGCCGGAGTTGAAAACGCTGCCGGCGGAGCGAATCGTGAGTGGCGACGACCTGCCGGGCTACCCGCCGCCGGTGGTGCCGTTCGCCGAGCGCGCGAAACAGATGACCGATGCGCTGTATGCGATCCGCAAATCGGCCGCGGCTAAGGCGGCGACGGCCGCAGTGTACGTGAAGCACGGCTCGCGCAAGAAGGAGCAATCGTTCCGGCCGAAGAAGCCGAAACGCGCCGCCCCGCGGCCGACGCCGTCGCTGTTCGACGGTTGGGAGCCGGACGCGAGCGCGGGTTGATTGTTGCGCGTCTCTACCGTGTGCGTTGTCACTCGAACGCGACCGCCCTCAGTCGCTTCAACTCCGCTTCGATGTCGGTGCCCTCGTAGAACGAGAGCCAGCCGCGAACGGTTCGCGTCTCGCCCGGCGGGCAGTCTTCGACCACCGGGTCGGCGTGCAGGCACGGGCACGGCGGGTTGCCCCACGCCCGCCCGCACCGCTCCCAGCCGGTGACCACCCACCGCTTGCCGGTCGCGTCTTTGCACGCGGCGAACGGGGCCGCGAACACCTTGTTCTCGTTCGTGAGCGTCTCGAACCCGGTCAGCCCGGCGAGCATCACGCACATCTGCACCCGCAGCCCGGTCAGCTTCTCGGCCGTGCCGTTGGCAACCTTGAACTCCATCCGCACGCCGTCCTTGCCCGGCACCACCTTCGACACCAGCGTCACCTTGTTCGGCAGTGTGCGTTCCAGAGTGAGCGAGCTGTCTTTCTGCCGCGTCCATTCCAGCGGGTCGAGCGTCACCTTCTGCCGGTCCCACGTCGTCGGCACGTGCGTGTGGGCGAGGTACAGCAGTTCCGGCTTCTTCGGGGCCGGCTCGAACCACACGGCCTCGGGCACGTCGGCCACCGCGTACCCGCCGCCGGCCCACGGGGCGAACACGCTCGCCTTCGTCTCCCGCTGCGGGCGGATGGCCCCGTCGCGGAACCCGGTCCGCGGGTGCCGCCCGCCCGGATACGGGAGCACTTGAAGCGGATCGCCGGCCTCTCGCTTGGGTGGCTTTGTCGCGTCGACGCCGAGCCGCTTCGCCGCCGCGGTCACCTCGTCGGCGGTCAGGCCGAGGGCCGCTCCTGTTTCGGTCGGCGTGTAGCGGTGCCGCATGAGGGCGTTGTCCAGCCAGTACCGCAGTTCGTCGTCGCCCTTCGCCGGGCGGGCGTTACCCCCGTCGCGTTTCGCCCCGACCAGCTTCTTGCGGTCCTCGATCACGCCGAACGGGTCCGACGGCACCACCGCCGGATCGACGTACTTGGCCAGATCACGCATGGCGATGACGGTGTACTTCTCGTCCGCGAGGTACTTCACGAACGCCTCGAACTGCTCTTTCTTGGTCGTCACCCAGTCGTGGGCGGTGTCAGGGACGCCGTGGAACTGCAACACCGCGATCTTTCCACCGCGGGCCTGTGAGACGGCGGCCTTCAGGTCGTCGAGGGTCCACGTCGGGCGGGCGTCGCCGGCGGTCGGCACGAGCAGCGGGTGGTCGAGGCCCGGCTCGTAGGCGAACCCGCGTCCCTCCTTGTACGGGTGTTCGGGACTGCCCCCGCGGCGGGCGAACTTGATGCCCAAGTCGGACAGCACCGGCAACGCCTCCTTCGTGATCGCGTTACCGGGGTAGGCGAAGCTGACCGGCTGCGGGATGCCGTGCTCCTTGCACCGGGCGATGATCGCCTTCACCTGGGCCGGCAGGTCGCGGACCGTCTTGTCGGTCACGGCCTTGTGGTCGATCGTGTGGTTGCCGATCTCGAATCCGTCCTTGTGCAGCTCGGCGATCTCCGCCCACGTCATGTAGTCCTTCTTGTTGGTGCCGAAGTCCCACCCCTCGGTGACGAAGAACGTGGCCCCGAACTTGTGCTTGAGCAGGAGCGGGCGGGCGACGCTGTGGTGCGACTTGCTGGCGTCGTCGAACGTGAGCACCACCAGCCTGTCCGGGATCGGGTCCAGGGCCGGGGCCGGGGCGGCGAGACAGAGCAGCAGGGGCAAGGCGGCGAGGTGTCGGCTCACGGGGCACCGGGGCAGAGGGTCGGATGGGTGGTGCGTAGACTATACCCCGATCCGCCGTCCGCTTCATCGGGGAACCGCATGACCGCACGCACAACGCTGGTACTGGCCGCGTTCGTCTCGTTCGCGGTGCCGCTCGGGGCACGGGCCGCGGACCCGAAGCCGTTTCCCGGCACGCCGACCAAGTGGAACGGGTTCGCCAAGCACGACTTCAAGGTGGGCGAGCTGGCCGCCACGGTGGTGGTGCCGGAGAAGCCGCTGGCGGGGCGGCCGTGGGTGTGGCGGGGCGAGTTCTTCGGGGCGTTCGCCGACTGCGACGTGGCCCTCGTGAAGGCCGGCTGGCACCTCGCGTACGTGAGGGTGCCGGACTTGTTCGGTTCACCCAAAGCGGTGAAGCAGTGGGAAGCGTTCCACGCGGCGATGGTGACGGATTACGGCCTGCACCAGAAGGCGGGGCTGATCGGGCTGAGCCGCGGCGGGCTGTACTGCATGAACTGGGCGGCGGCCCACCCGGACCGGACGCTGGCCGTGTACCTCGACAACGCGGTGTGCGACTTCAAGAGTTGGCCCGGCGGCACGCCGAAGAAGCTCGGCACCGGCAAGGGGTCGGAGGCCGAGTGGAAGAAGCTGCTCGCGGCCTACGACTTCAAGACGGACGCCGACGCGGTAGCGTACAAACTGAACCCGGTGGACAACCTGACGCCGCTGGCGAAGGCGAAGATTCCGCTGCTGCTCGTGTACGGCGACAAGGACACGGTGGTGCCGCACGCCGAGAACTCGGAACTCGTCTTCGACCGCTACAAGGCACTCGGCGGCCCGGTCGAGCGGGTGGTGAAGCCCGGTCAGGACCACCACCCGCACGGCCTCAAGGACGTGGCCCCGGTGGTCAAGTTCTTCACCGCCGCCCTCGAACAGCAGAAGTGATCCCGGTCGTGGAGCCGTTCAGCCCGGCAGCGTTCGGGATTCCGGCTTGTTCAGCGGGTGCTGGTCTTTTCGCCCGTCGGCGACGACCGCCACCCATTCGGCCAGCCGGCGGCCCAGCAGCCGGCACGCCGCCTTCACCTCCTCGTCCCGCGGCTCGCGGGCGGCGACGGCCCCGTAGTGGCAGGTGGTCATCTGGCCGGCGTAGTCGGTGACGCCGAACACCAGAAAGCCGAAGTTCATCAGTACCATCTGGAGCGACTGGCAGGCGATCTCGGCCCCGCCGCCCCACCCGCCCGACGACGAGAACGCACACGCCACCTTGCCGTCCACCTTGCCCCAGTGGGCGAACATCGTCTCGTCCCAGAACCGCTTCATCCGCCACGACAGCACGCCCATGTTGGTCGGGCTGCCGACCGCCAGCCCGTCGCACCAGTGCACGTCGTCGGGCGAGGCCGCTTCCACGGTTCGTACCCGCACCTCGGTGCCGGGGATCAGCCCCGCCCCTTCGGCGACCAGTTCGGCCATCTTGGCGGTGTTCCCGCTCGCCGAGTGGAACAGCACCAGCACCTTGCCCATCGCCAACCCTCGCGTCGCAGTCGAGTAGGAGACGCTCTCAGGATACGGGTACGGCCACGGGAGACGTGAGGGGGCACGAGCGGCTGAAGTGTTCGGCCGTCGTCGCTTCGTTGGGCGGTAGGCGGGGCGTTCAGCGGCCCCCTCGAACACCAGCCGGCGTCCTTGCCAGCGGTCATCAGCACCGCCACCTCCCCCGCTCCCGGTCGAGCGCTGCCCGCTTGTCGTGGGGGAACTCCAGAGCCTCGGGAAAGTCGGCCGGTTCAATCGGCGCGCGCGACTCAAGCGGGTTGGAGCACGCGGGCGAGGTCCTGCTTGGCGTCCTTCCCGATGATCCGCAAGTCGAACTTGTCCTGCAAGATCTTGAACACGTTCGGGGTGATGAACGCCGGCGGGTTCGGCCCGAGGTTGATGCCCTTCACCCCGAGGGCCAAGAGCGTGAGCAGCACCGCCACGGCCTTCTGCTCGAACCACGAGATCACGAGCGTCAGCGGCAGGTCGTTCACCGAGCAGTCGAACGCTTTAGCAAGGGCGACCGCCACGCTGATGGCCCCGTAGGCGTCGTTGCACTGGCCCATGTCCATGAGCCGCGGCAGGCCGAGGTGCTTGCCGTACTGGTGGCCGTTGATGCGGAACTTGCCGCACCCCAGCGTGAGGATGAACGAGTCCGGGGGCGTCGCTTCGGCGTAGTCGCTGAAGTAGTTGCGGCCGGGTTCGTACCCGTCGCACCCGCCGATCACGAAGAACCGGCTGATCTGCCCGGCCTTCACCGCGTCCGCGATCGTACCCGCGGCGTTCAGCAGCACCTGCCGGTGGTAGCCCACTTCGTAAGCGCCCTCCACCCGCTTGATGAGCGGGAGGCACTGCTTCGCCTTGGCGATGACGGCGGAGAAGTCGTTGCCGGGAATCCGCGTGCCGCCGGGCACGGCCGTGAACCGGGTGGTGAAGATGCGGGCGGCGTAGTTCGCGTGCGGGATGAGGACGCAGTTGGTGGTGGCGACGACCGGCCCGCCGAACGCGGGGAACTCGCCCCGCTGCTTCTGCCACGGGCCGCCGTAGTGCCCGGCGAGGTTCGGGTGCTCCCGCAGTTTCGGGTACATGTGGGCGGGCAGCATCTCGCCGTGCGTGTACACGTTCACGTCGGTGCCTTCGCACTGCTTCAGCAGGTCCCACAGGTCCACGAGGTCGTGCCCGGTGACGAGGATGCCGGGGCCGGGCTTCGTGCCAACGGTGACCATCGCGGGCGACGGGTCGCCGAACCGCTCGACGTGCCCGGCGTCGAGTAGTTCCATGACGCGGAAGTTCTTCCGCCCGAGTTCCATGGCGATCTCGAAGAGCGTCGGGATGTCGAAATTCACGTTGGTCATGGTGCTGAACAGGGCCTCTTCGATGAACGCCGACACGCTCTCGTCGTGCTTGCCCAACCGGCGGGCGTGGTTGGCGTACGCGGCCATCCCCTTGAGGCCGTACAGGATGGTTTCCTGAAGGCTCTGCACGTCGGCGTCCTTGCCGCAGATGCCGGGGCTGTGGGTGCACCCGGTGCCGCCCATCGTCTGCTCGCACTGGTCACAGAACATCGGGAGCGTGGAAGTCATGACCGCCTCGGAGAGTAGGGAGCCAAATCGGAATTCTGGACATATTTATCTTTTATTGTGCCATGAAGTCAACCGATTTCGGCAAATTCCTACGTCTGGGGCGTGATGGCGGTCCGGTCGCGGAGCGCGGCTCAAGCAAACGGGCGTGTGCGGACGACACGGGATGTATGCACTCCGATACCGCACCGTACGCGCCCGGTCCGCTCCCGAACACGGTTCGCACGCCGGACGGTCGGACGCTCACCGTGCCCGAGGGATGGGAACTGGTGCCGCCCGGCGACGCGGCCCTGACCCGCCGCATCAAGGCCGCGGGCGAGGCGTGGGCGGTAGCTCAGAAGCAGGGGCGGAAGGTGTTTTCCGTCGGGGTGTGGGCACCCGCCGCGACGGCCGCCCGCGTGCGAGCCGAACTGGCCGCCGAACGTGCCACCGAGGGGTTCGCCAAGAAGCGGCAGGCCGATGCCCGGCGGCGGGAATCGGCACAGGCGGCGTACCTGGACGAGTTCCGCGACGCGGTGGTGTCGTTCCTCCGGTTCCACCCGACACACGCCGAACTCGCTACCCGGTTGGCCGCCGCCGTTACCGCACACGCGACGCCCGTTGGCAGCGGCACCGTTGCCCGCACGCAGCGAATCCCCGTCGAGCGGCGGGCCGAGGCCGCGGTGATCGCGTGGATGCGGCACCTAACGACGGGTTACGACGGCATGGCGATCCCGCGGATAAAGGGCGAACGCCGGGCGGTGCGCCGGATGCTCGCCGAGCGCTCGAAGCGCCTGTTGGAGCGGTACCGCCGGGGCGAGGCGAGCGCCGCCGACTGCCCGCTTCGAATCGCCCTCGGCACCGGTGCGCCGATCGACCAAGTTGCCTAACGGGAGCGGCCCGAGCAACCGGTACAAGCGCCCGCGAACACCATTCGGTTCGAGGCCGAACGAATCGGTCCCAAGCAGTTCCCGCTTCGCAATCACCGCTTTCTCACTTGTATCCGCTGCCCCGGTGTCGAACAATTCGGCCCAGATCGTGCGTAAACGCACGGATTGCTCGGCCCACTCACGATGACCGACGCCAGCGTACTCCCGGTCGCGCTCCGCGCCGCGTATCTGGCCCTCCACCGCCGGTCGGAGGCCGCGTTCGCGCCGCACGGTGTTACCGCCGACCAGTTCGTCCTCCTCGCGACGCTCAGTCGCGGGCGCGCCCTCACCCAGCGCGAACTGGCCCGGCGCATGTCGTCCGACCCCAGCACCGTGCGCGCGATGCTCGTGCTCCTCGAGCGGCGCGGGCTGGTCGCGCGGAACGGGCACCCGACCGACGGCCGCGCCCGAACCGTCGCGCTCACGGCGGAGGGGCGGCGCACGTTTCGGCACCTCTGGGAAGTCGGCGAGCCGATTCGGGCGCGCATGCTCGGCGCGCTCGAACCCGGGGAAGTGGACGTACTGGTCGGACTCCTGACCCGGGTCGCGGCGGCACTCGACGTCGAGTCCGGCGCGGTCGGCGGCCCGGGTTCCTCTCACCCTTCCGAGAACGAATCATGAGACACCGCACGATGGCGCTGCTCGCGTGGGCCGCGCTGGCCGGTTCTGCCCTGTCGGTCGCCGGGCAGAAGGACGACCCGCCGAAGGCACCGGCGAAGTTCGAGGAGCCGCCCGCGAACTACGACAAGAAGCGCGCCGACGTCGCGCGCGGGAAACTCGAAACGGTCGAGTACGATTCCAAGTCGGTCGGGGTGAAACGCAAGGCGACGGTGTACACGCCGCCGGGGTACGCGAGGGACAAGACGTACCCGGTGCTGTACCTGCTGCACGGGATCGGCGGCGACGAGAACGAGTGGCGGCGGGGCGGCGCGCCCGATGTCATCCTCGACAACCTGATCGCGGACAAGAAAGCCGTCCCGATGATCGTCGTGATGCCCAACGGGCGGGCGTCGAAGGACGTGACGGCGAAGGACGGGTTCGGCAAGCAGGGGTCAGCGTTCGCGGCGTTCGAGAAGGACCTCATTGAGGACCTGATTCCGTTCGTCGAGAAGACCTACCCGGCGAAGGCCGACCGCACGGCCCGCGCCCTCGCCGGGCTGTCGATGGGCGGCGGCCAGTCGCTCAACTTCGGCCTCGGCAACCTCGGCACGTTCGCGTGGGTCGGCGGGTTCTCTTCCGCCCCGAACACCAAGCGCCCGGACGACCTCATCAAGGACCACGCGGACGCGGCCAAGAAGCTCAAGCTGCTGTACGTCGCCTGCGGGGACAAAGACGGCCTGTTCCGCATCAGCGAGGGCGTTCACAAGATGCTCGACGAGAAGAAGGTGCCGCACGTGTACCGCGTCATCCCCGGCGGCGGGCACGACTTCAAGGTGTGGAAGAGCGACCTGTACACGTTTGCCCAACTGGTGTTCCGCGAGGCGGGACCGGCGGCGCGGCCCGAGACGCCGAAGCAGGAACAGAAGGCTCCGGACAAGCCGGCGGACGAGGGGCAACCGGCGGCCACGAACGTCGGCACTTCCGGCTACCCGCGGGTCCACACCGATTCGCGCGTGACCTTCCGGCTGAAGGCCCCGGACGCCACCAAAGTGCAAGTGTTTACCAACTACGGCCTCGGCGCGGGCGGCCCGTGGGACATGAAGAAGGGCGACGGGGGCGTGTGGACGCTCACCTCGCCGCCGATCCTCCCGGGCTTGCACTACTACGAGCTGATCGTCGACGGCGCGCGGGTCAACGACCCCGGCAGCGACAGCTTCTTCGGCACCGGCAAGCCCACGAGCGCGATCGAGGTCCCGGAGAAGGGCGTGGACTTCTACCACGCCAAGGACGTGCCGCACGGCGAGGTGCGCTCGCGGTGGTACGCGTCCAAGGTGACCGGGCAGACGCGGCACATCCTCGTGTACACGCCGCCGGGGTACGACGCCGACCGCGACACCCGCTACCCGGTGCTCTACCTGCAACACGGCGGGGGCGAAGACGAGACCGGGTGGGTCCGGCAGGGCAAGGTGAACTTCATCTTGGACAACCTGATAGCCGCCAAGAAGGCGGTCCCGATGATCGTCGTGATGGAAAAGGGCTACGCCACGCGGGCGGGGGCCGCGGCCGAGCCGAAGGGGAAGGGGTTCAACTTCGGTGCCTTCGAGGACGTGGTAATCAAAGACCTGATTCCCATGATCGACGCGACCTACCGCACGTCCGCGGCGCGGGAGCACCGGGCGATCGCAGGGCTGTCGATGGGCGGCGCGCAGTCCATGCAGATCGGGCTGACCCACCTCGACGCGTTCTCGGCCGTCGCCGCGTTCAGCGGGGCGGGCAAGGTGGACCCGAAGACGGCCTACGGCGGGGTGTTCGCCGACGCCGCGGCGTTCGACAAGAAGGTGAGCCTGTTGTACCTGCACTCCGGCACCACCGGTCTCGACGCGGGGATCCACAAGGGGGCCAAGGCGCTGTCCGAGGCGCTCGAACAGGCCGGCAGCAAGAACGTGGTGTTCCGCGACTTGGTGGGACAGGGTCACGAGTGGCAGACGTGGCGGTACGCCTTCCACGACTTCGCCCCGCGCCTGTTCCGGCCGAAGAAGTGACCGCGCGCTGGTGACGAGCGCCGCTGGAGTTCCCCACGAAATGTGGACAGCGTTTGGCGGTGGGTCCGGTTGTGCGCCCGTTCATACTCGACCGGGGACAAGGACCCCAGAGCGAAATGACGGCGGGCGCGGTTGTAGAACACCTCTAGGTACTCGAAGATCGCCGCCCGCGCGCGGTCGCGGGTGGCGAACATCTGGGCCCCTTCGACCTCGCACTTGAGCCGACCGAAGAACGACTCCATCGGCGCGTTGTCCCAGCACGGGCCGACCGCGCTCGTAGAAGTGCTTCGACCGCTCGTAGTCCGAGCAGATGACGGCGACGTGGCGCGTGCCCGAAAGGACCGGTGTGCGGTCGGTCATGCGTTCACCGAAGAGGGGTTGACGGGCGGTCTCCGTTCGGCCCGCTTCTCACGCGACCTCGCCCGGTTCGTCGGTCCGCGGCTGGATCAGGTCCCAGCGGTTGCCGTACAGGTCGAGGAAGACGGCAACGGTCCCGTACGCTTCCTCCCGCGGCTCCTCGGCGAACCGCACGCCGCGGTTGCAGAAGGCGGTGTAGTCTCGCCGGAAGTCGTCGGTCTGGAGTAACAGGAACACCCGCCCACCGGTCTGGTCGCCGACGCGGGCCGCCTGCTCTGGGGTCGCAGCCCTCGCCAGCAAGAGGGCCGTGCCGCCGCCCGGCGGTCGCACCGTCACCCACCGCTTGCCGCCCACAAGCGGAGCGTCCGCGGTGACAGCGAACCCCAAGGCGTCGACGAAGAAGCGGATCGCCTCGTCGTAGTCGCGGACGATCAGGGCGACGCTCGCAATCGATGCCGGCACGATTCGCCTCCCTCCCCCCACCGCCCGCAGTACGCCGGGTGAACGGGTCACACCGCTTCGGGCGACGGCACGAGCTTCACCCGCGTCGACAGGGCGTGCAGGGCGATCAGGTGCAGCACCTCGCTGACCGTAGTGCAGCAGTCCGGCAGGACCGTGACCGCGTACTTCTCGGCCGCCTTCGAGATCGCCGTGTGGGTGACGCAGTTCTGCGTCATCATCCCGCACACGAGCAGTTCGGTGACGCCGAGCCCGGCCAGCGTCTCCTCTAGGGGCGTCTTCTCGAAGCCGTCGGCGAACTCCTTCACCACCACCGGGGCGGCGGGTGCGGCGGCGAGGACGCGGGGGTGGATGTCGGCCCCCGGCGTCCCCGCGTCGAAGAACGGGGTCGCACCCTTGGCGACGTGTTGAACGTGGATCACCGGGACGCCGCGGGCGTTCGCCGCCTCGATGGCCCGCTCGACGTTCGCAAGAACGGCGTCGGTGTTCCAGAGCGGGAACTGGCCGCCGGGGAAGTAATCGTTTTGGAGATCGATGACCAGCAGTGCTTTTGACACGAATCACCTCCTCACGCAATCGTACGGGGCGGGTCACTTCGCCGCCCGCACCACCTTGCCCCACTCGACTTCCAGCGTAAACGCCCCGGCCTTCTTGTCGCCCAGCAGTAAGCCGAGGGCGGCCACCTCGTCCGGCTTCACCGCCCCGGCGTCCTTGACCGCCCGGCCGAACGAAGTCGCCTCGAACGCGTCCAGCGGCACCTTCACCTTGACCCACTCGTCCTTCTTGGTTGGAACGGCGGCCCGGTACGAGAACTCGAACAGGACTCGCGGTTTGTCGTCGGCCGTGAGAAGCGCCCCGGACAGCAGGAGTGTGCGGGTGGCGGGAACACGGAGGCGTCTGGCGGGCCGCCCGTTGGCCGCCACGCTCGTCAGGGCAACGCCCCGATTGGCCGGTTGCCGACACGCGGATGGCACGTGCCGCAGCCACATTCGCAACCGGACAGTTTCAGCGTATGGTTAACCGGGCGCCCGGCCGGTCGCGGTGACCGGCTGAACGGCGGGAGACCTGAGGGCGGGGCACTGGCCCGCGTGACCGGGCCGTCGACCGACGCACCCACGACACCGAGCGTCACCATGGCCGAGGACCCTTCGACAACCGATCCCGGGCCGCCGGCGGGCCGCGTCCAGACCGCCATCGCGGTCGGGGCCGTTTTGGCCATCGCGGCCCACCTGACGTGGCGGGCGGTCGAACCCGATTCCCGGATCGGGGCCGTTCGCCCCGCCGACTGGCCCCTGCTCGTTGCCCTTGCCCTCGGCGGCGGGTACCTCGTGCTGGGACTGCTCGGCCGACTGGTCCGCGGTCAGTTCGGCTCGGACCTTCTGGCCGGGATCTCGATCGTCACGTCGGTGCTCCTCGGCGAGTACCTCGCGGGCGCGCTCGTCGTCCTGATGCTGTCGGGCGGTGAGGCCCTCGAGGGGTACGCGGTCCGGCGGGCCTCGTCGGCCCTCGCCGCCCTCGCCCGCCGGATGCCGTCGGTCGCCCACCGCAGTCGGAACGGGGCGGTGGAGGACGTCCCGCTCCACGACGTCGTGGTCGCCGATCTGGTGATCGTGTTCCCCCACGAAACGTGCCCGGTGGACGGGACCGTCACCGACGGGCACGGCACGATGGACGAGTCGTACCTCACCGGCGAGCCGTACCTGCTGGCGAAGGCCCCCGGGTCGGCCGTCCTGTCGGGGGCGATCAACGGCGCCGCCGCGTTGACCGTCCGGGCCGAGCGGCTCGCGGTGGACTCCCGGTACGCGAAGATCATGCGGGTGATGCGCGAGTCCGAGCAGCGGCGGCCGGCACTGCGGCGGCTCGGCGACAAGTTGGGGGCTTGGTACACCCCGTTCGCCGTGGCCGTCGCCCTCGCCGCGTGGGCGGCGAGCGGGGACCCGGTCCGGTTCTTGGCCGTGCTGGTGGTGGCGACCCCGTGCCCGCTCCTGATCGCCATCCCGGTGGCGATCATCGGCACCGTGTCGCTCGCCGCCCGCCGAGGGATCGTGATCCGCGATCCGGCCGTCCTCGAGGTGATCGACTCGTGCCGGGTGGCGATCTTCGACAAGACCGGGACGCTCACCTACGGTCGCCCGGCCCTCGTCGAGTTGCTCCCCCTCGACGGGTTCGCCCGCGAGGAGGTGCTCCAACTGACGGCCAGCCTCGAGCGGTACTCGCGGCACCCGCTCGCCGGGGCGATCTTGGACGCGGCACGGGCCGACCGGGTACGATTGCTGGAACCGGCGGACATCAGTGAGCCGCCCGGCCGGGGGCTGGTGGGGACGGTCGGCGGGAAGTCGGTTCGCGTGACCGGGCGGACGAAACTCACCGCTGAGCACCCGGACCTCGCGGGGCTGCTTCCCGCGACGGCCGGCGGGCTGGAGTGCGTCGTTCTGGTGGACGGCACCCTCGCCGCGACGCTCCGCTTCCGCGACCGCCCGCGGGACGACGGCAAGCCGTTCGTGGCCCACCTCGGGGCGAAGCACGGGTTCGAGCGGGTGCTCCTCGTGTCCGGGGACCGCGAGGAGGAGGTGCGGTACCTCGCCGACGCGGTCGGCATCACCGAGGTCCACGCGGGGCAGTCGCCCGAGCAGAAGGTGGAGATCGCCCGGCGGGAGACGGCGACGGCCCGCACGGTGTTCGTCGGGGACGGGATCAACGACGCCCCGGCCCTGACCGCGTGCACCGTGGGCCTCGCGTTCGGGCAGAACAGCGAGGTGACGGCCGAGGCCGCGGGGGCGGTCATCCTCGACGGCAGCCTGCGGCGGGTGGACGAGTTGCTCCACCTCGGACAGCGGCTCCGCGTGATCGCTCTCCAGAGTGCGGTCGGCGGGATCGTCCTGAGCGTGGCGGGGATGGCGGCGGCCGCGTTCGGGGTGCTGCCCCCGGTGGCCGGTGCGGTCATGCAGGAGGTCATCGACGTGGCCGCGGTGCTGAACGCCCTGCGGGCGGCGTTCCCGCCCCGAACGTTGACCGACTTCTGACGCGAGCGAGCGGCGGTAGCCCCTCGGCCCCGGCCTGCGACCGTCATTCGGGGCGAAGGGGTGTAATTCTTCTGTGATTGTGGTGTTGATGAAGTAGTGCAGTGCCAAGCCCGCTCGTTGACCCAACACGGTAGGGTTCTCATGCTCCGGTCCGTGGTCGTCATCACCGCGATTGCGTTCGCCCACGCCCCCGCCCGTGCGGCCGAGACCGACCGGACGAAGGACGGGTCGCTGGCCGTCGAAACGGCCGACGCCCTCACGCTCAAGGACGCCGCCCGCAAGAAAGAGGTGCCGGTCAAGATCTACTACCCCAAGACCGGCGGGCCGTACCCGGTGGTCGTGTTCTCCCACGGGTTCGGCGGGAACAAGGACGCGTTCGGCCCGGTCGGCAAGCACTGGGCGAGCCACGGGTACGTGGTGATCCACCCGACCCACGCCGACGGCCTCGGCCGGAAGGGGCCGCTCAAGAAGGACGAGCCCGGTGCGGCCCCGGACCCGAAGCAGCCGCCCCGAGCCGGTGGTCTGATGGGCGGCCTGAACGACCCTCAGAAGATCGCGGACCGGGTCGCCGATATCGTCCTCGTGCTGGATTCGCTGGACGGGCTGCCCAAACTGGTGCCGGGACTCAAGGACAAGATCGACACGGACAAGGTCGGCGTCGGGGGCCACTCGTTCGGGGCGTACACGGCCATGTTGGTGGGGGGTGTCACCGCGGACCTCGGCGGGGAGAAGGGGAAGAGCTACGCCGACAAGCGGGTGAAGTGCATCCTGCCCGTCTCCGGCCAAGGCACCGGCCAGCAAGGGCTCACGGACAAGAGCTGGGCGGTCCTCAAGGTGCCGATGATGGTGCTCACCGGCACGCTCGACCGCGGGGCCGGCGGTCAAGGGGTGGAGTGGAAGAAGGAGCCGTACGCGTACAGCCCGCCGGGCGACAAGTACCTCGTGGTCATCGACGGGGCGAACCACCTGTCGTTCGGCGGCGGGCTCGGGGCCCGGTCCGAGGACACGACCCGGTGCGTCAAGTTGGCGAGCACCGCGTTCTGGGACTCATACCTCAAGGGGGCCGCGGACGCGAAGAAGTACCTCCAGTCCGACCAGTTGCCCAAGGACACCAAGGGCAAGTGCACCCTCGACAAGAAGTGACAGACGCCGACTGCACCCCTACGAGCCGCCCGCGCCCGCCGCGACGTCGCCGTGTCGCCGCAAACCTGAATGGTGCGTACAATACCCTTGCAAAAGTCACCGCGGGGCCGTCCGCACTTCACGTCTGCCCGCTCGTGATCAGGGTTGCCCCGGTTCGACCTGCGGTGGTTCGTCGGACCACCTGCTCGCTGCGTCTGCCCACCGACAACTGCAACCGGGAGGCTCCGCCGTGACGACACCGAACGCTTTTCAGGCTCCGCACCTGCTCGTGATCCTCGACCACCACGAGGCGAAGGTCTACCGCACCGAGGTTCGCGGGGCCGTTCCCGAGCGAATCGAACCGTACGACCCGCACGGGTTCGGCCGGCACCTGCACTCCGCGAACGAGTGGACCGACGGCAAGAGTCGGCCCGAGCGGAAGAGCTTCTACGAGGCCATCGCCAAGACCTTGCGTGGTGCCGAACAGGTTCTGCTCTTCGGGACCGGCACCGGCAAGAGCAGTGCGATGGAGGTGCTGCTCGCCGACCTGAAAGAGCACCACCCGGACGTGGCCGCCAAGGTCATCGGTTCGGTGGTCGTGGACGCCCACCACACGACCGAGGGGCAACTGCTCGCCAAGGCTCGGGAGTTCTACGCCGAGCACAACCGGGGGTAGGCCGCACGCCGGGAGCGGCCGGGGCGGCTCGCGGGCCGGTCGCCCCGCGGTCCCGACTTTCGACACCCACGCCGACTCGCCGACCTCGACCCGGGCGAAACCGGCCAACCCGTTCGTCGGGCGGTGGCGGATCACCCACATGAACTTGTGGGACCAAGACTTAGTCGACGCCGAGGTGGAGGGGCATTTCACGTATGCCGCCGACGGCTCCGGCGCGTTCCAGTTCGGATACGTGTCCGGCGGGGTGGACTACCGGCTCACCACGCGGGACGGGCACCTCTGTGTCGAGTGGACGTAGGCGGGGAGCGACGAAATGGACCCGGCCCAAGGCCGCGGCTGGGCGGTTCTAAAGGGCGGTGAGTTGCACGGGCCGATCGCCTCCCATCAGGGCGACGAGTCCGCGTTCGTGGCCGTGAAACAGGAATCGAAGCCGTGACGACCGAATCGCACCCGTCCGGTTACTCCCACCGGCAGTCGGCCCCGCTGTGCCTGCTGCTGTACGCGGTTGCCGGTCTGTTCCTCGTGCTCGGTTGGGTGCTGTCGGCCGCACCGCCGCTCCACTGGCTGTTCCCGACCATTGGCGTGTTGCTGACGGTCGGGGCCGCGTCGTTCCACCACCTGACCGTCGAGGACCGGGGCGACCGGCTGGCGGTCCGCTTCGGCCCCGTGCCGCTGTTCCGGCGGACCGTGCGGTACGCCGACATCGGGTCCGTCGAGGTAGGCCGGACGCTGTTCGTGGACGGCTGGGGCATCCACTACAGCATTCGCGGCGGTTGGGTGTGGAACCTGTGGGGGCGAGAGTGCGTGGTCGTTCACTTCCGCGACGGCGGTACGTTGCGGATCGGCACCGACGACGCCGAACAACTGGCGGCGTTCGTTCGGTCCAAGCTGACCGAACCGGAGGCAGGTCGTGGCCAAGGCGAAGATTGACCTGCCAACGGACGAACTGAAGCGATCCCCGCAGGGCAACGCGGTGTGGGAAGCCGATTTCCGTGCCCTACCGAAACCCGTCGGCCAGACCGACACGCACTACGTCGGGTTCGTTGTCGCACCGGGCGGGCACCTGCTGGCCGAACGGGCGGTGCCACACACGCCCTCGGTCGGCGACCTTGCCGAGTTGCTGACCGACGCCGTTCTCCGGCCGCGTCAGGGCGACCCGTGTCGCCCGCGAACGATTCGCTTCCGCAAGAACCCGCGGTGGCGGGATCTGTTCCCGGCCCTCGCGGACGTCGGAATCGAAGTCGCTGCCGCGAACGAACTGACGGCCGTGGTCGAAGCGTACGACGCCCACCTGCGACGGCTCCGGGCGGCTCGCTCGGCCGGGGCGGTGAAGCCGACCGCCGCACAAACCCGCGTCGAATCGTCGTTCCCCGCCATCGCCCGCTGGGTCGGCGGGTACGGGCACATCGAGATTGGGACCCAAGACGGGTTCGGTTTCGTGGTGCGGGCCGTCGATGCTGGTGGTGTGGTGTTCGAGGACGACACGGCCGACACGCTCGCTGGGGCGATGGCCGCACTCGAACGCGGGCTGTCCACTTACTTCGACGAAGAGGTCTCGTAACTGGTCAGCATTCTCGAGGCGACGGTCCCCAACTGGGTGCCAGTTGCTCTGGTATAGCCAGAGTGATTGGGGGGCGTGGCAGTTAAGTGGCAGTTCAGTGCCCGGAAAGGGCGGAAAAGGCGGACCGGTCGGAACGACAGGAAACGAAAAAGCCCTTGGTTTCCCAAGGGCTTTCGAGTTGCGGCGGTAGGATTTGAACCTACGACCTCCAGGTTATGAGCCTGGCGAGCTGACCGGGCTGCTCCACGCCGCGTCTCCAAGAAATCCTAGCAAGTCTGCGCTTCCCCCTCGGCCCGCGACCCCCGCGGGGCACTGAATTCGGGGCACTGAATTCGGCTACGCCGGAGCGCCTCACATGGCCCGGCAAGTTGAAGGTCCGTGGTATCGGCAGAGCAAAGGGACGTGGTACGCGACGGTGGGCGGGCGGAAGCTCTCGCTCAAGGTGCAAGGGGAAGCGAACCGCGAAGCCGCCGTGCGCGCATGGCACCGGCTGATGGCGGGCGCGGCCGAACCCGATGCGTCGGAACCGCGGGCCGCGGCACCGGCGCCCGTGCCGAGAGCGCCCGTGCGTGCTACAATCGCGCCGGTGACGGTCGCGGCACTCGTCGACGAGTTCCTCGCCGACGTTGCGGTTCGGGTGAAGGCCAACAGCCTCGCCGCGTATACGGGGTTGCTGACACCGGTTCGCGCCCACTTCGGGGACACCAGCGCCGAGAGCGTCACCCCAACGGCGCTCATTCGGTTCACCCAGCGCCCCGAGTGGGGCACCAGTCACCGGCACAACCTCATCGGGGCGGTTGCCACCGCGTTCAAGTGGGCCGAATCGGTCGGGCGCATCGCGCACAACCCGCTGAAGGCGGTCAAGCGCCCGCCGAAGGCGTCCCGCGGCACGAAAGCCGTGGTCAGCGACGACGCACACGGGAAGTTGCTCGCCGCGGCCGGTCCCGAACTGCGCACGCTGCTCGCTCTGCTCTACGAAACCGGCGCTCGCCCTTCCGAGTTGGCCCGGCTGACCGCGGCCGACGTGAACATGAGCGCCGGGGTGGCGATCCTCACCGAACACAAGACGGCCGGCGCGACCGGGAAGCCGCGTCTCTTGGTTCTCACCTCGACGGCGAAAGCGCTGTTGGGTGAGTTGGTCGAACGGCACCCGGTCGGCGAACTGCTGCGCAACGCCCGCGGCGGGAAGTGGACGAAGGACGGCATCGGGTTGGCCGTTCGGCGAGCGTGCCGCAAGGCGGGTGTGACCGCGACCGCCTACGGCTACCGCCACACCTATGCGACCAGCGCGCTCGCCAAAGGCGTGCCGGACGCCACCGTCGCCGCGCTGCTCGGGCACTCGTCGACCGCGATGCTACACCGCCACTACTCGCACCTGACCAGTCAGGCGAACGTGCTGCGAACCGCGGCGGCGCTGGTGCGCCCGACCGACAACCGTGCAGAGCGCGCCGCGGGGTGAGGGGCCTCTCCAATTCCTCGGCCGGGCATGGGATACCGTTGATTGTTCGGTGCCGCATCCGCTACCGGCACCGGACCGGCGCACGGACGAATCGACATGGGAACCGTTGGTCCGGCGTCCGCGGTCGGGTAGCATCGCGGGAGTTGTTCTTCCCCCATCCGCAACCGGGAGAGGCGATGTTCCGAGTCATGGCGTTCGTGCTGGCGGCGTCGGGGCTGGGTCTGATTTCGTCGGCGCGGGCTGATGAAGCCGAGGACAAGGCGGTCGCCTTCGTGAAGGAACTCGGCGGCACATTCACCCGCGACGACAAGGCACCCGGCAAGCCGGTCGTGACCGTGAACCTGAGCCGCACGCTGGTGACGGATGTGGCTTTGAAGGAGTTAGCCACACTCAACGGGCTCACCACACTCTACCTGAACGACTGTCGGAAGGTGACGGACACGGGGCTGAAGGAGTTGGCCGCCCTCAAGGGTCTCACCACGCTCTCCCTGAGCCGCACGCTGGTGACGGATGCGGGGTTGAAGGAACTGATCGCCCTCAAGGGACTCGCCACACTCGACCTGAGCGCCACGGTGGTGACGGACGCGGGTGTGAAGGAGCTGGCCGCACTCAAGGGCCTCGCCACACTCAACTTGGGCTACACTCGGGTGACGGACGCGGGATTGAAGGAGCTGGCCGCACTCAAGGGCCTCGCCACACTCAACTTGGGCTTCACTCGGGTGACGGACGCGGGATTGAAGGAGCTGGTCGCAATCAAGGGACTTACCACGCTCAAACTGATCGCCTGCCATGAGTTGACGGACGCGGGATTGAAGGAGGTGGCCGCACTCAAGGGACTCACCGAACTCAACCTGAGCGGCTCCGTGAGGGTGACGGACGCTGTGTTGAAGGAGTTGGCCGCACTCAAGAGCCTCACCACACTCGTCCTGAGCGACTGCGATATGACGGACGCGGGGTTGAAGGAACTGGCCGCACTCAAGGGCCTCACCACACTCGACCTGACGTACTGCACGAAGATGACGAACATGGGTGTGAAGGAACTCCAGAACGCGCTGCCGAAGTGCAAGATCAACCGGTGACCGAATGACCCCCCGCGACGGGGCAACTTCCGGGCGTTCAACGCTGTCTCCTTCGCGGCCGAGCGGAGTCTCTCTTCAGAACCAGACAGAAGAAAGGAGACTGTACGGGTGCGCCACCCATGGCGCACCCGTCGTGTCACCGGTGGCACGGGTTCACCGTTCTGCGGCAATGGTATTGGGGCGGGGCATTGCGAGTCGCGCACCACAACGCCGAGGCGGTTCTGTGTGAGGGCGAGCACAGCGGTCTCCGAAGGGACCAATCGCGGGGCTGTGCCGGACCTCGCATGAATACCGCCCCCTAGCCTCCCTGAATGCGGTCGGGTAGTATCGCGCTTCGCGTTTCGGCACCAACAACAGGGAACGGTGACGTTCCCGACACTCGCCCGTGTGGAGGCTCCGCCCGTGTGGCCCGACTGCTCCCGTGACACCATCGGCCTCGCCCTGCTTCGGACGGCGCTGAACCGACCCGCCGAAGACACTCCGCGACTCGCCCTCGCCGACTGGCTCCAAGAGCACGGTGAGGAGGAGGTCGCCGAGAAAGTTCGGGAATCTCTACGACAACGCTGTTGGGTCCAGTTGCCCGATACACCCCGATGGACGCTGAACGTTGCCTTTGACGGGTGGCTCGGCTACCGGTTCGATCTGAATCGACCCGAAGCCCACATCCGTCGCGATCATCACACGGAGCCGGGACTCGACGACTGGGGATTGGTATTGGGCGACGAGTTGTCCAATTCCCCTTGGCTTACTGCTCTCGACCTCAACGGCGTGCATGTGACCGACACGGGACTGAAATATCTCCTCCGCCTCAAGAACCTCACCACCCTCGTCTTGCGCGAATCACTGGTGACGGGAGACGGGCTGAGGCGACTGTCTGGACTCAAGAACCTGACCACCCTCGACTTGGGCTGCACGGAGGTGCGCGCAGGGTTGGGGCGGCTGGCACCGCTCCGGAACCTCACAGCCCTCCACCTCGACAGCACACCAATAACGTCTGCGGGGCTGAAAGGGGTGCTGGGACTCAAGAACCTCGCTGCCCTCCACCTAGACGAGACGCCAGTGACGGAGGCGGGTCTGAAGGAACTGCGCGCACTCAAGAACCTCACCACTCTCGTCCTATCCTACACGCCAGTTACGGATGCGGTACTGAAGGAACTACGCGCATTGAAGAACCTGACCAGACTCGTCGTGTCCGAAACGCCAGTGACGGATGCGGGCCTGAAGGAACTGCGCGCACTGAAGAAGCTGACCATACTCGTCCTGTCCGACACTAGCGCGTCGGACGCCGGTCTGAAGGAACTGCACGCATTGAAGAACCTGACCGTACTCGATTTGGACGGCACGCAGGTGACGGATGCGGGTCTGAAGGAACTGCACGCACTGAAGAACCTGACCGTACTCGATTTAGGCCGCACTCAGGTGACGGACGCCGGTCTGGAGGAACTACGCGCACTGAAGAACCTGACCAGACTCGATTTGGGCGGCTCGCAGTGGACGGACGCGGGTGTGGACGAACTTCAGGAGGCGTTGCCGAAGTGTGAGATTGGCTACTGACCGGCGATCTACCACGTCAGTTGCGTTCCACACTTCGGCGGTAGTTTTCCTCGTTGCAAGGTGCTTGTTCCACCACAACGGCGGGGCGGTTCAATGGGTGTCGAGTGGCGGAAGGGGCGGCCGTACTTGTACCTTCGCCGGCGGGTGAACGGGCGCGCCGAATGCGAGTACCTCGGTCCGCTCTCGCCCGCCGAAGTGAGCTACTTCCGCGGGCGGGCCGATGCGGACCGCGCCGTTCGGGAAGTGGAGCGCGAAGACCGCGCCGCCGAGGCGCGTCGTGCGGCTGCCGTGCTGGACGGTGGCGCGGAGTTCGACCGACTCGCCGACCGAGTGTTCCGGTCCGTGATGTACCTGTCGGGATACGCGCCGCACAACCGGGGCGAGTGGCGACACAAACGGGGAACGAGCGTGAAGACCTACAACGCGACCGAAGGCGAAACGGTGCGCCCGCCGCTCATCAAACCGCCGGTGCTGCGCCCCGAGCATCAAGACGTTCTCGACCGGGCGGGCCGGGGCGACTGGTCCGCGCTGCCACAGGTGCGCGAACTGCTCAAGGACCGAGCGTATTTGGACGCCCTCGGCGGGGCCGGGGAAATGGCGCTCTTGGCGCTCATCGCGTCGGCGGCGGGTACGAACGTGGCGGTCGCGGTGGCGATGCAGCAGAAACACGGGGAGTACCTCGACGCGCTGCTCGCCGATTCGCCCGACCCGACGTTCGCCGAGCGGCTCGCCGCGACGCGGGCGGCGCACAACTGGCTGGCGGTTCACATCCTCGAATGCATGCTCGGCATGCGCGCCGCGACGAGCGCGGGCGCGATCACCCTCGAGCGCCGGGTGACACAAGCCGAGCGTCGGCTACACACCGCGTTGCGCTCGCTCGCCGTGCTGCGCCGACTTCGGCGTGCGGCTTCGAAGAAGGCCGGCGCATGATGTTGCTACCGCCTCGAGCGCGCCGACCGCGGGTACAGTGGTCGCGCACCTGTCCGCACTGCGGCAAGCGGTCGGTCGCGGTGCGCGCCGCACCGGGGAAACTGCGGTTCTGGTACTGCTCCGCGGGCTGCGGTTGGTCGTGCTGGCGACCGCCGTCGCCGTTCGATTGCCCCGGTTGCGGCGGCGTGCTGATGTGGGCGCACTCTCGGCGTTCGGTCGGGTGCGCGAAGTGCGGGCTGCGCGTCCGAGTGCCCGAATAATGCGCCTCTAACTTTCGACCTCGACGGCAAGAATGCCCGTTCGCTCGTTCAAAATCGATAGCTACATCTGACGTTCACACTTCGCCTAGCATCTTGCGGCGCACCGCTCCGCGCCCGACAATCTCCCGCACCTACCAAACGGCATCGGTGATGCCCTGCCCGTTCCCGAAAGGTGCTCCCGTGGCGAAGTCGTCGGACGAGCTGGTTCTTGCTGCGCTGAAGACAGCCGTCGAGAAACTTCCGAACTTGCTCGAACTAGTGGGCGCGAAGGGGAAAGGGCTGTTCACGAAGGCGCAGAAGGCGATAGCGGACGGGGCCGTTGAAGCGGGCTACTTCCGAGCGCACGCCGTCACGGGTAAGAAGCCGAAGGATACGAAGGTCTACGCGATCATCACAGAAGCCGGGGCGCGCAAACTCGCCGAATCCGGTTCGTCGGCCGAGACTCGCCAAACGCTCGAAGTGCTGAAAGGCGCGCTCGAGCGGATGGGCGGCAATCAGAGCGCGCCCGACACCACCGCGTTCCGTGCCGCGCTCGAGAGTGCGACCGCGACCTGTGTGCAAGCCATCAACTCGGCGTTCGCCGAACTGCGACAAGCCGTTCTCGCTACCGTGTCGCAACCGGCGACGAGTACCGACCCCGCGCCCGTGCTGAGCGCACTGACGGCCGCGCTCGGTCGGCTCAACGTGGGCGCGAAGCCAGTGGAGTACCCCGACATTAGCAAGCTGCTCGCCCCGCCCCCGGTCGCGCCGCCAGCGCCGCCCGCTGTGCCCGCGGTCCCTTCGACCGATCCCGCCCGCGTCGCCGATGCCATCGTCGAGTTCGTGACCAACTGGGCGCGGGCGCACCAATTCGGCCCGCCGTTCGACGCGATCATGAAACACTTGCGCGGGCTGTTCCCGACCGTGACTATTGGCGAGTTTCACGATACCCTGCGCCGGCTCGCAGCCGCGAACCCGCCGCGGCTCAAGCTGAGCACTTGGTCGAAGACGATTCACGAACTACCCGAACCGGAGTTGGCAATCCTTATCAAGCACACGGTGACCTACAATGCCCATCCCGTCGCTTGACACCGTTTCCGACAGCGCCTTGCGAGATGCAGCGCTCGCCGAACTGCGCAAAGGCTCGAACCCGTTCAGCACCGCAGTTGCGGCGGTAGGTACGGCCGCAGAGAGCGTCCAGACGGATGTGCGAGCCCACACAGAACAGCAACTCGCCGACCTGTTGAAGATCGTCGAGTTGTACCGCGCCGGGAGCGCTGCAACGCGCATCTATCCGGTCGTCGGTGACCCCGGCACGGGGAAAACGCACCTGCTGTACGTTCTCCGTTCAGAACTCCGCCAGCAAGCACTACGCGACGGCAAAGAGACGCTCTTCGTTGTCGTCGAACACCGCTCGACAGGCACGGACCCCATCGACTATCTGTTGTGGCAGATCACAAACCACCTGCTGACGCACACCGGCGACGCCCGTCGCATGCTGAATGTGGTCGCGGGCCGACTCACCGGGCGATTACTGGCCGAGGCGCTCCGCCGGCTCAGCCCGCCGCAGCAAATCGAACTGATTCCCGCGGCCGGATTCTGGCAAGGCGTGCGCATGCGGTTCGGGAGCGCGCAGCTCGCACACGAGCGCGTTGACGCGGTGGCGAAGCTCGTCGAGATTGCCGACGCCGGACCGGAACCCGCGGCGTTGCGAGAAGCGTGTTGCGCCGCCGGAATCGCGCCTGAGCGTGCCTTCGAGTGTGTGAGCGCTCACCTCAAACATACGCATTCCGATAACGCGACCGATTGGTTCCGAAAGGAACTCTACACACGCCTCGCCCGGTTCGTTCTGCTCGGCGACCGAGAACCCGTTGACGACTTCCACAACGGCGAAGCCGAACCGCCTGCCAATACGAAGGGTGTGGGCAACATTGGGCGGTGCTTGCTCGACACTTGGCTCGAATTGCTCGCAATGCTGCGCATTCCGGTCGTCGTGGTTTACGACCAACTCGAAGACTACTTACGCGCCGCGACACCGGAACAAGAGTGCATCAATCAACGAGACTTCATTCGGGCGGTCACCTCCTACGTGGACAACGTTCGGGGGGTCTGTGTGATTACGTTTGCTGCGTACCAAGTGTGGGTTGACCTGACCAATGCTGCTGACCCGTATTCTCAGCAACGACTCGCACAACTGTTCTCTCTCGCCGGGCAGCCGGCGCGAACTCGTATCGAGATGCCCGACCGGGTGAGTGCCGAGGTCGCGCAACAGATCGTGGCAACGCGCATTCGACAAGGGTTCCCAGCGCTCGACCTGACTGGATTGCCGCCGACGTTCCCGCTCTCGCTTACGGACCTTCAGGAGTTGACACAGCAAGTGAATCTACGCGGGTTCTTGTTGGGGCTGGCGAAGCGATATGACGAAATCGTCTTCGCCGCACAGGTTGATGTCGGAACGATACTGGCGAAACTCCGCGGGCGGCTCGAAGCGATTTGGCGCGACCATTCCGCCGCGGCCCGCGCCGAGTACGGCGACGCGTTGCCGATCACAACGGCGCTCATTCCGCAGTTTCAATCCGCACTCGACGGGTGGCTCCAGCATCTTCACAAGCACGGGCTGACCGGGGCGGGGCCGTGGGCGAAAGTGGAAGTGGTCACGAAGCCGGAGCGCTCGCAGTACGGCTACCTCACGGTGATTCGCACCGAGGAGAACAAACCCGGCATCGGCATCGCCGCATGGCTCGGGCATCATGCACCAAAGCACAGCAACTTGTTGAAGGTGCTGGACTACTTCAAAGACAAGCCGTGCCCGGTTCGCACGTTGGTCTTTCTCCGCGCCGATGGTGAAGACGCGCTCAGCGGGATGTGCGGGGAGACGTTCGAGAAGGCGCGCACGAAGCAAGGGAAGGACGTGCGCGTCGTGCCCTACGATGTGGGCTTCTTTCACTCGCTCATGGGCTTCGCGGGGTGGTACTCGGCGGCGCTCGCCGAGGTCGAAGCGGCCGGGCGCGAAGGCGCGAACGCCGAACCGGTGTTGCGTGACTTCCTCGCCGAAGTCTCGAAGCAGTTCATTGCATGGGTTGACCAGTGGCGCGAACCGGCCGCGGCGAAGGGGGCGTGAAGTGTCCGCACCCGAACCCACCGCGCCGCCGGCGGCGCTGCCGGACTACCTGTTGCGTCGCGCCCCGGCGAAGGTCGAACTCACGGACGATTCCGGGCGGGCGCTCCGCATGACCCGGCGGTTCGTTCACGTCCGCAGCGGGCAGCACGTTCGCGTTCGCGTCGTGCCACAGGCACCGGTGCCGGGCGAAGCCGCGGCGGTGGTGAAGCTCAACCCGACCGACGCGCTCGGCGTGGTGGTGGACCCGCACCCGGTGCCCGCGGGCGCGGTGGAAGCGGTGCTGGCGACCTACCAGCCCCGGCGACGCGGAAAGGTGCCCGCCCCTCAGCGGGGCACGCTGTTCGTTACGATCACGGTGCCCGGCCGTGAGGCGTACCGGCTCGCCATTCCGTTCGCGGTGTGGCCGAACTGGCCCGTCTTCCTGTCCTATGGTGCGCTCGCACTGGCCGGGCCGGTGATCGGCAACCGGTTCGTCGAACTGACCAAATCGCTCAGCCCGTTCTCGGCACTCCGCGAACTAGTCACTGACGGCGAGTTACTCAGCACGTCAGCGGGGTTCGCCGCGCTCGGCGCGGGTGTGCTCAAACTCGGCGGTTGGTTCGCGGTCTGGGCCGGCTGGCTCGACGAGTGACAGCCCGGTGACACTGTGCCGACCTTGCGTCGATCCCCCGAGAAAAGGTAGATTGCACGTCCTCGGGACGGTGGGAGTAGCTACCCGCCGAACGCCGGGGCCGTGCCGCGGGTTCGTGTTGCGCCCGCGCTCGGCCCCGGCGGTCCCGTTGGAGCAACACACCATGTCGAACGACGCAAACGGGAGCGGCGCGGACACTTTTCCCAGTCGTGCGGAACTCGCCCTGCGCTACGGGAAAAAGTACCAAGAAACGGTGCGAGATCTACTCGCACACTACAACCTCCCAAACAACCAGAAGCCTTCAGACTGGTTCGCGCGTCAATGCGGTGCGCTCTTCTATTTGATCAAGTGTTTCGTCGCGTTCCGCGACCTGCGAGCATTCACCGATCCGGATGAACTGGGCTTTTCCGATTTACACGAATCAAACGTGGAAGACGCTCACCAAGCCCTCTTCGGGTTGCGTTACGGCATAGCAAACCACGTTTCGCCGGCGCTGCAAGCTGTCATGTCGAACGAACTCGACGAAGTTCGGAAAGCCATCTTCGACGTCCTGCAAGTCTTCCACTGGGATGATGCAGCAAAACACGCCCGTGGTCTGCTTTCCGAGTACGTTCGGAACCGGCAGGCGTACATCCGCGATCCCGCCCCCGAACAAACAGCACCGGCCGATGGTGACTCGAAACCGGGGGGGGCGGGACCGGCAAGGACACTGATTCCCAACTCGGATACAGGACAACCAAAGGTGGACGGTCCGTTCGGGCCGCGGGGATTCCGGTGGGGTGGGGTTGAGAAAGAGTTCCCGAAGGCGGAGAAGCGATTGTACAGGTTCTGTGTCGCAGCGTGGACCAGTTTCCGGTCTCAAGCACCTTGCCACATCAACGACCTCAACGCCGCGTATGAGAATGCCGGCGGGGCTGCGCTAGGCGTCGATTCCGCTGAGAACTACGCTCGCCAAATGATGGGTCAGTTGCTCGCATGGTTTCCGAGTTTCCCGGCCGAGTACAAGCGAGACGGCGACTACTACTTTCGGTGGTCGAACCGCGTCATTTCCTAGCAAATCTCGAAGCACAACTCCGGGCATAAACTTATTGCCGGTGTTGTGGCTATAGTTGTGGCAATTCGCCGGATACTCCCTGCATCGCCCTGATGCAGTGGAGTGCCAATGATGCACATAGCCCGCGCCGAGACCGACCTCACTGCCCGTCTGTTCCCCGATCCGCTCACGGTGGAGCACCGCCTCTCACTACTCCGTATTGAGGCGCGGCACCTCGCACGTCTGCTGCGCCTCGCCCGCGACCACGCCCACGCCACTTCATCCGTGTCGGAGCGTGCCGGTCTAAATGCTGAGCGGCAAGCGCTGGAGGTTCCCGGTGCTTAACCCCGCCGCGCTTCTCGCCGCGCTCATCCGCGCCGTCCGTCGTAACGACCGGCGGGCCGCGGCTCATGCCCTCACCCGGCTTGCCGAGCGCGGCTTTCGATTGATGCGGGGCAGCGACTTGCCGCCGCGAAGCAAACCCGGCGCGCCCAAGAACTGAGCGCACCCACAAACGAAACACGGCCGACCCGCCGGTCGGCCGCTCGGTGACACAGGTGTGTCACTGTATCCCCCTACGCACAGAGGCTACATGAACACTCTACTCGATGGCGGTGACGAACACAACGACCGCCGCGTTCTCGAAGGCGAAGCGCTGTTCCTGCGCGTTCTGCTCGCCGCACCCGGCGGGTTGGCGTCGCTCGCTGACGCGACGCCCGCCGAGTACCGCACGAAGCCGTACCCGGACGGCGGGCGGTGGCGCGGCAGCATCCCCAAACGGCTCGCCGGGCGCGGGGTTATCGGCGCGCTCGTCGCCGACGACGGCCGGCTCGAATCGCACCGCTCGCCGCGGGTGGCGCGCCGCTCGGGCATCGCCGTCGTCTGGAAGCTCATCGACGCCGAGGCCGCTCGGCAGCGGTTGGGCGCGCTGACCAAACTGCTCGGCCAGTCGCGCCCGCGGCAACCGGGCCTCTTCGACGAGTGCGACGACTAACCCCGCATCACCCGCGCCCGGCACTGTCGCCGGGCGCGCACTCATCCACACGTTCACGGTCGGCACTCCGACCGGAAAGGCGCTCACATGCTCGAAGGCGACACCAGCACCGCACCGGACCCGTTCGACGTGTCCCGGCTGCGGTTGCAACCCGACGACGACGCGGCACTCGGCGTGCGCGAACTGCTCGTCTCGGTGCCGTATCGGAAGCCCTCGAAGGAAACGTTCTTCCGGGTTCACCGCGACCCGGCGTTCCGCTGCACCGGCGGGCTGATCGAACTGAAGGACGAAGACGGCGCGGCCTACTGGGTGGACCCGGCACTGTGGCCGCACCTCGCCGACGAACCCACGTTCGGCAAGCGGCTCGTCGTGACCGCGGTGACGCGGCAAGGCGCGCCGTTCCTGTGGGGGCTGCGGCTGCCGGGGCCGGAAGCGCGGGTGCCGGACTGGGTGAGCGTGCCGCTCGAAGCCGCGAAAGCCGCCGAAGGCTCATGGGCGAAGATGTTCTGGGACCAGTCCCAGCGCAAGCACCGCATCAAGGTCGCCACCGGCATCACCGACGAACCGGTTTGGCCCGACCAACCGTTCGCCGAACTGCTGCGGCTGGCGTTCAAGGACCGCGTCGTTACGTCGCTCGATCACTCCGTTCTCGCACAACTGCGCGGGGAGCGGTAGCCGTGGGCGCGTACGACTGCTTCCGCGAAATCTGGTGCGCGGACTTCGAGTTCCGCGCCCCGGACGGGCACCGCCCCGAACCGCACTGTCTGGTAGCGCGGGAGGTGCGCACCGGGCGCGACGTGCGCCTGTGGCTCGGCGACGGCGCGCCGCCCGCGCCGCCGTTCGCCGTGACCGCGGACGCCCTGTTCGTGGCGTACTACGCGCCCGCCGAGATGGGGTGTTTCCTCGAGCTCGGGTGGTCGGTGCCCGCCCGGATTCTCGACCTGTTCGCCGAGTTCCGGGCGCTCACCAACGGCGGCGCGGTGCCGCACGGTAACGGGTTGCTCGGCGCGCTGGCGCACTACGGGCTGGACGCACTCGCCGCGACCGAAAAGGCCGAGTGGCGCGAACTGGCGATGCGGGGCGGGCCGTTCACCGATACCGAGCGCGCCGGGCTGCTCGACTACTGCGCGACCGACGTGCGCGCTACCGCCCAACTCCTCGAGCGCATGGCACCGCACATCGACCTACCGCGGGCGCTGGTCCGCGGGCGGTACACGGTCGCACTGGCGCGCATGGAGCGCACCGGCACGCCGGTGGACACGGAGGCGCACGGCGCGCTGGTGCGGCACTGGTCCGCGATCAAAGGCCGGCTGGTGCGGGAAGTCGATGCGGATTACGGCGTCTTCGTGCCCGCGGGCCGGCGGCTCGACCCGGACACCAAGTTCGGCGCGGCGGTCACCGCGACCGCGAAGGAGTTGCGGCTCGACCCGTACCTTTTGGCGGAAGCCGCCGAACACGTTCACCGCGAACAGCGCGACGCGACCCGCGACCGGCTCGAAGCGGTGCGCGCCGCCCGCGCCGCAACCGGGCTGAGTGTGGCCCGCGTCGGGCGACTGCTCGACACCGGGCGCGACTATCTCGACGTGCCCGGACTCGACACGCAAGCCCGCGATCTGGCGGGCGAGTATCCCGACCTCGGCATCGGCATCGGCTACGACGAGGAAGGCGTTGACGACGACTATGCGCCGAAGCTGTGGGCGGTGTTTTGCGACCCGGACCCGGTCGCGCCGCCGAAGCACTCCCGCGAAGTGCTGGACCGCGCCGCGGGGTTGGTCGGCACCGGCGAGCGCTACACCGGCGACGGCCCGCTGACGTTCAGCGCGGCGCGGTGGGGCGAGTACCTCGCACGCAAGCGCATCCCGTGGCCGCGGCTGCCGAGTGGCGCGCTCGCCCTCGACGACGAGACGTTCAAGGACATGGCGAAGGCGTACCCGACCGAGGTCGGGCCGATTCGGGAGTTGCGGCACACGCTCGGGCAAATGCGGCTGCACGAACTGGCGGTCGGGCCGGACGGCCGCAACCGGTGCATGCTGTCGCCGTTCCGGGCGCGCACGGGGCGCAACCAACCGAGCAACTCGAAGTTCGTGTTCGGGCCGTCGTGCTGGTTGCGCTCGCTCATCCGCCCCGAACCGGGCCGGGCGCTCGCTTACATCGACTGGTCGCAACAGGAACTCGGCATTGCCGCCGCGCTGTCGGGTGACGAGCGCATGAGGGCCGCGTACACGTCGGGCGACTTCTACCTGACGTTTGCGAAGATGGCGGGCGCGGTGCCGCCGGACGCCACCAAGCAGACGCACGGCGCGGAGCGCGACCAGTTCAAGAGCGTGGCGCTCGGCGTGCTGTACGGGTTGGGTGCCGACGGACTGGCGCGCAAGCTCGGGGTGCAACCGTGCCGCGGGCGCGAACTGCTCGCCATGCACCAGCGCACCTTCCGCCGGTTCTGGGCGTGGTCGGACGCGACCGAGGAGCGGGCGATTCTGACGGGCGAGTTGCGCACGGTGTTCGGGTGGACCGTGCGCGTCGGCGCGGACGCGAACCCGCGGGCGCTCCGCAACTTCGCCATGCAAGCCAACGGTGCGGAGATGATGCGGCTGGCGGCGTGCTTGGCGACCGAACGCGGGCTGAACGTGTGCTGCCCGGTTCACGACGCCTTCCTCATCGAAGCCGGCGCGGACGAAATCGACACCGCGGTCGAGCGGATGCAAGCGGCGATGCGCGAAGCGTCGGAAGACGTGCTGCCGGGCTTCCCGCTGAACACCGAGGCGAAGGTCGTGCGCTACCCGGACCGGTACGCCGACCCGCGGGGCGAACGGATGTGGGCCGCGGTGTGCGGCATCGTTGCCGAGTTGGACGCGGCCGAAGCGGACCTGTGCCACTGGTGACGCACCACCTGTGCCACCGGCGGCGCACCCGTCCAGTCTTCTTTCTTCTGTCTTGTACTTACCTAGAGGGGTGGGTTGGTGGACCCGTTCGACACGTCGCGCATCGCGCCCGCGCCGGCACACATCCCGACGAACGCCGACAAGCGCCCGCCCCGACACGGACCGGGGGAGAAGTTCTTGAAGGGGCCGATCCCGTGGCGGTGGCTCGAACTAGCCGGCGCGCTACCGGGGCAAGCGCTGATGGTGGGGCTGTCGGTGTGGAAGGAAGCGGGTTGCGTGAACGAGCGGACCGTACCGCTCAACTTGTCCCGGCTCGGCATCCCGAGACGAACGGCACAACGGGCACTCGAAGCGCTCGCCGAAGCCGGGTTGGTCGGGGTTGAACACCGAAAGGGACGCCCAACTTTGGTGACCCTCAACCCCGCGCCACCCGTTTCCGGGGCACCGAATTCCGGCGCGGGGCACTGAATGGGGCACCGAATGAGCTACTTCGGGGCACTGAATGGGGGTAAAATGGCAATCGACCGCTCCCCACAGCGTAGCCGGGGAAGCGGTCGAAGTGCTAGAAATTGTAGGCTTTTGAAGAGTTGCGGCGGTAGGATTTGAACCTACGACCTCCAGGTTATGAGCCTGGCGAGCTGACCGGGCTGCTCCACGCCGCGTCTTGTTACGTTCACTCTACACAACGGACCCGGAAAGGGAAGGGGAGGTTCGCAAGAACTTTTTCCGCACCCCGCGATCCGAACACGCCGCCGGCGCGACTCTCGCTCCGTGCGAACGCGGCGCGGGGTCCGAGTTACTATGCTGGTCAACCGCGCGCGGCGCGCCGGTTCGCGTTGACCGGCGCGCCCGGCGCGCGGTACGCTTCGCCAAACGGCGCACGGAGGCGGCGATGGGGGCTTCTTTCTGGCACGCGCGGCGGGTGCTGGTCACCGGGTGCAGCGGGTTCTTGGGCGGGGCGGTCGCGCGCGAGGTGCTCGCGCGCGGCGCGGAGGTGGTCGGCCTCGTGCAGACGCCCCCGCCGCCGGACCACTTCGGCCCGCACCCGGAGCGGCTGAAGCTGTTGAACGGCCGCGCCGACAACGTGTTCCGGTTGCACTCCGCGCTCGCGGTCCACGAAATCAGTTGCGTATTTCACCTCACGGCCCGTGACCCGTTCGGCGAAGACCGCGCCACGCCCGCGGTGCTGCAAGCGATGGGCATGTACTCCCGGCGCGTTCCGGTGGTCACGGCCCGGCCGTTCGCGCCGCTGGGCCTCGCGGGGCGCGACGAGTGCGACGACCGCATGAGCGTGGCGCGGTTCGGCGAAGTGTTCGGCCCCGGCGACCGCAAGCCGTTCCGCGCGGTGCCGGCGGTGGCGCTGGGCGCGCCGCCGGTGAAACCCGGCCCCGCGCGCGACTTCGTGTTCGTGCGCGACGCGGCCCGCGCGCTCGTGCTGGTGGCCGAGGCGTTCCCGGCCGACGGCCCGAGCGACTACCCGTTTCGCAGCGGGTGGCACCTGAGCGACGCGCAACTGGCCGCCGCGGCGCGCGACGTGACCGAGGGCCGCGAACCCGCGCTACCCGACACCGCGCCGCCGACGAACCCGCTGGGCTGGTC